>JANXPZ010000206.1 GCA_025357055.1 Candidatus Eiseniibacteriota bacterium | reverse complement strand
GGAACGGCTCGCGCCCGAAGGCCCGGCGGGGCTGGCGGCCTTCGCCCGCTTTGCCCGCGAAGCCGCACCGGGTGTCTACCGCGTCGTGGTGGAGGGCGGTGAGTTGCGCGCCGAGCCGCGCGCCGGCTCGAATCTCGTCGAGGGCATGCCGGTCCGCCTGGCGGTGTCGCCGTTCGCAGCGCAGCGGGGCGCGTTCCCCAAGCCGGGCTCGCCGAGCGCGTACGACACCGTCCGGCTTGCGGGCGTCGCCACGCTGCTCACCTCGACTGACGGGGGCGAGATCTACGAGAGCTGCGTGGCGGCAGTGCTCGGCTGGGACGGGACGAGCTTCGTCGGCGTGCCCGGGGACCGGCCACGCGTGGCCTCGGTGGCCGAGGCCGCCGCGCGTGCGACGCTGCCATTCGTGCGGGCGCCGCTGCGTACCGGCGACCGCCTGCCGTTGATCCTGCTCAACGCGGTCGCGGGGCCCTGCGCCGTCGACGCGGGACGCCCGTCCGTGCCCGCCGACGCGGTGACGCTCCTGGCGCAGGTCCTGCAGCGCTCCACGCGCCGTCCCTGATCACGCGGCGCGCGGAGTGAGCCCGGCGTCGTCCGGCGTGGCGGGGCCACCGTTGCGCCACGCGCTCCGACGGACCTCGCCCAACGAAAACGCCCGGGGGACACCCGGGCGCTTTCGATACTCGCGGGCGGGCAGCCGCCCGTATCGTTCCTGAGGGAAGCGGGGTGGCAGCGCTTGATCGCCACGCACCCTGGCTTCCACGCCGCCGAAGGGCAGCGGTCGTGCGGACCCGGCTTTACTGCCCATGGCGGCCTCAGAACTCTCCTTGAAGGACCGGACCCAGGTCCAGTCCCCAACGTCTGCCGAACGCGGAGGGTGGGTCGGGGGACATCCGGAGCCTCAAGGCACAACATTGATTGTCTCAATGATGTGCAGGCGGCACCAAGGACAAAATGATCATCGCGGAATGCGTGCCAGCGTCCCGCGTTCCGTGCCGGGACGCCACGCCGGAGTCATGGATGGTCCCCGCGGCCAGGGCCTGGTCGGAGGGCCGTGCGGGTCGGGTCGGCGCCTCCCGGGGGACCGCTGCTATCCTCTTTCGCCAGCCCCCGCGTCCGGCCGCACCCCGGCTACCTGCCGCAGCGACAGCGCCGCCGCCGCCGCCGCGACGGCCGCCATCACCAGGTAGGCGTCGCGCGTGGCCAGCGCGAAGGCCAGTGGGTGCGTTGCCCCGCCGTGCGCGGTGGCCGCGAGCGTCCCGCCACCGTGCGCGGCGAAGCGCGAGGCCACGATCGCGGCCATCGCCGCCGCGCCCGAGGCGATGCCGAGGTTGCGCATGGTCGCCTGCAGTCCCGAGGCCAGGCCCAGCCGCTCGGGCGGCACGCTGCCCATCGCCGCGCTGGAGTTCGGCACGGTGAAGATGCCGATCCCCGCGCCGATCAGCGCCATCCCGCCCAGGATGTGCCCGGGATGCGGGGCCGTGCCGACCTGCGACATCACGGCGAAACCCACGGCCGCGAGCAGCATGCCGGCGACCGACAGCGCGCGCGTCCCGATCCGGTCCGACCAGCGTCCGGCCAGCGGCGCCAGGACGAGCGCGAGCAGCGGCAGCACCGCGAGCCAGCGGCCGCTCTTCGCCGCGTCGAAGCGGAGCACCTCCTCGAGGTAGAGCGGCAGGTGGAAGCCCACGCTGATCGAGAGCCCGTTCACGATCAGGGTCAGCGTGGTCGCCACTCCGAGCGGTCCGCGCAGCAGGTCGAGCGGCAGCAGCGGCTGCTCCGCGCGTGCCTCGTCCCGGGCGAACAGGGCCAGCAGCGCGGCGGCGAGCACGAAGAGGGGCCACACGTGCGCGTCGCCCCAGCCGTGCGCGGGGCCCTGCGAGAGCGCGTACGTCACCGTCACCAGCGCCCCGCACCAGAACGCCGCGGCCATGAGGCTCAGGCTCGCCCGGCGTCCCGGCGGATCGCGCGGCACCCGCGTCCAGAGCTGCCACTGGGCGAAGAGCCCGACCGGCAGGTTGATCAGGAAGATCCAGCGCCACGAGAAGTGCCCGACGAGGATGCCGCCGAGCGGCGGGCCTAGCGCCAGCCCCACACCGACCATGGCGCCGAAGGCGCCGAGCGCGCGTCCGCGCTCCTCGGCCCCGAAGGCGGCGATGAGGAGCGCCGTGCTGTTGGCGGACATCATGGCTGCGCCGAGGCCCTGCAGCGCCCGCGCGGCCACCAGCAGGTTGGCCGAGGGCGCGGCCGCGCACAGCGCCGACGCGACCATGAACACCGTGAGCCCGGCGCCGTAGACGCGGCGGCGGCCCATGAAGTCCGCGAGCCGGCCCATGGTGAGCAGCAGCCCGCTGATGGTGAGCACGTAGGCGAGCACCACCCAGGCGATCGTGGTGAGCGGCACGCCGAAGGTGCGCGACAGCGTGGGCAGTGCGATGTTGACCACGCTGATGTCGAGCACCGCCATGACGGTGCCCAGCGCCAGCGCGGGAAAGACCCGCCAGCGGGGCAGGTCCGCGGCGCCCACGCTCGACACCCCTACCTGCCGGCGCGTGCCCAGCGCCAGATCTCGGGCAGGTTCGGCGTCTTGCCGGTCATCAGCAGCCCGATGCGGAACACCCGCGCGGCGCCGCGCAGCACCAGCCAGCCCGAGAGCGCGAGCAGCGCGAGCGAGAGGGCGATCTGCCAGGCCGGCACGGCGGACGAGGGCGTGCCCAGCCGCAGCATCATGGCGGTGGCCGCCGTGAACGGGAGCATCGAGAGCGTGACGGCCAGCGCGCCGTCCGGCTTCGAGAGGATCTGGGTCAGCACGATGATGGGCAGCAGGTTCGCGAACGAGAACATCATCGAGAACTGCTGGGCCTCGCGCATGTTGTTCGTGACGGCCCCGATCCCGGTCATGATGCTGGCGAAGAACAGGTAGCCGAGGAGGAAGTACACGACCGCCAGCGCCAGCAGCCCCGGCGACAGCGGGAACTGCGCCAGCGCCAGCATCGGCGCGCTCACGGCGAAGCCCACGCCCAGCCAGACCGCCACCAGCGCGAGGCCGACCCCGCCCAGGCCGACCAGCTTCCCGGCCAGCAGGTCCTCCGGCGAGAGCGCGCAGAGCAGCGATTCGAGGATGCGCGACTCCTTCTCCTCGCTCACGCCCTGCAGCAGGTACTGGCCGCCGGTCATGATGCACACCCCCAGCAGGATCGAGACCATGAACGGGACCATGAACTCCAGCATCTCGCGCCGCTCGTCCTTGACCTCGAAGCGGTCGTCCTTGCCGAGAGTGTAGAGGTCCATGCCGCTGGCGGGCCGCGTGGCGCGCTCGATGCGCAGGGAATCGGCGTGCCCCGCGAGCAGGCTCCTCGCGAGCCAGCGTTCGATCGGACGCACGGAGGAAGCCGAGTTGAAGGTGCCGGTCGAGCGGGCGTAGCGCCGGGTCGCGCCGGTCGCGAGGTAGTCCGCGGAGACGGTCAGGCCCTGGGCGATCTCGGCGGAGCGCAGGGCCCGCTCGAGCTTCGCCTGGTCCGCGTAGAACACCACCTCGGTGCGGTAGGTCTCGAGTTTCTCGGGCGCGCCGGTCGGATCCGGCGCCAGGCGCGTGGTGATCTCGGGTGCCGCGCCGGTGAGCAGCCCCGAGGAATCCACCACGCCCAGCCGCGTGAAGGAGCGCAGGGAATCGCGGCGGTCGGACATCGAGCCGCGAGTCGCCAGCGTCATGACGCCGCCGAAGTAGAGCGGCACGGCGATGAGGGTGAAGAGGAACGCCTTGCGCTTCACCGTGGTGAGGAACTCGCGCCGCGCCACGATCAGGGCGCGTCTCCAGGAGAAGTTCATCGTGCGGCCCCCTTCACGATCTCGTCCGGCAGCAACGGCCCGCTCTGCCCGTGATCGAGGCCGAGCCCCTCGCGCACCACCTTCACGAAGACGTCCTCGAGCGGCAGGTTCGCGATCGAGAAGGACTCGATCCCCAGGCCCGAGGCCACCAGCTCCCGCAGCACCGACTGCGGGCTGGCGGCGGGCTCGAGCATGAGCTTCCAGTCACCGTCCCCGGCCGCGATGCCGTGGACGCCGGCCACGGCGTCCGGCCGCCGGTCGCAGCGCACCGTCACGGCATGGTCGGCGTACTGGCGGCGGAAGTCGCGCACCGAACCATAGAGCACCATGTGCCCGCGGTTGATCATCAGCGCGCGGTCGCAGAGCTCCTCGACCTTGTTCATCTGGTGGGTCGAGAGCAGCACCGTGCAGCCCGCCGCCCGGCGCTCGGCGAGGAGCTCCTCGAAGAGTTGCGTGTTGAGCGGGTCGAGGCCGGTGAAGGGCTCGTCCAGGATCAGGAGCCGGGGCTCGCCGATGAGCGCGGTGCAGAACTGCACCTTCTGCTGCATGCCCTTCGACAGCGTCTGCACCTGCTTCGTGGCCCACTCCGCGAGTTCCATCCGCTCGAGCAGGGCGAGCCCGGCCGCGCGCGCCGCGTGCGCGGAGAGGCCCTTGAGCTCCCCGTAGTAGACCAGCACCTCGATCGGCGAGACGCGCCGGTACAGGCCGCGCTCCTCGGGCAGGTAGGCGATCTGGCGCCGCGAATCGCCACCGATGCGGGTGCCGTCGAGGAGGATCTCGCCCGAGTCGGGCTTGAGGATGTCGGTGATCATGCGGATGAGCGTGGTCTTGCCGGCGCCGTTGGGCCCCAGCAGGGCGAAGATCTCGCCCGGCCGGACCTCGAACGACACGCGGTTGACGACCGCACGGCCATCGAAGGTCTTGACGATGTCGCGGACTTCGAGCATCAGGGGTCTCCAGAGTGGGCCGCGTCCCCAGAGTGGGGAGCGCAGTGCGGATGGGGCAGACTAGAAGAACCCCGCCTGCGGCTCAAGACCGGGCCCCGTCGTGTGGCCCCGTGGCCGGGGGCGCCGGACGCCCGCGGGCGTCCGGCCGGGCAAGCCGAAGCCGGACCGCGCAGAAACTGGGCTGCCGGCGCGCATCCTGCATCAGGGCAGGGCGCTAACTCCCATGTTGACAACGTGGGCATCCGGCCCTGGAATTGCAACCCATAGGTTGGTCCCGGCGGCGGCGCAGCCGTTCGCCCCGTGTCACCCGAACCCCTGGCGAGCCATGAACCTGACCCTCAAGCGCCTGATGCCGCTCCCTGGCCTGCTGGTCCTTCTGGCGGGCTGCGGGACGGTCACGAACCCCGCCGCGCCCGTCGTCATCCCGCCGCTCTCGGCCGTGACCCTTGCCGTGCACGCCGACACGCTGGACGCAGGCCAGACGCGCCAGTTCACGGCCACGGCAGTGGACACTTTCGGCGTCCCCTACACGGGCACGCTCGACTGGGCCTCGAGCAACAGCGGGGTCTTCGTCGTCGGCTCGACGGGCCTGGTGACTGCGGTCGGCGAGGGCACCGCCCTGCTCGTCGTCTCGGGTGGCGGCAAGGCCGACACCGCCTCCGTGCTGGTCTACCCGACGGCTGCGGGCTGGCTCACGCAGACGAGCAATGTCGCCGAGGACCTCTACGACGTCTTCTTCGACGGTGCCGGCCGGCGCGGCTGGGCCGTCGGCAACGGCGGGGCCGTGCTCTCGACCACGGATGCCGGCGCCACCTGGGCCCGGCAGCTGTCGTCCACCGTCACGCCTCTGCGCGGGGTGTGGTTCACGAGCGCGCTGGAAGGCTGGGCGGCGGGCAACGGGGGCACCGTGCTCCACACGCTGAACGGAGGCTCGAGCTGGACGCGGCTGCTCAACACGGCCAGCAGCGAGAACCTCATGGATGTCTGCTTCGCCACCCGCGACACCGGCTGGGTGGTGGGCGAGGGCGGCCTGATCCTGTCGACCACCGACCGCGGACTGCACTGGCAGCGGACCCTTCGCGGCGGTGTGACGCTCAACAGCGTCCGGTTCGCCGGAACGACGGACGGCTGGGCCGTGGGCGAGGCCGGCATCGTCCTGGGCACGCACGACCGCGGCGTCACGTGGTTCACCGTGCCCTACGTCACCGCGCAGTCGCTCAAGGGGCTCTGGCGCCACGACGTGGAGCGGGCCGTGGCGGTCGGTGCGGCGGGGGTGGTGCTGCGCACTTCGGCCACGCCGGATTCGGTGGCCTGGGCGTTGGGGAACCTGGGCAGTTCCTACCAGCTGGAAGGCGTGTGTCTCGCGGACACGCTGAACGGCTTTGCGGTGGGCTCGAACGGCACGGGCGCCGTGCTGCGCACCTCCGATGGCGGCGAGACCTGGGCTCCGCAGGCCGTGAGCAGCTCGTACCGGCTGCGGGGCGTCTTCTTCCTGGACGCGCGGCGTGGCTGGGTCGTGGGTGACAACGGGACCATCCGGCACACGACCTCGGGTGGCGAGTAGCGGCGGACCGGGAGGGCTCGTGGAGTACACAGGGACGCTCGCATCGCGCGCGGTGGTGAACGACAGCCCCGAGGGGCTGGAGATCGTCATCCCGGCGCCGCGCATCTGGCCCGTGGTGGTCTTCCTGGTGCTCTGGCTGGCGGGCTGGGTGACGGGCGAGGTGTTCGCGTTGCGGCAGATCCTCTCGCCGGCGCCCATGCTGGCGAAGGCGTTCCTCGCCGTCTGGCTCGCGTTCTGGACCTTCGGCGGCTCGGCGGCGCTCTCCATCTGCGTGTGGATGCTCGTCGGGCACGAGCGCGTGCGCCTGCGGCAGGACGTGCTCACCATCCAGCGCGAGGCGTTCGGGCTGGGGCCGACGAGGGCCTACGAGCTCGACCGGATCCTGAACTTCCGCGCGCAGCCGATGCCGCCGCTCACCGGGATGACGGTGGCGCGCAGCGCGCAGGCGCCCGACGGGACGCAGGCCGTGCCGGCCGAGCAGGTGAAGTCGGTCCTGCGGGTCGTCGGGATCCGGGGGCCGGGCATCTCCTTCACCTACGCGCGCCGGCCGGTGCGCTTCGGGGTCGCGCTCGACCCGCTGGAGGCGCAGACGCTGGTCACGCAACTCCAGGCGCGGCACCCGTTCGCCGAAGGCCTGACGGCGGCCTAGTCGCGCGACGCCGCTCGGGCGGAAGTCCCGGCGGCCTTCGCTCGTTCACCCCTGCTCTGCGCTATAGTCGGGGCGTTCCCTGCGCCAACCGCCCCCTCCCCGGAGCTCACCATGGGTGACCGCCTCATCATCGTGGACGGCTACAACCTCATCCACCGCTCGGCGGCGCTGCGGCCAGGGCCGGAGCGCAACCTGCGCCAGGCCCGCGAGAAGCTCGTGAACCTGTTGTCGTGGGCGATGGGCTCGGGGGACGCGAAGTTCCTGGTGGTCTTCGATGGTGCCGGGAGCCGCAGCTCCGACGAGTCCCAGGGCCGCGTCGAGGTGCGCTACTCGCGGCCGCCGAAGACCGCCGACGACGTGATCCGCGAGCTGGTCGAGGAGCAGATGAGGCGGGTCGAGCGGATCACCGTGGTGACCGCCGACCTCGAAGTCGCGCGCCACGCCCGCGCCATGGGCGCGGACGTCTCGCTCTCGGACCTGTTCCTGGCGAGCGTGATGGGGCCGGTGTCGCCGGAAAACCCCGAGAAGCCGGTCACGCTCTCGAAGAAGGAGATCGCGGAGTGGGCCGAGATCTTCCGCCATGGCCGCGTGAGCGAGGAGTCGCCGGCGGAGGAGGAAGACGACGGCAGGGACGACGAGAAGGAGGAGGAGAACTAGCCGGGCTTCGCGCCGGATCATCGCGCTCGCGCACCGGGCCGGTCCCCCGAGGGGCCGGCCCGGCGCGTCGAAGGCCTTCCTGGGCGATGGCTACGGCAGCGCGTCCGCGACCTGGTCGGGCCCGAGCACCACGGGCAGCACCCAGGCCTGTGAGTCGTACGGTGCCTGGTCGTCGAAGAGCGTGCCGTGCGAGAGCGCGTTCACGCCGAAGTGGAAGATGGGCGGACGGCCCGGGCCCGGCTGGGGCCCGTTCCCCGCGCGCAGGTCCGGCACCAGCCAGACACCGGTGTAGGTGTTGTCGCCGTTGTTGTGGAAGCGGAACCGGTGCCCGAGGCGGCACAGCACCACGACATCGTCGCTCCTGGACGTGGTCACGGTGAGCGTGACCGGGGTGCCGGGCTCGAGCTTCAGGATGCGGCGCAGGGGGAAGAAGGCCAGCGGCTCAGCGATCGTGGTGTCCACCCCCGCGGTCTGGAAGCGCAGGCTCGCGATCCGGGTCGTCGCGTCTCGCGAGGTGACCCTGGCCCCGGACGTCGCCACCACGCGCCACACGCGACCAGTGGAGTCGGCTGCGGGGAGGCGCTTGAGCAGGATCCGGCGCACCCAGCGGTCGGCCAGTGGCTTGCGGATGACGCTGACCGACGAGTCGATCGCGGTGCTGTCGCCGCCCGCCACGCCGGTCAGGATGTTGAAGCGCCCGGCGAGCGCCTTGTGCACGGTCACGATGGCGGTCGTGGGCCGTCCGGTCGAGTCGGAGTCCGCGAAGGCGAACTCGAAGCGGCGCTCCACGCTGGTGATGACACGCCAGAAGCGCAGCGGGTCGATGGTGGCGAGCGCCCCGGTCGTTCCCGGACCCGGGCCCGCGCCCAGGCTCGTGATCTCGGTGCTCTCGAACTGGCCGTCATCGACCACCTCGGGCTCGATCGCGACCACGCTCGCGACCTCGGCCTGGTCGAGCGAGGACGTGTCGCTCGAAGCGGGGGAGTTGACCGTGCCCTTCCCGCAACCGGCGTTCAGGCCGATGGCCGCGAGCAGGGACGCTGCGAACAGGATCCTGCTTCTCATGAGTCCTCCGTTGTGCCCGGCGCGGTGGCCGCGGCGTAGAACTGACCAGGGGGAAGGGGACGACGCCAGGTCAGAAGAGCACTACGCGTGCCACGCGCGGCGCCCGGCGAAACCCAAGGGCCCCAACGTTGAGACAGCCGACCCGCTGCCCGCGGTGTACCCGGTGGGGCACCGGTCGCGGCTGACGATGCCGTCCCGGGACACCTCGCACCCCCGCGACTCGAGCGGACCGCAGCCCCGCAGGCCCCGCCCTGCTCGGAGCGCTTCGTCCGCCCGGAGCGCTCGGCCCCGCTCGAAGTGCCCCGCCCGCGCAGGCACACGCCAACGGCCCCGGAGCAGCGCCCCGGGGCCGTCGTGCAGCGTGCGAGCCGGTCCGCGGCTCAGCGCTTGATGTTCACCGCGTTGCTGGTCGAGAAGGTGAGCTCCGTGCCCTCCTTGAGCACCACCTGGTAGCCCTTCGACTTGGCCACCGCGCCGCCGGCACCCGCGCCGCCGAGCAGCCCGCCGATGAGCGCGCCCTTCTTGCCGCCGACCGCTCCGCCGATGAGCGCTCCGGCCCCCGCGCCGCCCGCGATGGCGCCGAGGTTCCGCGCGCGGGTCGAGCCGGCCTCGATCGCCGTCGTGGTGGCGTTCGCCGTGTAGCCTGCGCCTTCGACGGTCATCGAGCCGATGGCCAGGTCCAGCAGGGCCCTGTCGCCCTTGGCCGCGGACTTCACCGCGCTCACTGTGCCGCTGACGGTGCTGCCGGACGGGATCACGGTCTTCTCGCCGACGACGACGTTGTTCTTCACCACGCCGGTCCAAGTATCACCGACCTGCGCGGTCTCCGAGGAGATCGGCGTGCTGACGGTGATGACGAGGGCCGTGCCCGCCGGCACCGTGATGCCCGGGTTCGGTGCCGGCGTGGGCGCCGTCGCCTTCGCCTTCGGAGCGGCCGCGGGTGACTTCTTCGGCTTCTCCGCCGCGGGCTCCGGCGTGGGCACGGGCTCGGGCGGCGGGACCTGTCCCTGCGGGGCGAGATCCCCCTGGCCCTGCTCCGTCGGGTTGGTCGCGAAGGCGGTGCTGTCGGCCAGCGTGGTCTGCGCGTCCTTCTTGGCGCCGCAGCCCGCCACGGCAGCGGCCAGCACGATCGCGAGACTCAGGATGATCCATGGACGAAGGCGCATGTCGTTTCTCCTCGGTGTCGCCCCGGATTCCCTTCGGGGCTCGTTCGCCCGCCGTCTGGCGGGACCATTTCCGCATCCAGTCCGTGATGCGCTGCGGCCACGCTTGCCCGGACAGGGGGCCCGGGCCACCTGGTTGCAGGATGCGTCCAGGCTGCGCGGAGCGCAAGCACTTCATTGCGCACCCTTGGATGCGTCTGGATCGGCGGGTGATCCCGGACGGCTCGCCGTGGGTCCGCAAGAGCGGCGTAAGTGCTGTTGGGGAACCGTTGCCCGTGGGTTAGTCTCCCGCGGTCCGCCGCTGTCTTGCCTCGTGAGAAGAGGGACTGTCCCATGGACATCGTCTTCCGCTGCGGGAACCTCGCACAGCGCCCGGCCGGGGCGCTCGTCGTCGGCGTCCTCAAGGGCGAACGGAAGCTCGCGGGGGCGGCCGCGGTCGTGGACCGCCGCGCGCATGGCGCCCTCTCGGCCCTGCTCGCCCGCCATGACTTCAGCGGTGCGCATGCCGAACTCGCAGTGCTTTACCCGACGGGCCTGAAGGCCAAACGCGTCCTGGTCGTGGGCCTCGGGCCGCGCTCGGGGCTCTCCCTCCACCGCGTTCGTCTCGCCGCGGCGGCGGCGGTGCGCAAGGCCCGCGAGTTGCGCGCCGGCACCGTCGTGATCCCCGCACTCGGCGCGGACCGGCTCGATCCGGCCGCGGCCGCGCAGGCCACCGCCGAGGGCGCGGTGCTGGGGCCCTGGCGCTTCACGGCCTACCGGACGAAGCCCGGCGCCCCGGCGCTCAAGCGGGTCGAAGTGGTCGAGCCCGGCACGAAGCAGGCGAAGTCGCTGGCCGCGGCGGTCGAGCGCGGCGCGCGCTGGGCCGAGGGCACCGTGCTGGCGCGCGACCTGACCAGCATGCCGGCCGGGGACCTCACCCCCGAGCGGCTCGTGGAGCGCGCGAAGGAGGTGGCGCACTCCGCGGGGGCGAAGCTCGAGGTGCTCGACGTGCCCGCGATGGAGCGCCTCGGCATGAACGCCATCCTGGGCGTGGGGCGCGGCAGCGCGCACCCGCCGCGCTTCATCGTGCTCGAGCGCGGGCCGAAGGCGCTGCGCGGCCAGCCGCCGCCCACGGTCGTGGTGGTGGGCAAGGGCGTGACCTTCGACTCGGGCGGCATCTCGCTCAAGCCGCGCGACGGACTGCACGAGATGAAGTACGACATGGCGGGCGCCGCGGCCGTGCTGGGGCTGTTCGCGGCCCTGCCCGGCGCCCGGTTGCCGCTGCGGATCGTGGGACTCATCCCCGCGGCCGAGAACATGCCCGGCGGGCGCGCACTCAAGCCCGGTGACGTGCTGCGCGCGATGAACGGCACCTTCATCGAGGTCACCAACACGGACGCGGAGGGGCGGCTGCTCCTGGCCGACGCGCTGGTCTACGCGAGGCGCTACGAGGGCGCGACGGTGGTGGACCTGGCGACGCTGACGGGCGCCATCGGCATCGCGCTGGGTCCCTACGTGGCGGGCCTCTTCACCACCGACGATGGCCTGGCCGCCGAACTGCTCTCGGCGGGCGAGGGCTCGGGGGAGCGGTTGTGGCGCATGCCCCTCTGGGACGACTACGAGAAGGAGCTCGAGAGCGACACGGCCGACATCGTCAACGCGGCTGCATCGCGCGAGGGCGGTGCCTGTGTCGCGGCGCGTTTCCTCAAGCGATTCGCGGGCGACCTGCGCTGGGCGCACCTCGACATCGCGAACACGGCCTGGGCGCCCGCGGACCGGCCGCACGAGCGGCGGGGCCCCACCGGCTATGGCGTGCGCCTGCTGCTGGAGTGGCTGACGCGGCGGGCCTCGAAGGAAACGTAACGGGTCGTCGGTGGTCCCGGGGGGTGGTCCGAGGGACGGCTGGTCCCGGCGATCCATGTAGCGCGCCGGCCAGGCCCGCGCCGCGTGACGGCGCGCCGCGCTGCTACTTCGGTTGGCGCGGCGGCTGGCGCTTGAGCGGCGGCGCCTTGCGGTCCACGCGGATGCTGTCGCGGGACTGCTCCAGCCTGAACATGCGGCCGTCGTCGGGCGAGTACCATCCCGTGAAGGACGTCACTTCATCGGCGATGACGAGCTTGCGCGCCAGCACCGGCCGGCCGCCCCAGCGGATGGTCTCGTTGCCGACGTCGGTCACGGTGACGTCCACCATCGAATCCCGCGCCCCGAGGACGAACACCTTGACCGGTCGCCGGTCGCAGACCTTCCCGTTCAGGGTCCATCCGAGGAAATTGAAGGTGCTGAAGAGCGGCGGATCGAGGATGTACAGGCGCCCGGGCGGCTGCGCGATCAGATCCCCGGTGCCACCCTGGTTGACCTCGCGCCAGATGGTCATGACGGTGTCGCCCCGGGTGGTCTCGACGCCGCGCCGGAGCGAGTCCGGGCCGGCAGACTGCTGCGACCAGTAGCTGCCCAGGGCGTAGTCGAGCGGGCTGACCATGAGGATCATGCTCTTGTCCACCGGCTGAGCGCCCTGCCCGGGGAGCGACACCATGCTGGCGGCCCGCACGAGGAGCGTGTCAGGCATCCGCTCGATGGCGAATTCCTCGGCGCGGACCGGCTTCCCGTACTGGGAGATGATGAACGTGCCCTCGTCGAGGACCGTGCCGCTCGCCGCCGAGAGGGTCTCGAGCTTGCTTCCGGCGGTCGTGGTGGGTTGCGCACGGGCGCGCAACGGGGCAAGCGCCAGGAGCAGCGCCGCCGCGGCGGTGAGGGCCGCGGAAAGCGCGACGTGGAGCGTGCGGGCGGGCCGGATGGGACGCGTCATGACGAGGAATGGTAGCACAACCCGCGCAAGGGCCGCGCGGTCGCGCCCGACGCTTGCTGGTCCGCGGCCACCCCGGGGCCTACCCTGCGTGGCGTGATGGGCCCCCTCGCGGAACCCGCCCTGCTCGGCTTCTCGTCCGGCCTCATGTGCCTCGCCGCCTGCGGCCCGGTGCTGCTTCCCTGGCTCGCGGCCGAAGGCGCGGGGTTGCGCGGCACCGGCGCGCTGCTCGGCCAGTTCCTCGCCGGGCGGCTCGCGGGGTACCTGGTCTTCGCCACCCTGGCCTGGGCCCTCGGCCTCGCGCTGCCCCTGCCCGCGAGCGCGAACGCCGCGCTCTTCGGCATCGTCCACCTCGCGCTGGCCGCAGCCCTGGCGTCGTACGCCCTCTCGACGCTGCGACCGCGCCCCGCGCCCTGCCCGGGGGGGCTCTTCGCCACGCGCCGCCGCGCCCTGGCAGGGCGCCTCCGCGGGTTCGGCCCCGCCGCGCTGGGCTTCCTCTCGGGCCTCAACCTCTGTCCGCCGTTCCTGGTGGCCGGGGTCCGCGCTGCGCAGCGGCACAGCCTGCCCGGTGCGCTCGAGTTCTTCCTGCTCTTCTTCGCGGGCACGCTGGTCTGGTTCCTGCCCTTCCTGGGCGTGAGCGCCGCGCGGCGCTTCACCGGCCTGCGCGCCGTCGCCCGTTTCACCACCGCGCTGGTCGCCACGTACTATGGATATCTCGGCGTCATCACCCTCGGAGGAGCGCTTCTCCATGCGTGGCACGATCACTCCTGACACAGCCGCGGCGGGGACCACGGGCCGTTCAGCCCGCCGCTCCCTGCTGCTCACGCTGCCGATCGGGCTCTGGGGGATGCTCATGTTCTCGCGCTCGTTCCAGCTTCCCGGGATGGCCCCGAAGCTGGCGGCGCTGCTGACCCTCCAGTTCATGATCGTGCTCTTCTTCCAGATGATGCGCACACAGGAGACCCACCGCTGGCGTCGCATCTTCTTCGTCACGCTCGGGGTGCTCTTCCCGGTCGGCTTCATCTGGGATCTCATCACCCTGCGCGGCTCCATGTCCATCGCGGCCGGGCAGATGATCGGTGGCGACACCCCGTTCTGCTTCCTCGCCATCCCCATGATGATCGTGCCCGCGGCGCTCACGAAGACGCTCATCTTCCCGGGCTCCATCCTGCCGACCGCCTCGAACCCGCACGCGGTGGCGCCCATGATCGCCCTGTGGCTCGCGGCCACGCTGGTGCTGGGCAAAGGCTGGTGCGCCTACGGCTGCTTCTTCGGCGGGATCGAGGAGGGCAGCGCCGCGCTGGCGAAGAAGCCGCGCATCCGGAAGGTGGACCCGCGCTGGCGGTGGGCGCCGTGGGCGGTGCTCGCGGCCGTGGTGCTGCTCTCGGCCGCGACCTTCGAGCCGGTCTACTGCGCCTGGCTCTGCCCGTTCAAGGCGGTCACCGAGTTCCCCGAGGTGCGCTCGGTGCAGACCGCGTTGCAGGCGGGCATCTTCGGCTCGCTGTTCGTCGGGCTGGTGCTGGTGCTGCCCTTCCTGACCGGGTTGCGCACGCAGTGCGCCTTCTTCTGCCCGTTCGGCCCTTTCCAGGCGCTCTCGAACAAGCTCAGCGTGTTCGAGATCCGCATGGACCGGACGAAGTGCACCGGCTGCGTCACCTGCCGGCGCGCGTGCCCCACGCTGGTGCTGGACGAGACATCGGTCGCCAGGGGGCGGGCGGGCATGTCCTGCATGAAGTGCGGCGCCTGCGTGGATGCGTGCACGAAGGGCGCCGTGCGCTGGCACATCAAGGGCACATCGCTCACGGCCTCACCGGAGACGGCGCGGCTGCTCTACCTGTTCCCCGCGTGGGCCTTCGCCACCCTGTTCGGCGGCAGCATCATCGCCGGCACGCTGACGAAACTGCTCCAGCTCGTGCACTGAGGAGGACGCCGTGCAGAGACTGAAAGCGGTCCTCGGGTACGCGGGCGCGGTCCTGACGGTCGTGGCCATGCTGGTGATGCCCTTCGTGCTCTTCCCGCTCTTGCAGCGGGGCGTCGCCGCCACGGGCGTCGAGGTGGACCCGGTCTACACGGGCGGCAGGACCGCGCGGATCATCGCGAGGGACGGCTATCGCATCATCGTGAACCAGCCGGTCCGCTCGCGCGCGTTGCTGGCCCGCCCCGCGGCGTTCGTGCAGCTGGCCTGGACGCCGGCCGGAGCGCTCCCCGCGCAGGTCACGGACGAGGTGGACCTGGACGGCGACGGCCGCGCGGACCTGACCGTGTGCTTCGAGCTGCCGGCCGACACGACCGCGGAGTTGTTCGTGGACGTGACCCCCGCGGGGGGCATGGTGCTGCCGCTGCGCCGGGTCTCCAACGACTCGTTCTCCGCGCTGATCGCCCGCGTGGGGGACCGGATCGTCGTGAGGGTGCCGCTTGCGACGCGCTGACGGGCGGGTCTCCGGGCGCCCGCCCGTCGCGGGGGCCGGCATCCCTGCGGCGCGCGGGACGCGCCGGTCGCGCCTGGTCCGGTCGCTGTCGCTCGCGATCCTGGCGGTGGCGACCTTCGCGGCCTTCGCGGGGGTGCTGCGCAACGGGTGGGTCCTGATCGACGACCCCGGCTACGTCTACGAGAACCCGCACGTGACCCCCGGCCTCACGCTCGACGGACTGCGCTGGTTCCTGCACCAGCCGCACGGCGGCAACTGGCACCCGCTCACTTCGCTGTCGCACATGCTGGACGTGCAGTTGTTCGGTCTCGCGCCCGCGGGGCACCACGCGGTGAACCTGGCGCTCCACCTGCTGAACGTCCTGCTGCTGGTGATGGTCCTGTACCGCTTCACCGGCGCATGGTGGCGCAGCCTGCTGGTGGGCGCGCTGTTCGGGCTGCATCCGCTGCGGGTCGAGTCGGTGGCGTGGGTGGCGGAGCGCAAGGACGTGCTGAGCGGGCTCTTCTTCCTGCTTACGCTGGAGGCCTGGCGCCGCTGGGTGGCGCGTCCCTCCGCGGGCCGCTACGCGCTGGTGGTGGCGGGGCTCGCGCTCGGGCTGATGTCGAAGCCGATGCTGGTGACGCTGCCGTTCGTGCTGGTGCTGCTCGACGTGTGGCCGCTGGGGCGGCTGCGGGGTGGCTGGCGCGCGGCGAGCGGTCCGGGGGCGTCCGTCCGCACGTTCGCCGGGCTGATCGCGGAGAAGTGGCCGCTGTTCGCGTTGGCAGCGGCCTCCGCGGCGGTGACCTTGCTGATCCAGCGGCAGAGCGGCGCGGTCATGGCGCCAGCCCTCCTCGGGTGGTCCGAACGGGCGGCCAACGCGCTGCTCTCGTACTGGCGCTATGTCGGGATGACGCTCTGGCCAGGAGCGCTCTCGCCGTTCTACCCGCTTCCCGCTGCGGTGAATCCGGTGGCGGTGTGCGCCGCCGCCGCGGGGCTGGGCGTGGTGACGGTGCTGGCGCTGCGCCGGGGGCGGGAACGCCCGTACCTGGCGGTCGGCTGGCTCTGGTACCTCGGCACGCTGGTGCCGGTGCTCGGGCTGGTCCAGGTGGGCATGCAGGGGCACGCCGACCGCTACACTTACCTTCCGGTCATCGGGCTGCTGATCGCGACGGTCTGGGGGCTCGCGGACCTGCTCGCCGCGCAACGCCGCGCGCAGCGCGTGGCCGCGGTCGGCGCGGTCCTCGTGCTGGTGGCGCTCGGCGTGGTCACCGCGCGCCAGGTGGCGCTGTGGAAGGACACGCGCACCCTGTTCACCCACGCCCGGCGCGTCACCGGCGAGAGCGTGGTGGTCGAGCAGGTCCTGGGCAGCGCGTTCGAGGCGGATTCGCAGCGTGTGGAGGCGATCCGGCACCTGCGCCGGGCGGTCGAGCTGGATCCGAACTACGTCCGTTCCCGCGTCAACCTCGGTATCGTGCTCGTGCGCGACGGACAGATCGACGAGGCCGTCCGCCAGTTCCGCCGTGTGCTCGAGCTGCAACCGATGAACCCGGACGCGCTCTTCAATCTGGGGCTCGCCGTCCAGGGGCAGGGCGGGCTGGCGGAGGCCGAGACCCTCTACCGCCGTGCAGCGCAGAGACCGGGTGACAGCCGGGCGCTGGCGCTGCGACAGCTCGGCATCGTGGTCGTGCTCCAGGGCCGCGCCGAAGAGGGGCTCGAGTTGATGCGCCAGGCCACGGCGCTGGCCCCCGGCGGTCCGGGTCCGCACGTGCTGCTGGCCGGCGCCCTGCTCACGTTCCCGGGCCACGACGCCGAGGCGGCGGAGCACCTGCGGCTGGCGCTCCGCCACGCGCCCGCGAACGGCGAGGCGCTGAACGCGTTGGCCTGGCTGCTGGCCACCAGTCCCGATCCGGCCGTGCGTCGGGCCGCTGAGGCCGTGCAGCTGGCGGAGCGCGCCGTGCGAGCCGGCGGTGGTCGCGATCCCAGTGTGCTCGACACGCAGGCGGCGGCCGAGGCGGCGGCCGGGCGGACCGGCGTGGCGGCCGCGACCGCGCGCCGGGCGCTCGAGTTGGCGGAGCGCACGCACGCCGACACGCTGGCCGTGGCGATCCGGGGCCGGCTCGCGGGGTACGAGCGGGGCCGCGCGTGGGTGGACTCCGTGCGCGCCGCCGGGACGTCCCCCGGGCGCCCGTAGAGCGCCGTAATGGCCTGCGGCAAAGCACAGTCCGCTTGCGGTCCCCCGCGGATTTGAATGCGGCCGCCGGAAGCGGGACAATCATGGGTCACGAGTCCATCCGCCAGACCCGGCACCCGCGCTTCGTGAAAGCAGGTAGTCGATGACGATCCGCCAGCCCGCCTTGCTCATGCTTCTCGGCTTCGCGCTCGCGACCGCTGGCCCGGGCCGCTCGATCGCCCAGCCGACCGCCCAACCGGCCGCCGCGCAGATCGCCCCGCAGACCGCGCCGGATCTCATGCCGCTCGACCCGGAGATCGTCCAGTCCTACCAGACGATCGGCCGGCAGGTGCCACTCTCCAGCGCGGAAGCCCGCTTCGCCGGCCGGGCGAACGTCCGCATCAACCGCATCGCGCGCCCCGCTGTACTCACCGCCCCCAACGCCAGCAGCGCCACCAGCGTGAGGGCACTCGTCCTGCTGGTGCAGTTCACGGACAACCCGCCGGGCGGGCCCACGGCAAGGTACCGCTCCACGGTCTGGGACAGCATGCTGTTCCGCGACAACTACATCCGCGGCGGGGCCGACACGACCACGACGCACACGCTGAAGACCTTCTACAACTCGATCTCCCACGGCGCCGTGGACATCGTGACGCTGAACCTGCCGAGTGCCACGGGCTGGCTGACCGCGCCGAACGCCTACGCCTACTACTGCCAGCACGACGGCACGCACGACAACGGCTTCGGGCCCTATCCCCGCAACGTCCAGCGCCTGGTCATGGACGCGGTGCAGGCGGCGGATCCATACGTGGACTTCACCCAGTACGCGGCCGGCGGCGTGGTGCAGAACCTCTTCGTCGTGCACGCCGGCTCCGGTGCGGAGTGGAGCGGCGGCGGTGACCTGATCTGGTCGCACGCCTGGAGCGTCGCGGAGAACGATGGCTTCGGCACGACCCCGCCACCGCTCTACGTGGACGGGGTCCGCATCGCCAGCTACTCGATGGAGCCGGAGGCGGGCGGGAACACGATGGGAGAGAGCGGCCGTCCGCTCTCGGGGCCGCTGCTGCCCGCGGTCGGCGTCTACGCCCACGAGTTCGGCCACGTGCTGGGGCTTCCCGACGAGTACGACTATGGCTACGAATCCAAGGGCACCGGCGCCATCAGCCTGATGGCGGGCGGCAGCTGGAGCCGGACGCCCAACGTCTACCCCGACTGCGCGGGTAACTCACCCGCCCAGCCGAGTGCCTGGGGGATGGCCTACCTGGGCTTCGTCACGCCGATCGAAGTGACGACGCTGGCGACCGGCATCACGATCCCGCCGAGCGAGACCACGGGGCCGGGGTCGATCGTCAAGGTGGTCCAGCCCGGCTCGGGCGGGATGGAGTACTGGCTGTTCGAGAACCGCCAGCAGCTCGGCTTCGACGCGGGGTTCGCGAGCATGGGCGCGGACGCTCACGGTCTGTGCATCTACCACGTGGACGAGAACGTCCTGTCGCGCACCTTCTGGCTGCCGAACGAGGCGGAGTGCGTGAGCGCGGGCATCTACCGCGGCCAGAGGAACTGCGACTGCGACACCCTGCCCGCCAACCCGGCGAACGGGGAGAAGTGGTACGGGATCTCGGTGGAGCAGGCGGACGGGCTCTATCAGCTCGAGCTGAACGGCAGCAATGGCTGGACGGACTTCTACCCGAACACGACCCTGAAGACTTCGTTCACGCCCTCGACGGTGCCGAACACCAGCTCCTACTACACGGCCAACGGCTGCGCCGGCGTGGTCGCGGCCACCAACATCCGGGAAGTGGACGGGAACATCATCCTCGACCTGAACGCCGACGTGACGACCTACGTCCTGGACGTGACGGAGGGGAACGGTTCGGGGAACAGGCCGGTCGCGGCACCGGCGCTCGAGCCGGCGCGGCCCAGCCCGATGCGGGGCACGGGCCAGCTCGTCTTCGTCCTTCCGCGCGAGGCGAACGCTCGGCTCAGCGTCCTCGACCTGCAGGGCCGCGAGATCGCGGTGCTGGCGGACGGCGTGTTCCCCGCGGGCCGTCACACGGCGACCTGGGATGGGCGCACCGGACAGGGCTCCGCGCCCGCGGGACTCTACTTCGTGCGGCTATTGGCCGAGGGCCGGGTGTCCTCGCAGCGGCTGGTGCGGCTGCGCTAGGCGTTTCTCGATGAACGCGTGCCCGGCCAGCGTCGTCGGTCGGGGCGCACGAGTGGCGGCCGGTCCCTTGCGGGGC
>JANXPZ010000194.1 GCA_025357055.1 Candidatus Eiseniibacteriota bacterium | reverse complement strand
CCCGTCCGGCGTTCGCGTCTCCCCGCGGGACTAGACCGGGAGCCTCAGCCGCTGACCGGCGCGGATCCGGGACGTGCCGAGATCGTTCGCCTTCCGCAGCGCGGCGATCGAGATGCCGTGCTGGCGCGCGATGCCCGAGAGCGTCTCGCCGCTGCGCACGGTGTGGCTCACCCGGGCCCTGGCCGGCGAGTGGCGGTGCGGGCCCGCCTCCACGGCGGCGTGCGACTTCGAGGTGCGGGGCTTCGGCGCCCGGAGTGCGGCGATCTGCGTCGAGTCGTTGCGGGTGCTGTCGGCGGCGATCGCCTCCGGCGTGCGGACCTTGAGCCGCATCCCGTGCGTCACCCGCGCGCTCTTGAGCCGGTTCCAGCGGATCAGGTCCTGCGTGCTCACTCCGAAGCGCTCGGCGATCGAGGCCAGCGTCTCGCCCTTCTCCACGATGATGGCGGTGCGGCCCTCGGTGGTCGAATAGCCCTCGAGGGTGGCGGGGCGGCCGTGGTTGCGCGGTGGCACGTAGGCGGTCGAGGCGCGCGGATCGGTGGCCGGGTCGATGACCTCGGGCGCCGGCGCGTGCATCGAGGCGGGCACGGTGAGCATCATGCCGCGCCGCAGGGGGCGCTTCCTGCCGATGCCGTTGATGCGCGCCAGATCCTGCGCGTTCACCGAGTACTGCCGGGCGATGGACTGCAGGGTCTCGCGCTTGCGGACGGTGTGCTTGAGCGTGAGGTTCAGCGTCGGCAACGGCTCGCCACTCTGCAGGCGCTGCATGAGTGACTCGCCCTTGCCGGGCGGCACCCGCAGCATGACGATGCCGCCGGAGCCCCGGGCCGCCGTGTGCAGCACGGCCGGGTTGAGCGTCTTGAGCTCCTCGTAGGAGCAGTCCGCCAGACGGGCCACCGTGCGCAGGTCCACCGGGCCCTTGAGCGCGACCTCGTCGAAGGCCATGGGGTCGTCCAGTTCGACCGAGTCGAAGCCGTAGCGAGCCGGGTCGCGCGCGATCGTGAGGGCGGCCATGAACTGCGGCACGTAGTCCTCGGTCTGGCGCGGGAGCTTGAGGTCCCAGTAGTTCGTCGTGCCCTGCGCCTTGATGGCGCGCAGCACGGTGCCCTCGCCGGCGTTGTAGGAGGCCAGGGCGAGCGGCCAATCGCCGAAGATCCCGTAGAGATGCTTCAGGTAGCGGGCCGCGGCGACCGTGGCCTTCTCCGGGTCCTTGCGCTCGTCCACCCACTGGTCCACGGTCAGGCCGAAGAACTTGCCGGTGCTCTTCAGGAACTGCCAGGGCCCGACTGCGGCCGAGACCGAGCGCGCGTTCAGGTTGAAGCCGCTCTCCACGAACACCAGGTTCACGAGGTCGGGTGGCAGGCCTTCGCGCTGAAGCACCGCGCGGAACAGGTCCATGTAGCGGCCCGAGCGCTTGAGCCAGCGTTCGAAGGTCGAACGCCCCGCGCCCATGAAGAAGTCCAGCCAGCGGGTCACCAGCTCGTGGTCCTGGGGCTCGATGGCGCCCAGCGCATCGATGGCGGCAGCGTTGAGGACGCCCTCGTCGGCTTCGTTCCCGGGCTCGACCTGGACGTTCGGCAGGTCCTGCCGGGTGGCGTCGTACAGAGCCGAGAGCCTGGCCTCGAGGTCCGCGAACTCGGCGCCCCTGGCGGGGTCCGGATCGACCGTGGCAGCCTGGAGTGCCGAGAGAGCCGACTCGATGGTGCGCAGAGCCGAGGCGGGGTCGCCCGCCTGGCGTTGCTGCAGGGCCGTTTCGTAGGCGGACCGCGCCGCGGTCACCGGGTTGCGGAGGGAATCGGCGGCCGGGAAGGCGATGGGTGGGGCGGCGCCATCGGCCCTGGAAACGGCGGCCGGCAGCCCCGGCAGGAGGGCCAGGGCCAAAGCCAGGACCTTCAGGATGGAGGCGTGAACCGGAATGGCCAAGTCACTCCCCTGGACAGGATCCTTCCTGATCGCACTCATTATGAAGCAAGGTAGGCGGGCGGCACGGTAGATGCAACTCGGTTCGTGCATTCCGCCATGCGCCGTTGGACCAAATCACGGGTTGCCGCAGTTCTGCCGGACGCCGGTTGAACGAGCAAGTCTCGGGCCACAAAGCCATTGCTCGTTGACACTTGCGGCCGGCCTTGGGTACGTTGCGCGGGCAGAGGGTGATGGTGACAACCTGCTGGTTTTCAGGGAAGGAAGGCCCATGGAACAGGTCGTGACCCGGACCGCTCAGTGGACCGTTTTGGTCCGCGGGAACGGCGATGCTTTGGCCGCCCAGGCCGGAGGATCGGGGCTCGAGTTGGGCCTTATCGGCACCCCTTCGGGGTTCACCCTCCCCGAGATCGAGACCTGGCTGATCGAGCTCATCGGCGTGGCCGGGACGACCGGCAGCGATTCCCCGGTCCTGCGGGACCCGGCGTCTTCCATCCCCATACCGCGCACTTTGCATCAGGCGCTCAGCGGGCTCCTGTTCTACGAGGCCGAGCTCTGGGGTGGTGCCGGGGAGGGGGCCCCCTGTGCGGTCGCCTGCCTGGTGACGGAGGCTTGCGTCGCCTTCGGCTGGACGGGCTCCGGCCGGGTCGAGATCCTGCTGGACGGGCGGCCCTTCGAGCCTGAGTGGATCATGGTCCGCGACCAGGAGGGCGGGAACGCCCGCGCATTCGTCACCGACGCGCGGCTGAAGCTGGAAGCACGGGTCCGCTGGCCGGCGGCCTCCGTGGGGACGATGACGGCCGGGGGCGAGATCGAAGCGCGGTGGCCTGGCCTTCCGGTCGAAGCCTCTGAAGGCGTCAGCGAGCCGGAGTCGGCCCAGCCGCCCGCGTGCGTCGACAGCCCGGTCGCCGAGACCCGGGCCGAGCCCGCGATCTCCGGCGGCAACGATCCCGAACCGCGGCCTGAGCAGCGGCGCGGGGTCTGGCACTTCCGCAGTTGGCTGGACCGGCTCGCAGGTCAGCGCACACCGGAAGACTCGCGGCCCGGATCCGCGCAGCCCGAACCCATCGCGCACGACGTGCCGGGAGTGCCGGACCTGCTTCCCGAGTCCGCGCCGGAAGCCGCCGCAGCGCCGGAAGTCGTCGAGACGATGCCCGCGGCGGAAGCCGCCGCAGCGCCGGAAGTCGTCGAGACGATGCCTGCGCCGGAAGTCGCCGCAGCGCCGGCAGTCGTCGAGACGATGCCTGCGCCGGAAGTCGCCGCAGCGCCGGCAGTCGTCGAGGCGACGCCAGCAGCGGAGATCGAGCAGGAGACATGCAAGCCGGCCGCCGTGGAGTTGCCTGCCGTCGAGTGCGGGACGTCGCTGGATCCGTTCGACCTCGGGGCTCTGACGGTATTCGAGCCGGAGCCTGCAGCCGCAGCACCCGTCGAACGGATCGAGCCCGCCCGGATCGAGCCTGTGCAGATCCAGTCCGTGCCGATCGAGTCCGGGCCGGTGGCCGGCGCATCGGTGACTGCGTCCGGGGTCCAGCCCGAAGCGCGGCAGGAGGACATCGCCGCCGGGGCCGCCGAGCCCGGTCGCGTCCGTCAGCGCCTGGCCGCGCGCCATCCCGCGTGGCCGCAGCCGGAGGAGCCCGCGATGTCGGACGGGCGCCCGCTGTGGCAGAGGCGGTGGTTCATCCTCGCGGTCGTCGCGCTGCTCTTCGCTGCCGGCTGGTTCCTGGGCCAGGTGGACTTCTCACGCAGTGCCAGGGACATCGGCTCGGCGTTCAAGGCCATCGGCCTTGGTCCTGCCCGCTACGAGGTGACCGTCGCCAGCCGTCCCTCGGGCGCATGGATCGCCGTGGACGGTGTCGACCAGGCGCGACGCACCCCGGCGACGCTGGAGCTCAAGCCCGGCGCGCACGAAGTCGTCCTCTCCTTCTCGGGGGTCGGCGGATCGAGCCACACGGTGAACGGCAGGCGCGGCCAGCGCGTGGCGCTCGACGTCGAATTGTGGGGCTCCCTGAAGGTCACCGTGCCCGGCAGCAGCGTGCCCATCACGGTCGCAGTGGACGGCATGCAGCGGGGCTACGCTCCGCTCGAGGTGGAGCAGCTTCAGCCGGGGATCCACCGTCTGCAGTTCTCGGGGCCGGGCGTGGCGCCCTGGGAGCAGACGGTCGAGGTCCACGTGAACCGCACGGCCGAGCTGGTGGCGCAGCCAGTCGTCTCGCCCGCGACGGGCGTGCTCGAAGTGCGCGCCACGCTCGCCGACGAGACGGGCTCCGAGCCGCTCACGGGCGCACAGGTGTGGATCGACGGCCAGCTGTTCGGGGTCACACCGCTCAAGCTCGAGCTGCCCCGCGGTCCGCACAGCATCCGCGTGCGCTACCGCGAGGAGGAGGGCCCGGTGCAGGTCATCGACCTGCCCGGTGGCAACCTGCGCTACGCCACGATCCAGCTCGGGATGAACCTGGATGCCCCGCAGCTCGTGGCCGCTCTGCCGGAACGCATCCCCGTCGACCGCCCCACGGTGCTCTCGGCGTCGCTCGCCGGGGCGCGCGAGGGCGATGTGCGCGAGATGTGGCTCCACGTGCGCACGCCGGAGGGGGCGTGGCGGCGCTATCCGATGACCATGATGAAGGCGCCGGGCGGGCTGGTCGGCGTGGTCGTCTTCCCGACCGTCCTGTTCGACGCGCGCGGCCGCGCCGCCTGGTACGTGAGCGCCTCGACCCCGATGGGCGACGAGTACTTCACCGAGATGCGGCCCGCGCAGGCGGCGTCGAGGCCGTAGCCCGCACGGCGGGTGACAACGCAGGGCCGGGCCCGTCCACGTCGTGGGCGGGCCTTCGCGCGTTCCCGGGGGCCGGCGCGACGGTGCTGGTCCGCGTCTGCGCGAGTGGCGCGGGCTGCCGCGCTTCGCCGGGCCGGAGCCGGGGCGTGGCACGCCTCTTCCGGTGGGCGTGAGGCATGGGCGGTCGGGGAGCGGTGCTGGCCGGCATCGTGGTCTGGGTGGGAGTGCTGCTCGGGGCGGGCCTCGGCGTGCCCCTGGCGCTCGGCGCGCTGGTCTGCGCGCTCCTGCTCGCCTTCGTGGCGTGGGGCGCGCCGCCGCGCGTGGGAGCCACGGTGGCCCTGCTGGCGCTGGCGTGCGCCGCGGGCGCGCGTGGCGCCGGACATCGCGCGATGCGGGACGGCGAGCGGGCGGTGGTGGTGCGCGGCGGCGCCTTCTATCACGTCACCGCGCGCGTCGTGGAGCCCCCGCCGCGCGAGGCCGGGGAGCCCGTGGCGATCGTCGCGGTGCGGCGCGCGCGACCTGCGCTGATCGCGGGCACACGGCTGCGCGTGCGCCTGCCGGCGGAATCGGAGGCGGAATGGGGCGACGTCGTGGACGCGGTGGTGCGGGTGGATCCGCCACGGCCGGCGCGGAACCCGGGCGGCTTCGACGGCCTGGCCGTCGCCGACGCCACCGCGCTCGCCGCGTCGGGGCGCGCCTTCTTCGCCCGGGTCGCTCCCGCCTCCCTGCCGGGGGCGTGGCCGGGCGCGACCGTGGCGCGGTGGCGGCGCGGGATCGAGCGCCGGCTCGACGCCGGGTTCTCGCCGGAGGCGCGCGAACTGGTCGTGCCGCTCGTCACGGGCGACCGCTCCGCGCTCTCGACCGGGCTCTACGCCGACCTGCGCGCCTCGGGGCTCATCCACCTGCTGGCGCTCTCCGGGTTGCACGTGGTCTGGCTCGCCTCGATCGCCCGCGCGCTGGTGGCGTCGGCCGGGGGCGGCGTGAAGGCGCGCGCGCTGGCCGCGGCGCTGTGCGCCGTGTTCTACACCGGGATCGCCGGACCGCTGCCCTCGCTGATGCGCGCGGCGGCGCACGAATGCCTGATGGCGCTGGCGTCCCTGCGTGGACGCGCCCTCGATCCGTTGCAGTCGCTGGCGCTGAGCGCGCTCGGGCTGCTGGCCTGCGCGCCGGGCTGGGCCCTCGACCTCGGTTTCCAGCTCTCCTTCGCGGCGACGCTCGGGCTCGTGACCTTCGGTCCGTGGCTCACCGAGCGCGCGGGGCGCTGGCGCGCGTGGTGTGCCCCGTTCATCCCGACGCTCGGCGCGCAGGCCACCGCGCTGCCGCTGCTGCTCGCGCGCTTCCACGCGGTCTCCTGGGTGGGCACGCTCTCGAACCTGGTCGCGGTGCCGGTCTCGGGCCTGTTGCTGGTGGCGGCCTGGCTGGGCGCGGTCACCGAGGCGGTGGTGCCGGGGACGGGGCACCCGTGGTTCTCGGCCGGGGAGGTGCTCGCCGCGGTGTTGCGCTGGACCACGGTCACGGCCGCGCGCGCGCCCGGGGCGCTGGTCGCGGCGGGGGCGGAGCGCGGCGTCCCCTGGTGCGCGGCCCTGGGGGTCGCGCTGCTCGCCCTGGCGCTGCCTCGGCCGCGCACGCTCGACGGCCGGCAGCGGCCCGACCTGCCGATACGCGAAGCGGCGAAGGTGCTGGGAGTCATCCTGCTCGGTGCGGCGCTGCTCTGCGTGCTTACGGTGCGGCCGCTCGCGCCGCCGCCGGGTCGCGCCTGGCTCGTGGCGCTGGACGTCGGCCAGGGCGACGCGCTCGCGCTCGCCTTCGGGCGCTCGTGGTGGCTGCTGGACGCCGGGCCGCGCACGCCCGGCTACGACGCGGGCGAAGGCGTACTGCTGCCCTTCTTCCGCTGGGCGGGAGTCCGGCGGCTCGAGTGCCTGCTGCTGACGCACGATGACAGCGACCATGCGGGCGGGGCGGGCGCGGTGCTGCGCTCGATGGGGGTGGAGCGCGTGGGCGTGTCCCCGCGCCACGACGAGCGCAGGCTCCCGGCCGGTCGGCCGCTCCAGCGACTGACGCGCGGGGCCGTGCTGCGCGGCGAGCCGCCGGTG
>JANXPZ010000182.1 GCA_025357055.1 Candidatus Eiseniibacteriota bacterium | reverse complement strand
CGCACGGTCAAACCCGCCACTGCGCTGAACCAGGACGCGACCAGGTCCCCTGGCGAACCGCCCACGAGTCAAGAGCAACCCTCGGGAGACCGCTTCACCGGATCGGCCGGAGCGCTCAGGGACTTATCGACGGAATAGGGTCCGCGTGCTGACGGGTGGACGGCGAAGCACGGTGATGCGGCCTTCGTAACGGCGGTCGCGCCGCGGATGGTCCAGATTGAAGTGCAGCCCGCGGCTCTCGCCCCGGCGTCGCGCGCACTCCACGATGAGCCCCCCGACGAGGGCGATGTTCCGCAGCTCGACCAGGTCGCGCGACAGGCGCAGCCGCACGTAGTCGAGCTCGATCTCCTCGCGCAGCAGGGCGAGCAGGCGCTCCGCGTAGAGCAGGCGCTGGTCGCTGCGCACGATCCCCACCAGGTCCCACATGAGCCGCCGCACCGCGTCCCAGTTGTGGTCGAAGACCACGGTCTCGAGCGGCGGGTGCGTGCCCTGGGCGCGCCAGCGCTCGGCCTGCGGGGTCCGCGGCGTGCGGCGCACCAGGCGCCACGCTTCGCCGGCGCCGTGATGGGCGCCGACCAGCGCTTCGAGCAGCGAATTGCTGGCCAGGCGGTTCGCCCCGTGCAGCCGGGTGGACGCCACCTCGCCCAGCGCCAGCAATCCGCGCAGTGACGTCCGTCCCGCCAGCGTCGCCTTCACCCCCCCGCACATGTAGTGCGCCGCGGGCACGACCGGGATGGGCTCGCGCGTCAGATCGAGGCCGAAGCGCCGGAGCGACGCGTACACGTTGGGGAAGCGCGCCCGCACCCGGGCGGGCGACAGGTGGCTGATGTCGAGGGTGACGTGCGTCTCGCCCCGTCGCTTCAGCTCGCGGTCGATGGCCAGCGCCACCACGTCACGCGGGGCCAGCTCCGCCATGGGATGCACGCGGGGCATGAAGCGCTCGCCGTCGAGTGTGCGGAGCACCGCCCCCTCGCCGCGCAGCGCCTCGGTGAGCAGGAGCGACTTGGCCTCGGGATGGTAGAGGCAGGTGGGGTGGAACTGGACGAACTCGAGATTCTCGACCGCGGCCCCCGCGCGGTACGCCATGGCGATGCCATCGCCCGTGGCCACGTCGGGGTTGGTGGTGTAGAGGTAGACCTTCCCGCAGCCGCCGGTGGCCAGCACGGTGACCTTCGCGGTCACCGGCCGGATGCGTCCCGCGCTCGGCACGCCGACCCGACCATCCATGACGTACGCGCCCCAGCAGCGCTCGACCCGGCCCGGCGTTCCCCGTGACGGGCGCGGGTCCCCCATGCGCGAGTCCAGGATCAGGTCCAGCGCCAGCTGGTCCTCGACCAGGCGGATGCGCCGGTGGGCACGGACACGGGCCAGCAGCGCCTGCTCGATGGCCCGGCCCGTGAAGTCCTTCGCGTGCACGATGCGGCGTCCCGAGTGTCCGCCCTCGCGCCCCAGCGCGAACCCGCGCGTCGTGCGGGTGAACTCGACCCCCAGCGCCTCCAGTTCCCGCACGCGTTCCGGGGCCTCTGCGACCACCTGCCGGACCACCTCCGGGTCCGAGAGCCCGGCGCCGCAGCGCAGCGTGTCGCGTCCGTGCCGGGCGAAGCTGTCCGCCGGGTCGAAGACCGCGGCGATGCCGCCCTGCGCCCAGTTGGTGTTCGAGTCGTCGGCACGGCGCTTCGTCAGCACCAGCACGTCCGCGCCACGCTCCGCACAATCGAGCGCCAGCATGAGGCCCGCGATCCCGCTTCCGAGCACCAGCACGTCCGACTCCATCACGCCCCCTGCCCTTCCAGCGCCATGCGCTCGACGGCCCCGCCACCCGCGACCCACTCCCATTCCACCTCCAGCACCGCCACCCGGTCCCGCCCTGCCGACTCCGGCCAGCGTACCGCGTCCTTCGCCGTCAGGAGCAACCAGGATCCTTCGCCGGCCGCGCGGGCCAGTTCCCGCTGCGCCTCACCCGGCGTGAACCAGTGGTGATCGCGCCACCGCGAGGCCGAAGTGACCTCGAAACCGGCCTCCCGCGCGCTGGCCTCGACCGCAGCGGGGTTGCCGGTCGCCGACACGACCCGCACGCGTGCCCCGGGCGCCACCTCCCCGTTCCCCAGCGGGCGCACTCCCTTCACGCGGTGGCGGGCGGCCGCGAGCATGGCCCCGGGCGCCAGCGCCCGGGCGCGCTCCAGCCAGGGTGCGGGATCCTCGCCCGCCTTCAGCCTCGACACCACGACCGCGCGGGCGCGTTGCAGCGCGCACAGCGGCTCGCGCAGGCGCCCGGCTGGAAGCAGCCGTCCCCCCCCCGTGAGATCGTGCGCATCCAGCAGGACGACATCCACGTCCCGCGCGAGGGGCCAGTGCGACAACCCATCGTCCACGATCACCGGGTCGAGTCCCGCCCGCGCGGCTGCAGCGGCGGACGCCAGCTTGCTCGAGCCCGCGAACACGCGCCCCTCCCCGAGCGCGGCTCGGTACATCAGCTCCTCGTCGCCGCGCCCCCCTGGCCCCGGATGATACCGGCGGCACACCACCGCCGGGGCGAGTCCGCGCTCGAGTGCGAGTCGCGCCAGTCGCAGCGTGAACGTGGTCTTGCCCGTCCCGCCGACGGTGAGGTTCCCCACGCTCACCACCCGTGCACCCACCCGCCGGGGCCGCAGCCACCCGCTCGCATACGCCCGGCGCCGCAGTTCCCAGGCGGCGCCGTAGAGCCCGGCGCCCAGCGAGGCCACTGCGCCGGTCACGACGCTCCCCACAGTCCCAGCTCCACCAGCCGGGCGACCGTCCGTCGAGCGGCGCCCCGCCTTTGCTCGATGACCCCGCGGGCCGCCCTCCCCGCCGACGCGCGGGCCTCCACGTCCCCCAGCAGGCGCTCCAGCACGGCGGCCAGCTCCGTCTCGGACCCGGCCACGCGCAGCGCCCCGGCAGCCTCCAGCTCCCGCACCACGTCCCGCTGGCTGGCGTAGTGGGGGCCCATCAGCAGCGCCGCGCCGCACGCCGCCGGCTCGAGCGGGTTGTGGCCTCCGAAGGGCGAAAGGCTCCCACCCACGAAGACCACGTCCGCCACCCCGTAGTATTCCCTCAGCACACCCAGGCGGCCGTCCCAGAGCCACGCTCCGCCCTGCCCCCCGACGCCTCCCGCCAGCGCCTGCCCCGCTCGAACCGCCTCGGCCCGCAGCTCGGCCGAGGCCCGCGGATGCCGCGGCACCGCCACGACCTGCCAGGATTCCCGCAGCGCCGCCGGGAGCCGCCGCCAGGCACGCGCCAGGAGCAGCACCTCGCCCGGACGGACACTGCCCAGGACGAGCAGCGGACGATCGCGGTCCAGGCCGAGCGCGGCGCGGCCGACGGCCCGGTCCGGCGCAGCGACCGGCAGGCCGTCGTCCTTCAGATTGCCCGTGACCGCGCTCACCTCGGCGCGCGCGCCCAGTGAGCGCCACCGCTCCAGATCGGTCTCGCTCTGACAGAGCACGGCCGCGAGGCCCGAGACCAGCCCGCGGAACCCCCCGCCCAGGCGCCGGTACTGCGCCACCGAGCTGACCGAGAGCCGCGCGCTCACCACTGCGACCGGCACCCGCGAGGCCCGCGCCTGCAGCAGCCAGTGGGGCCAGAGCTCCGTCTCGAGCAGGAAGCAGCGCCGGGGTGTCACTCCGCTGAAGAATCGCGCGGCCGCCTGCGGCGAGTCCAGGGGCGCGATCGCCGCCGGCTGTCCCAGGGCGCCGACCCGCTCGCAGCCGCCGCGCGTCATCGCCGTGAGCACGAAGCGCGACCGCGGCGCGAGCGACTGCAACTCGGAGACGAACGGCCCCACCGCCGTGGCCTCGCCCATCGAGGCGGCATGCACCCAGGCATCCACCCCTCCCGGCAGGCTGGTGCGGCCCAACCGCTGGTCCCAGCGCGCGCGCTCGTGCGGCGGCACGAGCATCCGCGTCGCGGGCAGGATCGCTCCAAGACAGGGCACGACCAGGCGGTAGGCGCTCCACGCCAGGCTCACGCGTCCTCCCCCGCCTCACGAGCCAGACGTTCGGTGTTCGCCGTCAGGGCCTCTTCCAGCCGCCGCCGCCAGACCTCCACTGCGGCTTCGTCCAGCCCCGCCGGCACGTGGAGCGCATCACCGTAGGAGATCCACACGCGCGCGAAGGGCCGCGGGACGCGGAACCCGTCCCACGAGCGCAGGACCCAGGTCTGGCGTGACGCACTCGCCACCGGGAGGACCGGCAGCCCGGTGTGGCTCGCCAGCCGCACCAGGCCCGCCTTGACGACCTCGCGCGGCCCACGCGGTCCGTCGGGGGTCAGCGTGAGCGAACGGCCCTGCTGCGCGAAGCGCACCAGTTCGTTGAAGCCTTCCTGCCCCCCCCGGCTGCTCGACCCGCGGGCGGCGACGTAGCCGATGCGCTCGATCACCCCGGTGATGAGCTCGCCGTCCCGGCTGTGGCTGACCAGCGCCGCCACTCCGAGCCCGCGATACGCGTAGATCAGTGGCAGCATGCGGGCGTGCCACAGTGCGAAGATGCAGCGCTCGCCCCCCGCGAGCCGCAGGTCGAAGTCCGCGGTGTCCAGCCGCCGCAGCCGCCACGTTCGTCCCAGGAGCCGCAGCGCGGCCGCGCCCACCGCGATCGCCAGCGGGAACCACCAGGAGCGCTGCCGGCCGCGTCTCACGCGACCATCTCCCACAACCACTCGGCCGCGCGGCGCGCCGCGCCCGGACCACCGAGGCGCGCGCGCACCACGGCGACCCGCGCGCGCTGGAGCTCCCGCGCCCGCGGGTCGTCCAGCCAGGGCGCGAGCGTGGCGGAGAGACGATCCGCGCACAGATCGCCCTGCACCAGTTCGGGGGCGACCTCCTCGCCCGCCACGATGTTCGGCAGCCCGATGCGCGTGAGCGTCACCATGCGCCGGGCGATCTCGTAGTTGACCCAGCCGGTGCGATAGACGATCACCTGGGGGGTGCCGAAGAGCGCGGTCTCGAGCGTCGCCGTGCCCGACGCGACGGCGCAGCAGGTGGCATGCGCCTGGACCGCCCGGGTGCGTCCCGTCACGACGCGGATGCCCTCGAGCACGGAGCCCAGTCGCCGGGCTTCGCGCTCCAGCCCGGGCGCGAGCGCCAGCACGACCGCGAGGTCGGGGCGGCTCGCGCGCAGCCGACGCGCGGCCGCAGCCATGACCGGCGCGTGTGCGCGCAGTTCCTGCCGGCGGCTCCCCGGCAGGAGCCCCAGGAGCGGCGCGCCCGGAGCAGCCCCGACCTCCGCGCGGAACGCGGCCGCGTCCGACTCGGGCTCGAGCCCCTCGATCAGCGGGTGCCCGACGAACCGCGTGCGCACGCCCGCGTCGCGGAACAGCGTCTCCTCGAACGGGAAGATCACCGCCAGGCGCTCCACCCAGCTCGCCATCTGCGCGGCGCGCTCCGGGTGCCAGGCCCAGACCTGGGGAGCGATGTAGTAGAAGACCGGCACTCCCAGGCGGTGCAGGGCCGGCCCCAGGCGGAAATTGAAACCCGGCGAGTCCACCAGCAGCGCGGCATGCGGCCGGAAGCTCCGGGCTTCGGCCAGCAGGCGCCGGTACGCGGACCAGATGCGGGGCAGGCGCGCGACCACGCCCGAGAAGCCCAGCACCGCGAGGTCCTCCATCGGGACCACCCGGCCTGCTCCCGCGGCCAGGAGGGCGGGGCCGGCCACGCCGCGGGCATGGCACGTCCCCAGGCTGCCGAGCGCCGTCAGGAGCCTCGCG
>JANXPZ010000159.1 GCA_025357055.1 Candidatus Eiseniibacteriota bacterium | reverse complement strand
ACGACTCGTTCTCGCCCGCGCCAGAAGCGGCCATCCGCGAACCCGCGCCACGTCCCGGCCGAGGTCCGACGCGCGGTGTGGCAGCGCGATGGCGGACGGTGCACGTTCGTGAGCGCCGCCGGTCACCGCTGCGAAGCGCGCACCCGGATCGAGTTCGACCACGTCGAGCCGGTGGCCCGGGGCGGAAGGGCGACGGTGAACGGGATGAGGCTGCGGTGCCGGGCCCACAATCAGTATGCGGCCGAGTGCGCTTTCGGGGCGGGCTTCATGAGCCGGAAGCGCGAGGCGGCGCAGCGCACTTCAGAAGAAACAGCGCGCAGTCGCGCCACCGCCACCGGACAGGCTCGTGCTTGCGCAGCCACGGCCGTCACCGCCGAAGAGGCCCGTGCTCGCGCCATCGCCGCCGAAGAGACCCACACTCGTGCAGCCGCCGCCGAAGAGGCCCGTGCTCTCGCAGTGGCGGCCAGCGAGGAAGCCCGCGTCCGTGCTGCGGCGGTGGCAGAGGTCGTTCCCTGGTTGCGCGGGCTCGGACTACGCGCCGAGGAAGCTCGCCGGGCGGCCGAGCCGTGCCAGGCGATCCCCGATGCCCCGCTCGAAGAACGGGTGCGCTACGCGCTGCGGGGATGGCGTCCATGACGGCGGGAGTCAGCGTTCGTGGCCGGGATGCGTTCAACCAGGCGGGGCATCGCCCCGCAGGAACCTCCCGGTCCACGAGGCCTCGCACGCTGCGATCGCCTCCGGCGGCCCCTCGGCCACGAGCCTCCCTCCCGCCTCGCCGCCGTCGGGGCCGAGGTCCACGACCCAGTCGCTGTTGCGGATGACGTCGAGGTTGTGCTCGACCGCGATCACGGTGTCGCCGCGGGCGGTCAGGTCGTCCAGCACCTCGAGCAGGCGCTGGACGTCGGCGAAGTGCAGGCCCACGGTGGGCTCGTCCAGCAGGTAGAGCGTGGGCCCCCCGGTGCGCCCCGAGAGCTCGCGTGCGATCTTGAGGCGCTGGGCCTCGCCGCCCGAGAGCTGGGTCGCCGGCTGGCCGAGCTTGAGGTAGCCCAGCCCCACGCGCCTGAGGATGTGCAGGGCACGAGTGAAGCGCGGCTCGCTGGCGAAGTGCTCGAAGGCCTGGTCCACGGTCAGGTCGAGGGCCTCGCGCACGTTCACCCCGCGGTAGCGCACCTCGAGCACCTCGCGGCGGAAGCGGTCCCCGCCGCAGGTGTCGCAGGGCACCAGCAGGTCCGCGAGGAAGTACATCTCGACCGTGACCCAGCCGGCGCCCTCGCAGGCCTCGCAGCGCCCGCCCGGCGTGTTGAAGGAGAACGCGCCGTCCTTGAGCCCGCGGGCGAGTGCGGCGGGCTGGCGCGCGTAGACCTCGCGCAGCGCGGCGAAGGCGCCCAGGTAGGTCACCGGGCAGGAGCGCGGCGTGCGCCCGATGGGCGACTGGTCCACCAACTCGACGCGTTTCAGCCGTTCGAGCCCGGTCACGGCGCGATGCGCTCCCGGCGGCTCGTCGCCGGCGCCCTCGAGCGCGAGCCGCGCCGCGCGGTAGAGCACGTCCTCGACCAGGCTGCTCTTGCCCGAGCCCGACACACCGGTCACGGCCGTGAGCCGGCCCAGCGGGAAGCGCGCATCCACGCTCTTCAGGTTGTGGTGCGTGGCGCCCAGCACCGCGACAAACTCCGCGGGTGGATCCGGATGCCGCCGGCGTTCGACGCGCTTCTCGCCGCGCAGGTAGCGGGCGGTGTCGGTCGCCACGCTCTCGAGCGCGGCGCCGCCGGGCCCGGCGTAGAGCAGGTGCCCGCCGAGTTCGCCGGCGCCGGGCCCCAGGTCCACCACGTAGTCGGCCGCGCGCATCACCAGCGGCTCGTGCTCGACCACCACCACGGTGTTCCCGCGATCCGCGAGGTCCCGCAGGATGGCGACCAGCCGGTCGGTGTCGCGCGGGTGAAGTCCCACCGTGGGCTCGTCCAGCACGTAGAGCGTCTCGGTCAGGTTCGCGCCCAGCGCGTTGGCCAGCTCGATGCGCTGGGCCTCGCCACCGGAGAGCGTGCGGGTCGCGCGATCGAGCGTCAGGTAGCCGACGTCCACGCGCTCGAGGAAGCGCAGCCGCGACCCGACCTCGGCGAGCACCGGCCCGGCGATGCCGCGTTCCCCGGCCGTGAACTCGAGACCGGCGAGCCAGCGGGCCGCATCCGAGATGGTCAGCGCGCTCACCGCGGCGATGTCGCGCCCGCCCAGCCGCACCGCGCGCGCCTCGCGCCGCAGGCGGGTGCCGCCGCAGCCGGCGCACGGCAGCGCGGTCTGGTACAGCTTCACGAGGAAGCGGTTGCCCGCCTTGTAGGACTTCTCCTTGCGGCGCTCGAGGAAGGGGATCACGCCGCGGAAGCCCTCGCCGCCCTCGAGCAGGAGGCGCTGGTGCTCCGGCTCGAGCCTGCTCCAGGGCTGGTCGAGCGCGATGCCCCGCTCGCGGGCGAACTTCTCGATGCGCGGCCAGGCGAGCCGGCGCCAGGACCCGGCCCAGGGCTTGAGCGCCCCCTCGCGCAGGCTCTTCGATGGATCCGGCACGATCAGGTCCGCCGTGAAGGTGAGCACGTTGCCGAAACCGCGGCAGGTGGGGCAGACGCCCAGCGGGCTGTTGAAGGAGAAGAGGGCCGGCTCGGGCCGCAACGCGGCCGTCCCGCAGTGAGAACACTCCCACCGCTCGCTGCGCCGCTCGGCGGGACGCTCCCCCAGCCGCAACTCGAGCCGGCCCTCGCCCCGGCGGAACGCCTGCTCGCACGACTCCGCCAGGCGGGCGTCCTCGCCGTGCCGCCAGGTGAAGCGGTCCACCACGACCTGCACCTCCGCCGTGCCGCGCTTGAGCTTCGGGAGCGGGTCGAGCGGGCGGACCTCGCCCGCCAGCAGGACTCGCGTGTAGCCGGCGGCGAGGAGATGCCCGGCCTGCTCCTCCCACGCCAGGCCCTTGGCCAGTCGCACGGCGGCCAGGACCAGCAGGACCTCGCCCTCCGGCCAGGCGGCCGCCTCGCGCACGATGCTCGTGGCGCTCTCGGCGTGGACGGCCCGGCCGCACTCGAGGCAGCTCACCTCACCCAGCCGGGCGAAGAGCACGCGCAGGTAGTCGCTCACCTCGGTGGCTGTGCCGACCGTGGAGCGCCCGCTCCGTGCCGCGCCCGACTGCTGGATGGCGACGGCCGGCATGAGCCCGCGGATGGCGTCCACGTCCGGGCGCGGCAGGCGATCCAGGAACTGTTTGGCGTAGGTCGAGACCGACTCGACGTAGCGCCTCTGGCCTTCGGCGTAGAGCGTGTCGAAGGCGAGCGAGGACTTGCCCGAGCCGGAAACGCCGGTGATCACGGTCAGGCGACCGCGCGGCAGATCGAGGTCGAGGTTCTTGAGGTTGTGCTGGCGGGCGCCGCGGATCTGGATGGCGCTCGCGGGGGCGTTCTCGGGCAACGGGGCCTCGGGTCGGCGGACGGCACGCGGCGGTGGCGAGCGACGCGACTATAGCACGCGACCACGGCGGCGAGGCGCGCCGCGGGGAACGCGCCAGAAAGCGCGAACGGTCCGCCCATCCTTGGGCGAACCGTCGCCGGTCACTGGAGGAAGACGGCCAACCCTAGCGCAGAGCCTCCAGCCCCAAACTCATGGCGTCTCCTGCTCCCGACGCACCATGAACCGTCCAGGTCTAACGATCGGGGATTGGCCGGCATCGCCGACCAATCCCCTGAGGACGTGCCAGGTCCTGAAACGGACTACTTCTTCTTCTTGGCGACCTTCTTCTTGGCGACCTTCTTCTTCGCTGCCATTCTTGATCACCTCCCTGGATCTGATCTCGTGGGTGGAGTCCCCAACTTCTCGCTGGGACACTGTTGGCCGCCGCCTTGAGCGCGGCCCCGGCGGCCCGGCGGAGTTCCCGAGAACTCCACTTGGCCTTGTCATTGATGGGAAGCAGGTTCCATTCCACATCGTCTGACACGCCAGTGTTTTATGACGTAACACATTGCAGCACAAGACAATAAAAAAAGTGCCATGGGTTCTTCCATGGCACTCACCAAGTCGAATTCATCGTGCCGGACCGTTCTAACCGTCAATTAAATGGTGACTTAGCCGGAACGTGAATCGTAATCAACTGCAGTACAACAGATTGCGAGTCGGTGTCCACTTCCTTGTGGGTGTCAAGATACTTGACGACCGCCTCCCTCATCGAGTAACCGCGAGCGCCGCAGCTTCTCGATGAGACCCTGTCGCGAGATGCCCAGGACGCGCGCAGCGCGGCTCTTGTTCCCCGCGGCGAGGCGCAATACCTCCGCGATGTGATCGGCCTCGATCTGCGCGAGCGTGGGCAGCGCGATCGAGTGGTCGGAGGCCAGGCGCCGGCCCGCGACCTCCGCAGGCAGGTGATCCAATTCCAGCTGCCGCCCATCCTCGAGGAGCACGACGCGCTCGATGAGGTTACGCAGTTCGCGGACGTTGCCGGGCCAGCGGTAGGACAGCATGAGGCGCGCGGCGTCGGGGGTGATGTCGCGGAAGTCCTTCTGGAACTGGCGGGAGAACTCGCGCAGGAAGTGCCGCGCCAGCAGCAGGACGTCGTCACCCCGCTCGTTGAGCGGAGGCAGGTGGATGCTCACGACCTTGAGGCGGAAGTACAGGTCGCTGCGGAAGCGCCCGGTGCGGATGTCGCTCTCCAGATCCTTGTTCGAGGCGGCCACGATGCGGATGTCCACGCTGATGTCCTCGGCCCCGCCCACCCGCTTGAAGTTGCGGTAGTCGATGAAGCGCAGGAGCTTGGCCTGCGTCGGCATCGACATGTCCGCCACCTCGTCCAGGAAGAGCGTGCCGCCGTCGCAGAGCTCGACCAGGCCCTTCTTCAGGTCCCCGGCGTCGGTGAAGGCGCCCCGCTCGTGCCCGAACAGTTCGTTCTCGAGCAGGGTCTCCTGGAACGAGGAGCAGTTGACCTCCATGAGCGGGGCCTGGGCCCGGTCGCTGCGGTAATGGATCGCCCGCGCGACCAATTCCTTGCCGGTCCCGCTCTCTCCAGTGATGAACACGGAGGTCGCCTGGCTGCGCACCACCTTCTCGATGAGGTCCCGCACCTCCTTCATGGGCCCGGAAGTGCCGATGATCTCCTCTCCCGTGTACCGACGCTTCTCCTTGCGGCGATAGAGGTCGAGTTCGTTGGCCTGGCGGAACGTGCGGGCCGCCGCCTCGACTGCCATCTCGATGTCCTCCTTCTCGTACGGCTTCCGGAGGAAATCGCAGGCCCCGAGCTTCATGGCCTCGACCGCCGACTGGACGTCGCCGTAGGCGGTGATGACGATGACCTGCACCAGGGAGTCCATCTGGCGCACCTTCCTCAGCACGGAGAGCCCATCGGTGTCCGGCAGCCGCATGTCGAGGATGATGACCTGCGGGCGCACGCTCTCGACCTTCTCGAGGCCCTCCGCCCCGGTGCTCGCCCCCTCGACCAGGTAGCCCTTCTCGCGCAGCACGCGGGAGAGCGACTTGCGGATGAGGATCTCGTCGTCCACCACGAGCACGGTGTTCTTCACGGGCTAGTCCTCCGGCGGTCCCGGCGGCTCCGCCGGCACCGGGAAGGAGACTCGCAGCGTCGCGCCACCGCCCGCGTTGTTCTTGGCGGTGATCACCCCGCCCACTTCGCGCACGATCTGCAGCGAGATGGGCAGGCCGAGCCCGGTGCCCATGGAACGCGTCGTGAAGAAGGGGTCGAAGATCTTCTCCATGAGCTCCTTGGGGATGCCCACCCCGGTGTCCCGGAAGGAGACGTCCACGACCGAGCGTCGCGTGCGGTAGCGCCGCACCCCCAGCGTGACGTGCAACTCGCCCCCGCGGGGCATGGCCTGCACGGCGTTCAGGCACAGGTTGAGGAACACCTGCTGCGTGAGATCGGGATCCGCGTAGACGAGCGGGATCTCCTCGGCCACCTCGGCGTAGTCCTTGAAGAGCGCCACCTGCGCGTCCCCCAGCTGCAGCTCGAGCAGATCCAGCGTCTTCTCGAGCGCCTGGCGCAGGTCACACGATTGCGGGCGGGCCGCGGGAGGCCGGGCGAACATGAGCAACCCGGTGATGATCTGCTCGATGCGGTCCAGTTCCTTGATGACGTCCTCGAGATCCTCGCGCCGGGCGTCGTTGGGCTTGAACTTCGAGCCCACGTACTGGACCGTGGTGCGGATGCCGGTCAGGGGGTTGCGGATCTCGTGGGCCACGTAGGCCGACAACTCCCCCAGCGAGACCAGCCGGTCGATGTTCTTCTGGAACTCACCGTCCTCGCTCTCGGAGGTAGCCTCCACCATCACGAGCGAGCCCAGCAGGGCACCGTCCTCGTGGCGCAGCGGCAGGGACTCGGCCTTGAGCGTCAGTTGGCGACCCTCCGCCTCGATGCGGAACTCGCGCGGTTCGCGCGAGGAACCCTTCAGCCAGCGTGCATCGGCTCCGGGGAACAGGCGCGAGGCCGGCAGCCCCAGCAACCCGTCCGGCTCGACGGCGAACAACTCCCCGATGCGGCGGTTGCTGTAGGTGACGCGACGCTCACGGTCAAGCGCCACCACCCCCTGTTCCAGCGCGTCCAGCACCTGCGTGGGCCACGGGATCGGGCGCGGCGCGGGTTCTGAATCCACCGGACGGGCGGGGGCTTCGTTGCGCGTGCTCATCAGCCCTCCACGAACGGAATCGACGATGCGATCTGAGAGGTAGCACACCCCGCCCACTCAGGCAACGGCGGACGCGGCGCGGAGGCCGCGCGGAACCCCGGGCCCGCACGGGAAAACGGGCTGGTGTCGCAAGTCAGTGAAAGTGTCCCCCTAACGCGTCAGTCAAAATGTCCCCCCTGCT
>JANXPZ010000125.1 GCA_025357055.1 Candidatus Eiseniibacteriota bacterium | reverse complement strand
GGAGGTGGCCCCCCCCCCCCCGGCGCGGAGATCCACTCCGACCTGCACCAGGCCGCGGGTGTGCAGGGCCTGCACCGCGACACGTTCGACGACTGGGCGCTGCCCGAGGGTGCGGTGGACGTGCCCGAGGCCTTCGGTCGGCTCGGGCCACTTGCCGAGGCGGCACGCCCCGGCTTCCTCGCGGCCTGGGAGCTCGAGAGCTCGACCGGGTGGGTCGAGCAGGCGTTGGTCTTCCTGCGCGGCCTGTACGCCCTCGACGGCTCGGAGGACATGCGGCGGGCGCTCGCGCGGGCGATCGTCACCTGGCTCGTCTCGGCGCTGCAGCGCGTGGCCTGGGACGAGGCGCAGCAAGCGCTCCAGGTGCTCAACGAGATCGACCGCGACCGCGAGTTGATCGGCGAGGAGCTGACCGCGGCGCTCGCCGGGCTCGACACCGAGGCCATCGCCGATCTCTTCGACGAAGGTGACGCATCGGACCAGAACCGCTTCGCCGCGTTCACCGTGGCGCTCGGCACACCGGCCGTCGGCTTCTGCGTGGACATCATGGCGCGCTCCACCAAGGCCCGGGCGCAGGCGGCCGGCGTGACCGCGCTGTGCTACCTCTGCGCGGAGGATCCGGAGCTGCTCGCACCCTGGCTCGCCGACTCGCGCTGGCAGGTGGTGCGCAACGTCGTGGCCGTGCTCGGCCACATCGGCGGCCCGGCCGTCGTGCCGCTTCTGCGCACCATCGCCCGCCATCCCGAACCGCGCGTGCGCCGCCAACTCGTCCAGGCGCTGGGCTCGGTCCCGCCCGAGGAGCGCAACCCGCTGCTCATCGAACAGCTCGACGTGCGCGACGCGCAGCTGCTGGCGACCGCGCTCAACATGCTGACTCGGGAGAAGGACCCGCGCGTAGCGCTCGCCATCCTGGCCCTCATCGAATCGCCCAGCTTCGAATCACGCGACGAGAACAACCAGCGCGCCCTGTTCGGCGCGCTGGGCGACATCGCCGACACCCCCGCGGTGCCGGCACTCGAGGCGCTGCTGCACAAGGGCGGCTGGTTCGCACGCCGCACCCTCCAGCGCGTGGCAACCGCCCGCACCCTGCGCCGCATCGGCACGCCGGAAGCGATGGCGGCGCTCGAAGCGGGTGCGCGCGCCCGCAACGAAGCGGTGCGCACGGCCTGCCTCGAAGCCCTCAGCACCCGGAGCCGCCCGTGACCGAGACCCCGATCCCGGCGATCCGTCCCGGCGACGAGCGCCTGCGCGAGTACGGCATCGCGATCATCATGCGGTTCCTCGCGCTGGTGCGCATCGGCCGTACCTACGAGGTCGAGAACCAGGTCTTCGTCCAGCAACTCCTCGGCTTCCTCGGCTCGCTCGGCCCGGTCTTCGCCGAGGCGCCCGAGGCGGTGCTCATCTCGCTCGACAGCGACCTCTATCTGAACGGCGTGCGGCTCCCGGTCAAGGCGGGGGACCTGAGGTCCCACCAGGCGCTCATGGAGGAGTTTGCGCGACGGGGCATCGCCGGCATACGCGTTCAGGACGGCGTCACGTCGGGTGAGCTCGGGCGATTCTTCCGGCTCTTCCTGCGCCCCGGCGAGCACCAGGGCAGGAAGCTGCTCGAGGCCTGCGTGGCCGAGTCGACGGGCCACATCCTGCCGGCCGTGCATGCTTCGACCGAATCCGGCGGCGCAGCCGACCCGTTCGATCCGGACGACTTCGTGATGGGGTCGGAGGAGGCTCCGACCGCGGTCACCGGCGCAGCCGACCCGGAACCGCCGGGTGCCTGCGCGGTCGGCGCGCGGTTCATCACGCACAAGAGCCGCTCGCTGGCCATCCTCGGCGCGCGCTCCCTGCTCACCACGACCGCACTGCAGGAGGGCATGGAGCTGCGACACGCCAAGCGCGTGGTGCAGCCGCTCATCGACGGGGCGTTCGCAGGCGAGTCCGTCGTGGTCGGGCTCTCGAGTCTGGGCCACCACGACGAAGACACGTATGCGCACGCGGTCAACGTCTGCATCGTCGCCGTGGCCCTGGGGCACCTCCTCGGGCTCGATCGCAGGGCGCTCGCCGACCTCGGCGTCGCCGCCCTGCTCCACGACGTGGGCAAGGCCGTGGTCTACGACCGGATCCGCCACCCGTGGGAGGAGATGGACGAGGAGGAGCGACGGCTGGCCGAGAGTCACGCGCTGGAGGGCACGAAGCTCATCGCGCGCTCGACCGCGTTCAACGCCTCCACCCTGCGCTGCATGCGCGTGGCGCTCGAGCACCACGCCGCCGGAACTCCGCAGGACCGCGGGTCATCGCGCACCCCGGCCGGGTCCGACAACTATCCGGCACTGCCTGCCGGTTGGTGCGCCAGCCGGCTCTCCGAGTTCGTTTCGCTCGCCGACTGCTTCGTGAGCCTGCAGGCGCACCGCGGCGAGCGGGGCAGGAGCGTCACCCCGTACCAGACGCTGGGCATGATGCTCGGGCCGCTCGCCGGTCGCTTCGACCCGGTCATGCTGTGGGCGCTGGTGTGCTCTGTGGGCTTCTACCCCCCGGGTCAGCTGGTGGAGCTCAGCGACGGCCGGACCGCCGTGGTGCTCGCCCCCAACCAGCAGGACCTGGCGCGGCCCCACGTGCGCGTGGTCATGGACGAGGGCGGAGTACCGTCAGCGCCGGCCGAGGCGAAGGAGTTGCGGCCGCTGCCGGCGACGCTGAGCGTGGCCCGCGCGCTCGAGGCGCACGAGTATCCCGAGGTGCTGAAGGCGGCGTAGGCGCCTTCCGCCGGGGATGAATGCGGCCCGGGCTCTCGAAGAGTCCGGGCCGCTGTGCGACCGTCGGGCGGACGTCTGCGCTCAGGCTGCCACTCGATCGGCCTCCATCGCTTCCGCGGGCTCCGCGACGTTCAGCGGCAGCCGCAGCCAGAAGCTGCTGCCTTCGCCGACGCGGCTGTTCACCCCCACGTGGCCGCCGTGCAGCTCGGTGAGGCGCTTGACGAGGTGGAGCCCGATGCCGAGTCCGCCCGCCCGGGCGCCATGCTCACCCTGGCCGAACAGCTCGAAGATGTGCGCCGCGTCATCGGGCGCGACACCCGAGCCCTGGTCGGTCACCTGGACCCGCAGGAAGTCACCGTCGCGCAGGGTCTCGATCACGACCTTCCCCCGCTCGGGGCTGAACTTCACGGCGTTCACCAGCAGATTCACCACCGCCTGACGCAGCTTGACCTCGTCCAGCGCCACGCGCGGCAGGAGGGGATCGAACCGCTCGACCAGTTCGACGCCGTGCTTGCGGGCCAGCAGGCGCGTGGTCTCCACGGCCGCATGCACCACCTCGTTCACCGACATCGAAACGCAGTGCAGCGCGAGCTTGCCGCTCTCGATCCGGGCCAGGTCGAGGATGTCCTCGATCAGGCCCAGCAGGCGGCCCGCCTCGGCGCGCAGGCGCCGCAGGAACTCTCCGCGCTGTTCGCGGGTCATGCGTTCGTCGTTGTCGTCGAGCAGTTCGGCGTAGCCGATGACCGACGTGAGCGGGGTCTTGAGCTCATGACTGGCGGTCGAGAGGAACATGTCCTTCAGGCGGTTCACCTCGTTGAGCTCCAGGTTCGCGGCCTCCAGCCTGTTCGCCCGGCGCCCGAGACGATCCATGACTCCGGCGCGTTCGATGACCGAGCCGACGTGTTCGGCGAAGAGACCGAGCACCTCGCGGTGGTGGTCCTGGAAAGTCTCGGGGTGGTTGATCCGGTTGACGTTGAGCACGCCCACGCAGCGCTCGCCGACCAGGAGCGGGAGCGAGAGCGCCGAGGTGATGTTCCGGTTGGCCTTGTGCTGGCTCCGGAAGGCGCCCATGCTCGCGCCCGCGTCCAGCTGGACCGCCTCGCGACGCTCGGCCACCCAGCCGGCGACGCCCTCGCCCAGCTTCCTGCGGGCGTTGCGCGCGAACTCGGACTCGAGGCCGTAGGAGGCGCGGGTCTCGAGCACGCTGGTCCCGGGATCGAGGATCATGATCGACGCCTGCTGGGCCTGCAGTGTGGAGACCACGCGGCGCACGACGATCTCGAGGAGGTCGTCGAGTTGCAGCTGCAGGTTCAGGGTCGTCGAAAGCTGGAAGAGGGCCGACAACTCCGAGAGGCGCGTGCCCACGTTCGCCTTCTCGCGTTCCTCCTGCTCGAGCCGGAGCCGCATCGCGTCCAACTCACGCTGCTTGAGCGCGGTGTAGAGGCAGAAGATGACCACCATGCCCAGCAGCCCCAGGACCGGCAGGTACTGCCCCTGCGCGGGCTCACCGCCCGGACCTTCGCGCAGCAGGCTGGCCTGGGGCAGGTAGAGCAGCGGCACCGCCGCGGCGAGGGCGATGACCACGATGAAGGTCAGCCCCAGCAGTGACCAGGCGCGGCGGTCGAGCTTGTCCCTCGTGAAGCGGATCTCCGACTTCATCGGGCGGTACTCCATGCCGGGAATCATGAGGACGAGCCCGGTGGCGGGCCTGCGGAAGTTATCGGCAAGTCCGCTGCGGGGATTAGCCCGGACGACGCGTGAAACGCCCCGGTCCGGTTGGGATTCGGGCCCCCTGCGGCTATCTTCCGTGACCTGCCCGGTCCGGGGCCACCTGCCGAAGGAGACCCGATGAAGCGCGGCAACGTCCTGATGGAACGCTTCGAGAGCGCCGTCCTCGCGGGCAACCCCGCGGGAGACCCGCACACGCGCACGGTGCCCGTCTACCTGCCGCCGTCCTACGCGACGGACCCCGCGCGTCGCTTTCCCGTGATCTTCGTGCTCGCCGGCTTCACCGGGCGCGGACGCATGTTGCTCAACGACAACCCCTGGTCGCCGGCGCTCGACGACCGCCTGGACGCGCTCATCGCCGCTGGCTGCGGCGAGGTGATCCTCGTCCTGCCGGACTGCTTCACGCGCTTCGGCGGCTCGCAGTACGTGGATTCGAGCGCCACGGGTCGCTACGAGACGCACGTGGCCGTGGAGCTGGTCGCCTGGGTGGATGCGCGCTTCCGCACGCTCGCAGCGCGCGACCACCGCGGAGTGGCGGGCAAGTCCTCGGGTGGCTACGGAGCGCTCACCCTGGGCATGAGACACCCGGACGTCTTCGGAGCGGTGGCCTGCCACAGCGGCGACCTGTACTTCGACTACTGCTACCGGGGCGACGTCCCGAAGTTCTGCACCCAGGTGCAGCAGGCCGGCGGACCCGCGGCCTGGCTCGAGCGCTTCGAGACCCGCCGCCAGAAGGGCCACGACGACATGCTCGCGCTCAACATCCTCGGCATGGCCGCGGCCTACTCGCCGAACCCGGACTCGGCCACCTTCGGCATCGACCTGCCCTGCGACCTCGAGACCGGCGCGTTCCGCGAGGACGTCTGGAAGCGCTGGCTCGAGCACGACCCGCTCCGCATGCTCGAATCCCACGCAGAGGCGCTGCGTTCGCTCCGCCTCCTCCACGTCGACTGCGGTACGAAGGACGAGTTCAACCTGCTGCACGGCGCCCGGCTCTTCAGCCGGAGGCTGCGGGAGCTGGGCATCGCACACGAGTACGAGGAGTTCGACGACGGCCACATGAACACCTCGTACCGGTACGATCAGAGCCTGCCCCGACTGGCGCGGGCCCTGGGCGCCCGGTCCTAGCCCGGGTCCGGAGGAACGGGCCCGTAGACGTTTCCGGCCCCCGCGGGAGAGGGGCGGAAGGCAAGCCGCTCCGGGCCAGTGGGTTGAGCGCCTTCACGACGGGAGGCGGGCTTTCCGGAGACCCTCGCAGCCGCCCCTGTCTCCCGAAAGAGATGATTCACCGCGGCGCGCCCCCTGCGCAGGTCTCCCTTTCACTCCGGGCCCTTTCTGACCTTGCATCTCCGTTACACGCTCGTATACTCGCTTGATTGTCGTTGAACCGTTGCGCGTGGGCGCAACTTCGCCGCCGTGCGACGGTTCATCGTCATCCCCCGACACGCTCCTCGCGGCGCGAGGGGCGTCGTGTGCCTACAGTGGGTCTGCTGGCCTCGGCGGTATGGACCCAGAAAGGCGGGCAGGAGCGCTTCTTTCCACAGCTACTCCAAGTCGCATCATCCGGATCTTCTCTTCCGATCAAGGCTCCTGACTTTGACCCCTCGCGGAGGTGGCTGATGAAGCGTGCAGTGTTGCTGCTCCTCCTTGCCCTCAGCACGATCGCCGCACCTGCTTTCGCACAGACTGACGTCTTCCTGCTGGGATTCGCCGGCTACGACTACGAATCCCCGAACCCCAACCCCGGGCCCGACGGCAATTACCTGACGATCGGGGAAGGCTACAAGGCACTCGGGTTCGTGACCTCGTTCGACGCCTATCTGACTCCGTACGTGGACATCGTCGCGAACGAGTACACGTACCACTACTACGACCTCACGGTGCAGAACTACACCTACTATCCAGAATACCGTTATCTCGAGGTCGGGTTCGCCAATCCGGGGCGCGGGCGATTCTACGAGGACAACAGCACCCAGGCGCTGTACAGCGCCAACCCGCCGAACGCCACCGCGCCATCGACGTTCATCGATGGCACGGTGATCCTCGGCGGACACATCGAGTTCCTCGTGCTGAACTACGACTTCGCAGCCAACCAGGGTGGCTTCACCGGGAACATCCATTTCGACGAGGGTTCGTTGCTGGCCCAGATTCCCGAGGCGCAGCGCGATGGTTGGACGCTCTCCGGCCTCGCGGGCCGTCCGAACCCGGCGATCCCGGACGGGTACGATCACCAGATCTCCGGCGAATGCCGCATCCCGGGTCCCGTGCCGGCAACTCATCGGACCTGGGGCGCCCTCAAGGCGCTCTACCGCTAGCCCAGGATTTCGCTCTCGGCCTCGCCGGAGCGACTTCATGATGGAGGTATCGCTATGAAGAACAAGATTTGGGCAGCGGCGGTCATGGGGCTGCTGGCTCTGTCGCTGTCCGCGACCGTGGCCACCGCCCAGTGCACCCCGGTGCCGGCCGAAACCGGCGTGATGATCAAGTTCGACGGTGACGCCTGGGCCTATGAGACGGCCTACGACGTCGCCAACCTCAGCTCCGCGTTCGGGAGCCAGCTCACCGTGGTCGGCCTCGTGTCGAAGTTCTGCTACCCGTTCGCGGACCTCGACCCGCTCGACCCCGGCACCGAGTACACGTTCATCTGGGATGGCCTGGTCTCACAGGGGACCGTCACGACGATCCTCGACTCGACGAGGCGGTACAACACCAAGTACGTGGGCGGGAACTTCCGCATCTACGCAGGTTCTCCGCGCAACGCGCCGGTGGCCGCCGTGCTTCCGGCTCTTCCCGCCGGCGGAGTCGTCCCCGACGCGTTCGTGGACGGCACCCTGCTGCTGAGCGGCCAGATGGACACGCTGAACGTGCTCGTCAGCCGGATCAGCGGGATCTACAGCGGTTCGTTCCGGACGAACTACTGGTGCACGGGTGGCACGCGTTACGGCCAGGTCGAGAACGCCATCAACCTGCTGTCGGGCCTCTGGTGCCCCGCTCCGCCGAGCGTTCCGGCCGCGACCGGCACGTGTTCTCTTCCGGTCGGCTGGACCGCTCACCCGAATGGCAAGTGGGACACGCCGCTCACCGTTCCGGCGCAGCGTTCGACCTGGGGAAAGATCAAGACCCTGTACCGATAGTCCACACCTGAACGAGACCCGGCGCTCCGGTCCATCCCGGACGCCGGGTTTCGTTTGCGCGGCACCCGCCCGCGGAGCCATCCTCCCGGCTCCATGGACCCGACCACCGCCAGGCCCGACCCCGTCGCCAGCACCTCCGACTCCGGGCCGCGCCGCTCCTTCCGCCTCGGGGTCTGGAACGGCGCGCTCTACCAGGGCGGCGAGGGCTTCGTCGACGCGAACACCGTCATCCCGGTCTTCCTCTCGAAGCTCACGACCTCGAACGCGCTCATCGGCTTCAGTGCCGCGCTGCCGGACCTCGGCTGGTTCCTGCCGCAGTTCGCCACGGTGCCGTACCTCTCGCGCCGGCCCCGTTCGCTCGGGCTCTACCGCTTCGCCGCGGTCATCCGCGGCCTCGCCTTCACCCTGCTCGCCCTGCTCATCGTGCCGCTCGCTACCCACCCGCAGGCGATGCTCGCCACCTTCCTGCTCTGCTACGGCGCCTACGCGTTCGGCTCGGGGCTGGCCGCGGTCCCGTTCATGGAGGTGGTCGGCAAGACCGTGCCGCGCTCGCGGCTCGGGGCCTACTGGGCGCTGCGGCTGTTCTGGGGCGGCCTGTTCGCGGGGGCCGCCGGCCTGTTCGTGCGCCAGCTGTTCCAGGGCGGGACGGATGCGCCGCGCTTCGCCCTGCTCTTCGCCATCGCCGCCGTGCTCGTCTCGCTCGGCTACGGATGCTTCTCGGCCATCCGCGAGCCCGCCGCCGCGCCATCCCCCGAGACCGCCAGCCCGCTCGGGATGCTGCGCGAGGGCCTCTCCATGCTCGCGCACGACGCGCACTTCCGCCGCCTGCTGATCGCGCGCGCCACGCTCTCGGTGTGGTTCGCGTCGGCGCCCTTCATCGTGCTGTTCGCCGTGCACCAGCTGGGCGGCAGCGCACGCACCGCGGGCACGTTCCTGATCGTGCGCATGGCCGGATTCGTGCTCTCCAACCTGCTCTGGCACCGCCTCTCGGTCCGCCACGGCGACCGCGTGCTGTTGCGCATCGGCGCGGCGGCCTGCAGCGCCCTGCCGCTGGCGGCGGCGGCGATCGCCGTCGCCTCGCCCTGGGGTCTGGGCTGGCTCCCGGCCGGCGCCGCCGTGCTCGCCCTCGAGGCCGTGATCGGACTGGGCGGTGCGGCGCAGAGCGCGATCGGCGTCGGCTACTCGAGTCTCATGCTGCTGCTCGCCCCACCCGGCCGCCGCCAGGCCTTCGTCGGGCTGATCAACACGTTCCTCGGCCCCACCATGCTGCTGCCCATGCTGGGCGGGGCGCTGGTGGACTGGCTCAACGCCCCGGTGCTGTTCGCGCTGTGCGCGGTCGCCGGCCTCGTGGGCGTGCGTGCAGCCTGGAAGGTGCGCGACTCGCGCGGGGTCCCGGCCGAGGCCCGCGATCCCGGCACCGCCCCGACGCCGGCGGATGCCGGATGGACCGACGTGGACCGCCCCGGCGGTGCCGGGTAGTGGTCTCCGCCCGGCGTCACCGCCAGCCCGAGTGGATGGATCAGCCCGGCCTCGACCCTCGCGCGCACCGGGAGGCGCTCGACGGTCTCGGCCGCGCCCACCGGGTCAGCCGCAGCGCCGCGTCGATCTGGCCCGCGATCCGTGAGGTCGTGCCGCGCGCCGGGCGCCCCCTGCGGATCCTCGATCTCGCCTGCGGCGGCGGTCACGTCATCATCGACCTGGCCCGTCGTTGCGCCCGCGAAAGCGTTGCGCTCGAGGCCTGCGGAGTCGATCTCAACCCCGTGGCGATCGACCACGCCCGCGCCCGGGCGACCCGCGCGGGGCTGCGACACGTGACCTTCGCCACCCTCGACGTCGCGCGCCAACCGCTGCCGGACGGCTTCGACGTCGTGCTCTGCTCGCTGTTCCTGCACCATCTCGGTGACGAGGAGGCGGAGACGCTCCTGCGCCGCATGCGGGCCGCGGCGCGTCACCTGGTCCTGGTCTCCGACCTGCGAAGGACCCGCCTCGGGTACCTGTTCGCCTGGGCGGGATGCCGGCTGCTCTCGCGTTCGCGCGTGTTCCACGTCGATGGCCCGCGCTCGGTCGAGGCGGCGTTCACCATGCACGAAACCCGGCGCCTCGCCGAGCGCGCCGGCCTCACCGGCGCGCAGATCGTCGCGCGCTGGCCCCAGCGCTTCCTGCTGACCTGGAGGTGCGATGGCGAACGCTGACGCGACCGCGCGCATGAGCGCCACGATCGACGTCCCGGGTGCGACGGCGAGGACCTGGGACGTGCTGGTCATCGGGGCGGGGCCCGGCGGGGCGTTCGCCGCGCGGGAGGCCGCGCGCGCGGGCCTGGCCACGCTGCTGGTCGAACGATCGCCCTTTCCCCGCGCCAAGGCCTGCGGCGGATGCCTGAACCACACCGCGGTCGAGGCGCTGCAGCGCGCCGGCCTGGGCGATGGTCTCGCCCGCCTCGGCGGGCCCGCGATCACCACGGTGCGCCTCCTGCAGGATGGGCGGCACTCGTCGATCCCCATGCCCCCGGGCGTGGCGGTGTCGCGTCGCACGCTGGACGCGATGCTGGCCGCGGCGGCCATCGAGGCGGGGGCGCGGTTCCTGCCCGAGACCACCGCGATCATCGCCCGCGAGCCGGCGCAGGCCGCGTCTGCCGGCCAGCGCCTCGTGGAACTCAGCGTCCGCGGCCAACCCGCGGTCCCGGTCGAAGCCCGCATCGTCATCGCCGCCGATGGTCTGGCACAGACGAGCCTGCGGGCGTGCGGTGAGTTCGAGAGCGTGGTGACCGCGAACTCCCGCATCGGGATGGGCAGCATGGCCCCGGCTGGCGCCCTGGCCCTTCCACCCGGAACGATCACGATGGCCATCGGCCGGTCGGGCTACGTCGGCGTGGTGAGGGTCGAGGAGGGCCAGGTCCACGTGGGCGCCGCGCTGGATCCGCGCTTCATCCGGCAGTGCGGCTCCCCCGGCCGCAGCGTCGTGCGCGTGCTCGAGGATGCAGGCGTCCCGGTGAGCGGCGCCTTCGACTCGCTCGACTGGCTGGGCACGCTCCCCCTGACGCGGCGCACGCTCCGCCCGGTCGGCCGTCGCGTGCTGCTCGTGGGAGACACCGCCGGCTACGTCGAGCCGTTCACCGGTGAGGGAATGGCGTGGGCGCTGGCGACAGCCGGCGCAGCCCTGCCGTTCATCCAGCGGGGCCTGGGCGCGTGGGACGGACTCCTGGAACGCGAGTGGATCGCGACGCGCGCCTCGTTGATCGGCCGCCAGCAACGCGCGTGCAGGATGATCGCCCGCACGCTGCGGGCGCCGTGGGCCGTTCGGCTGGCCATCGGGTCGCTCGCACATTGGCCGTCGCTGGCGCACCCGGTCGTCACCAGGCTCGGCGCCGGCCCGCACACGAAGACGGGAGGGACATGATGAGTCTGTGGATCGAGGGCCTGGGGACGGGCACGCCGCTTCACGAGGCCACGCAGGAACAGGCCGCGGCCTTCGCAGAAGCGCTCGGACCGGAGGACGACGAGCAGCGCCGCCAGATGCGCGCGATCTACCGGCTCTCGCGCATCCGGACCCGGCGCAGCGTGCTGCAGGAGTCGCCCGGCGCCGCTGGAGTGGCCGGCCAGACCTTCTATCCCCCACGGCGCGACACGGAGGACCAGGGTCCGTCCACGTCGGTGCGCATGCAACGGTACGAGACCGAGGCGCCCCGGCTGGCCGTCACGGCCGCGGCGGCCGCGCTGGCGGACGCGGGGCGCTCACCCGGCGAGATCACGCACCTCGTCACCGTCTCCTGTACCGGGTTCGTCGCCCCCGGCTTCGACGTGCGGCTGATGCGCCAGCTGGGCCTGCCCGCGACGACCGCGCGCACGCACCTCGGGTTCATGGGCTGCCACGGCGCCTTCCACGCGCTGCGCGTGGCGAAGGCGTTCACGGATTCGTCCCCGCAGGCCTGCGTGCTGATCTGCGCGGTGGAATTGTGCTCGCTGCACTTCCAGTACGGCTGGTCGCCCGACCTGGTGGTCGCCAACGCGCTGTTCGGCGACGGGGCGGGCGCCGTGGTGGCCGGCGGCACCGCGAGGACGGGACACGAGGACTGGGAGCTGGTCGCCAGCGCCTCTGCGCTGCTCGACGACTCGGCGGAGGAGATGACCTGGCGGATCGGCGACCACGGTTTCCAGATGACGCTGTCGCCGCGCGTGCCCGGCCTGATCCAGGCATCGCTGAGGCCCTGGCTGGACCCGTGGCTCGCCAGCCAGGCGCTGAGCGTCGAGGACGTGGCGAGCTGGGCCGTGCATCCCGGGGGGCCACGCATCCTCGAGGCCTGCGCCCAGGTGACGGGGCGCACCCGCGCGGACTTCGCCGTGTCCCACGACGTGCTGGCCGAGTTCGGCAACATGTCGTCGCCGACCATCCTGTTCATCCTCGAGCGCCTGCGCCGCCGCGACGCGAAGCGACCGTGCCTGGCGATCGGCTTCGGCCCCGGCCTGAGCGCGGAGGCCGCGCTGTTCCGGTAGGCGCCTGCACCAGCACCCCTTTCCCAGCCCTGCGCCGGGCGCCTATACTCCCGCGTTCGCTCCCACCGCGCAGTCCCACCTCGATCCCGGACGATCCATGATGCAGGAGATCTCGCAGGACTCGCTCGCCGCCGAAGGCAGGACCGGGCGCACGCGCATCTCGTGCCCCGGCTGCGGCCGCAACGACTACGTCGCCTGGCCCGCCGCCCAGCCGGCCTACCACTGGAAGTGCTTCAACTGTCGCAAGGAGTTCGATCTCCACCGCGGGGCCGGACACTGAGCATGTCCACCATCACCACCGTGCGTGTGGGCGAGATCTTCCTCTCGCTCCAGGGCGAGGGGCCATCGGCCGGCGTGCCGGCGCACTTCCTGCGCCTGCAGGGCTGCTCTGTCGGCTGCAGCTGGTGCGACACGAAGTACTCCTGGGACACCGCCGGCGGGCGTGACTGCGAGCCCGGCCTGTTGCTCGATGAACTTCGCGCCCTCGGCTCCGCACCGTTGCTGGTCGTGACTGGCGGCGAGCCGCTCGAGACGCCGGCCCTGGTCCCGCTCCTCGAGCAGGCGCTCGACCGCTGGGAGCGCGTGGAGGTCGAGACCGCCGGCGTGCTGCCGCCACCGCACTCGCACGAACAGCTGCTGTGGAACGTCTCGCCCAAGCTGCCCCGGGCCACGCCGCGCTGGGAGCAGACCTGGCGGCACACCGCCGCCTGGCTCGCCGAGCCCAACGCCACGTTCAAGATCGTCGTGGGCGATGCGCCCGACGAGACCGACGCGCTGCGCCTGCTCAAGGAGCACGCCATCCCGCCCGGGCGCGTCATGCTCATGCCCGAGGGCTACACCGACGACGGGTTGCGCGAACGGGCGGTGGCGCTCTCCGAGGTCTGCAAACGCCACGGCTTCCGGCTCTCGCCGCGTCTCCACGTCTGGCTGTGGGGCGCGAGGCGGGGCGTGTGAGGGCCCCGGCGTGAGCGCACGCGCGGTCGTGCTGCTCTCGGGCGGACTCGACTCCTCCACCTGCCTCGCCTGGGCACGCGAGCGGGGCTTCGAGTGCTGGACGCTCGCCGTGGACTACGGCCAGCGCCACCGCGTGGAACTGGAGGCCGCGCGGCGCGTGGCGCAGGCCCTCGGATCGGCCGGGCACCGCGAGCTCAAGCTGGACCTGCGCGCCATCGGTGGCTCCGCCCTGACCGCCGACCTCGAGGTCCCGCGCGACCGCGACGAGCGCGCGATGGGAGCGGACATCCCCGTCACCTACGTGCCCGCGCGCAACACCGTGCTGCTGGGCCTCGCCCTTGCCCTGGCGGAGACACTCGACGCGCACGACCTGGTGGCCGGCATGAACGCGCTCGATTACTCGGGCTACCCGGACTGCCGCCCCGAGTTCGTGCGCGCCTTCGAGGCCCTCGCGAACCTGGCCACCCGCGCCGGCGCGGGGGGCGCGGTCTTCACCGTGCACACCCCGCTCATGAGCCTCGACAAGGCCGGCGTGATCCGGCTCGGGCGCTCGCTCGGGCTCGACTACTCGCTCACCCACACCTGCTACGATCCCGCCCCGGACCCGGCTTCGCCGGGCGCCTGCGCGGCCTGCGGACGTTGCGACGCCTGCCTGCTGCGCCTGAAGGGCTTCCGCGAGGCCGGCCTGCCCGACCCCGTGCGCTACGTGACGGACCTTCCGGGCCTCGAGCCCACTTCCCGGACCTGACCATGCGTGTCGAGCTGACCAAGGAGTTCCGCTTCGAAGCGGCGCATCGCCTGCCGATGGTGCCGCCCGAGCACAAGTGCCACCGCCTGCACGGCCACTCGTTCCGCATCGAGATCACGGTGGCGGGCGAGGTGGACACCAAGACCGGCTGGCTGGTGGACTACGCCGGCATCACGGCCGTGGTCGAGCCCGTGCTTCAGGGCGAACTGGACCACCGCACGCTGAACGACGTGCCCGGTCTCGAGAACGCCACCTCCGAGGTGCTCTGCGGCTGGCTGTGGCGGCGGCTCGCGCCCGGGCTTTCCGGGCTCGCGGCCATCACCGTGCACGAGACCTGCACGGCGCGCTGCACCTACCGGGGAGAGTGAACGGAGCCCGGGCGCGTACCGCCGCGGCCCCGTTGGCCGGGCCTCTTGCGGGCAGGTAGAGTCCCCGGCGCCATGCGCACGCGACGGATCTGGATCGCCGCCGCCGTCCTGCTCGCCGCACTGCTCGCAGCGCGCCTGCTGACGCCGGCCGCGATCTCCTGGGGACTGCGGCACGCCGCCGGCCAGCGCGGGCTCACCGTCCGCTGGGAGCGTCTGCGCGTGCGCTTCCCGCTGCGCGCCGAGTTGCGCGGGATCGTGGTCTGCGAACGTGCCCTGGGCGACACGCTCGTCACCGCCGACTCGCTCGGGGTCGCGGTGGATCCCTGGTCGCTCCTCGTCCTCCGCCCGCGCGCCAGCGACGTCGCGGTCGCCCACGCGCGCCTGCGGCTGGTCGCGCGGCACGCCAGCCTGCCCGACACCCTCGGCCCCGAAGAGGAGCCCGCCGCCGCGGTCAGCCCGCGCGCCGCGAAGTTGCGCCACGCGGCCGAGTCGCTGGCGGGCCTGCTGCTCGCGCCTGCGCGGCGGCTGCCGCGCCTCGAGGTGCGCGACCTCGTGATCGCGGAGCCCGCGGCCGGGGACGCTCCGCTGCGTGGCGGGCGGCTCGCCTGGCTCGCGCTCGACCACGCCCCCGGCGGCATGCGCCTGCGCGCGACCGGGGCGCTCGCCCTCGAACACGAGGTCCCCTTCGACGTGGAACTCTCCTACGGACACGACGACCGGCTCACGGGCGCCGCCCTGCTGGGCCTCGGCGACCCCGCGGACGGACCCGCGGGGCGCCTGCGCGTCATCGTGGACGGGGCACTCAGGCAGGACCGCCGCGCGGGCGTGCTCCGGCTCGCGGACTCGACGCGGATCTCCTTCGGCAGACTCCCGGTCACGCTCGGCGGCTCGATCGATCGAAACGGCCCCCGGCTCGTCTTCCGCCTCGCCGCCGACGACATCACCGAGGCGCGGGTCCTGGCCAGCGTGCCACGCGAGGTGCTCGGCCCCCTCACCGGGCTCACCGTGCGCGGCTCCTTCGACTACCGGCTCACGCTCGACCTCGACCTCGCGCGACCCGACAGCGTCCGCTTCGCGGCCGATGTCATCCCGCACGGGCTCCGCCTCGACTCCGCGCGCACCACGCTCGACCTGTTCCGCCTCGAGCAGCCTTTCCTGGCCACCATCCACCTGCCGCACGGACGCCTGGTCACCCGGGAGCTGTCGTCGCTGAATCCCTTCTTCCGCCCGCTCGAGGACATCGACTCGACCCTGGTCCATGCCGTGCTCACGAACGAGGACGGCGGCTTCTTCCGCCACCGCGGCTTCAACCCCGGCGCCATCCAGCTCGCCATCGCCTTCAACGTGAAGGCGGGCGCCTGGCGCCGGGGCGCAGGCACGGTCACCATGCAGCTGGTGCGCAACCTGTGGCTCGGCCACGCGCGCACGCTCTCACGCAAGGGGCAGGAAGTGGTGCTGGCCTGGGTGCTGGAGCACCTCACGGACGTCTCGAAGCATCGCCTGCTCGAGCTCTACCTGAACATCATCGAGTGGGGCCCCGACGTCCACGGCGCAGCCGAGGCCACGCGCTACTACTTCGACAAGGACCCGGCGCGGGTCACGGTGGACGAGGCGCTCTTCCTCGCCACGGTGGTGCCGGCGCCGACGAAGTGGCGTTACCGCTTCGCCCCCGACGGATCGCTGCGCCCCTTCGAGCGCGCGCAGATGCACTTCATCGGCCGCGCCATGATCGCCAGGGGCTGGCTCGACCCCGCGCTGCTGCCGCCGGCCGACTCGCTGGACGTCACGCTGCGCGGCCGCGCGCGCGAAGTGCTGTTCCCCGTGGACAGCACGAGCGCCGACGGCAGCGGGGCGGGCGTCCGCGTCCCGCGCGCGGGAGATGGACCCTGACGCCGGGGCGCAGCGCGCGCCGTCGCGAGCCGCGCGGCCGCACGAGGGCCGCGCATGCCACCGCCGCACCGCGCGGCGGAGATCGGCCATCGGCAGGCCGCCCACGCGCCACCCTGCCCTGGGTGCTCGGGGGCGCGCTGGCCATCCTGCCGCTGTTCTGGGCCAGCCGCGGGCCGACGCTGGGCGTGCCCGTGGCCGACGACTACATCTTCCTCTCGCACCTCGCCTTCGCGCCGTCGCTCGATTTCTTCGGTCCGATGGGCGCGGCCTGTTACTGGCGCCCGGTGAGTCGCCAGCTCTACTTCCTGCTGGTGGGCCCGTGGTTGCCGAGCGCCCCCTGGCTCGCACCGCTGCTGGCCGCGCTCCTGCTGCTGGCCCTCTACGCCTTGCTCTACCGGCTCGCGCGCCGCCGCTTCGATGCGCCGGTCGCGGCCGCCCTCGCCTGCTTCCCGCTCCTCGCCGAGCCGGCACGTATCTTCCTGGCCTGGCCGAGCGCCGCCCAGCACCTGCTCGGCGCGCTCTTCGCTGCGCTCGCCATCGAGCGCGCGGCCGCGGGCAGCCTGTTCACCTCCGGCGCGGCGGCGCTGCTGGCGCTGCTCAGCAACGAGGCGGCCTTCGTCGTGTTGCCCGCACTCCCGCTCCTGACGTGGCTTCGCACGCGATCGAGAAGCGAACTCGCACGCTGGAGCGCGGTGACGCTGGCCGTCGCGGCGCTGTGGGGAGCGGGCTACGCCGTCGCGCGCACGCACGGCGCGGGCCTGCCACCGGGAGTCGGAGCCGACCTGCAGGCGATGTCGCTCTGGGCGGTGCTCGTGCAGGCGTTTGTCTCGCAGTTGGGCTACGAGGGCCTCGCCCCGGCGCTGCGCGGCCCGCTCCTCGCGCTCTGCGGCCTGCTCGCGGCGGCGGCCCTCGTGTTCTCGCTGCGAGGCGCGGCGCGCAGGCGGATCGTGCGCGAGGCGCCCGCCCTGCTCGGCGGTCTCGCTTGGTTCGCCATCGGCGTCGTTCCGCTCGTCTTCGTGCTGCCGGACTGGAACGCGTGGCGCACCACGGTCGCCTCGCTCGGCCTCGGCTTCGCGCTGACCGGCTGGCTCGCGCTCGCCTCCCCGGCGCTGGCGGGCGCGCTGGTGGCACTGCGGCTGGCGGCGCTGCTGCTCGCGCCTCCGGCGCCCGCCACCGTCACGAGCGAGCCGCCCCCGGCAGCGTCCAGTTTCTCACTCGCACGGATCACGCGCCTGCAACGCGTGGTCGAGTCCACGCGGGGCGCGATGCTCGGGCACGCGCCCCGCTTGAAGCACCGTGCCATCGTGCGTTTCTGGAATATTCCGTTGCTCACCGAAGTAGGCTTCGCCGGACCGCGCGCGCTGCGACTGTGGTACGGCGACAGCAGCCTGGTCTGGGCGCGATTCGGCGGTGAGGGCGGCATGACCGCGCCCAGGGACGCACTGGTCGAGTACGACGTCGACCGGCCCTGGCCTGCCACGGTCATTGAACCACGGGCGGCGGCGCTCTACTTCGCGGCTTACGAACGCACCCTCACGGGCTCCTGGCGGGAGGCGGACTCTCTCCTCATCGTGGCGCGGCGGACCCAACCGGGGGAGGACCTCACCTTCTTCGGCATGATCGATCTGACACGGGCCCAGGTTGCCTTGCGCCTGGAGAACTACGCGCGGGCCGACTCACTGCGCCAGGCCAGCATCCGCCTCTTCGGACCGAACAACAATTACTGGCTGCTGACTGCGCTCCTCGCGCAGCGACGCGGCGACCGCTCCACCGCCGCGGACGCCGTCCGCGAATGCCTCGCGCTCGATCCGCTCGACCCGGACGGCCTGCGACTGGCGCAGGAACTCGGCATCGCGCCGCGGCGTCCCTGAGACCGGACGGCTGAAATCGGCCGGGGAGACTCCCGCCCCGGGGGGTGGCGATGGGCCAGCGATCCACTCGTCACGTTTGAGCACAGGACCGGTCAAATATTCATTGTCCGGCCCGACTTCACCGTGCTAGGGTCCGCGCCTGGATAGGCGATTCCTATCCGCAGGGACTGGTTGAATGGACGTGCGGCCGCGTCGTCCCCCCACGACTCGGAGGCCCCACATGCGCCACGCCACCCGTCCATCCCGCCTCCTCGGCGGGGCCCTCGTCGCCCTGGCGCTCACCCTGGCGAGCGCCGCCGCAGCCGGCCTGCCGGACCTCGACTCGTTCATGACCCCGGTCCCCGCGCCGCCGCCCGCCGCGCTGCAGTCGTTCCTGCCCGACCTCGGCATCATCACGCGTGCAGGCGCCCCGCCCGCCGCGCCGCGGGGGATCGCCGTCCCCGACCGCGTGGCGCAGCCGGCGTTGCTGACGGCGACCGTGGGTTGGTCGTCCGAGTCCAATGTCGCCAACCGCATGCTCGGCATGAGCCTGACCCCGGCCGGTGACGTGGACGGCGACGGCATCAGCGACTTCGTCGCGATCGGGGACGTGAACTCCTACCACAGCGCGCTCTACCTCTACCTCGGCAGCGCGAGCGGCCCGGTGCTGGCGTCCGGCTACCCGGTCGTCGACCTGCCGCCGGGCGCCCAGGTCGCCCCTGCGGGGGACGTGAACGGCGACAACCTGGGCGACATCGTGTTGTTCTGGTATCTCAACGGATCGGCGCGCGTGTACTTCGGCGCCGCGGGCGGCCTCGACCTGGTGAACTTCAACTCGCTCTCGTCCTTCGGCAGCAATCTCTACGGTTTCAACGTCGCGCCGGCCGGGGACGTGAACGGTGACGGCTTCGGCGACCTCATCTTCGGGATGCCGAGCGCGGCCGGGTTCTGGCCCTGCACGCCATCGCCCGGCAGTGGCGTGGCCGAGGTGCTCTATGGCTCGGCCACGGGCGTGAGCATGACGAACAACTGGTTTTTGACCGGCTGCACGGCCACCGGCCTCAACGCCCACCTCGGCTCGTCGGTCGCAGGCGCGGGGGACGTCAACGCCGACGGCTTCGACGACATCATCGTGGGTGCCCCACTGGCCGAAGCGACGTTCAGCTTCGACCCGGTGGGCAAGGCCTACGTGATCTACGGCTCCGCCGCCGGGCTGCCACTGACTCCCGGCTTCTCGAACCTCGGCACCCTCGTCGGCAGCACCACGCTCCTCGGTCACCACCAGTACGGGGAGTTCGGCGCCACCGTCGCGCCGGCGGGCGACCTCAATGGCGACGGCTACGCCGACGTCGCGGTCGGCGCTCCGGCCGACAACACCTACGGGACCGCATCCGGCATGGCGTTCGTCTTTCGGGGCTCCGCCGCGGGCGTGGACACCGCGACCGCGAACCTGCTCTGGTGGGAGTCCTCGGGAGTCGCGAACGCGCAGTTCGGCATCACGCTGACACCCGCCGGCGACGTGAACGGCGACGGCCGGCCCGACCTGCTGATCGGCGAGAGCTCGCGCGTGGACCTGGCCCAGAGCGTGGGCACCACGCTCATCATCCAGCAACTGCTTGGATACCCGGCCGGCTCGACCCACGTGATGACCGCCGGTGACGTGAACGGCGACGGCCTCAGCGACCTGCTCGTGGGCGACCCGTACTTCACCAATGGCGAGTCCTCCGAGGGGCGCGTGCTGGTGCACTACGGGGTCGGCTCGCCGCCTTCGTCGTACTCGAACTGGAGCATCACCCAGACCGCGATCGAGAACCCGAACCTGGGCTGGTCGGTGGCCTCGGCCGGCGACGTCAACGGCGACGGCTACGACGACGTGCTGGTGGGCGAGCCCACCTGGTACAACTACATCTCACCGGGTGAGTCAAACAACGGGCTCATCCAGTTGTTCCGTGGGAGCGCGACCGGGCTGGTGCCGACCGCGACCTGGTACACCTTTGGGGCCTCGGGCGATCAACTCGGCGTCTCGGTCGCCTCGGCCGGTGACATCAACGGCGATGGCTACGCCGACCTCATCATCGGCGCCCACACCGCCGCGGGCGGCGTGGGACAGGCTCGCATCTGGTACGGAGGCCCGGGCGGGCTGCCCTCCGCCCCGAACGTCACCCTCACCGGCTTCAGCGCCGGCAGCCAGTTCGGCGGCTCGGTCGCCCCGGCCGGCGACGTGGACGGCGACGGCTATGCGGACGTGATCGTGGGCGCGCCCATGGGCGTCGATCCCACCTCGCCGCTCCCGGGCGAGGGCCGTGTCTACGTCTACCGCGGCGGCCCGGGCGGGCTCAGCACCACGCCGATGTGGTCGGCCAGCGGCGGCCAGGCCGACGCGCACCTGGGCAGCTCGGTGGCCGGCGCGGGCGACGTCAACGGCGACGGCTTCTCCGACGTCGTCATCGGCGCGCCCGACTTCGATACGCCCGGCAAGGCGGGGGCGATCTTCCCCGATGCCGGCCACGTGGTGGTGGCTTACGGCTCAACCGCGGGCCCCTCGACGACGTTCACGATCTCCGCGAGGGCGTCGTCCTGGCGCTTCGGCGCTTCGGTCGCCGGCGCGGGCGACGTGAACGGCGACGGGCTCAGCGACATCATCGTGGGCGCTCCCTCGGCCACCAACACCCTCAGCGGCGAGGGCGCGGCGCGCGTCTTCATCGGGATCGCGGACGGTTCGCTGGGCCTGCTGTGGACCCAGTACGGCGGCGAGGCGTACGGCGGCTTCGGCTCGGCCGTGTCCTCGGCGGGCGACGTCGACGGCGACGGCCTCAGCGACGTGCTCGTCGGCGCCGTCTTCCAGGACCAGGGCGGCCCGCAGGACCAGGGCGCCGCCCACGTCTTCCGCGGCCCGCTGCCGGCCGGCGCACCGGCGTTCTGGAGCGCGACCGGCGGCTCGGCGTTCGCGAACATGGGGCACTCGCTCGCCAACGCGGGCGATGTGAACAGCGACGGCTGGAGCGATCTGATCTTCGGCGAGCCGGGCTACAGCAATGTGCTCGGCCGCCAGGGCCTCTGCCAGGTGCGCTATGGCGCGCAGGGCTCGGGCTCGCTCCAGCTCGGCGTCGGCTATCGCAGCACCGCGCCCGCGCACCTGATCCAGCCGGGTTGCCAGAGCGATCCGGGCGGCCTCTTCCTCCTCTCGCACGGCCGCTCGGCCGCGGGCCGCACCAGGGTGCGCCTGCAGTACCGCGTCACGCCGGTGGTCGGCCTGCCGGCTCCGGGCGCAAGCGGCATCACCGGGTGGGTCGCGACCGGGGCACCGGGCGCCTACGGCAGCATGGCGAGCCTCCTCGCGGGCGCGACCGGCCTGACCAGCGGTGTGCCGTACGCGTGGCAGATGCGCACCCTCGCCCGGTCGGTGTATTTCCCGAACGGTCCGTGGCGCTCGCCGACGCGCAGCGGCCGCCTCGAGACCGACTTCCGCGTGCCGGGCGCGTGGGTGGACGTGGCCTCCCGCGTGCAGCCCGCCACGCTCATGCTCGCCGATGCGCACCCCAACCCGATGCTCCACTCGACTTCGATCGCGTTCACGCTCACGCGCCCGGGCGACGCCTCGCTCGACGTGCTCGACGTGCAGGGCCGCCGGGTGCGCCTGCTGGTGCACGGCGCGCAGGCCGCGGGCGAGCACCGCGTCTCGTGGGACGGCCTTGACCAGGACGGCCGGCCGTCGAGCGCCGGGATCTACTTCCTGCGCCTCGACGCCGAGGGCCGGACCATGAGCCGCAAGATCGCGCGCATGCGTTGATCGTCCCGGACCGTAGTCGGCGACGGGGGCGGCCTTCACCCGCCCCCGTCGTCGTCGCGGGCGGGTGAAGGCCGGCGCGCCGGGCCCTCCGCGCCGGACCCGGTGGCCGGGTGGACTCGCGCGCGGGGCGGTGCGAAGATTGCCCTGCGTGAGCAATACACGCGCTCTGGTGCCCCGGGGTGGGGCGCCAGGAATCCCGGGCCAGTTCGCCCCACGGCCGGGACTTGTGCGGGATCCGAACCCAACACCCCGAGAAGGACGTCCGCCATGCCCCTGCGTCTTCACCACTCCGCCACGCTCCGCGCAGCGTTCGTGCTCGCACTGGCGCTGGTGGCCTCCCTGCTCTCCTTCGCGAACGCCGGACCGTCCGCGGCCCGCGCCGAGGAGCCCGGCCAGTACTCCGGGCCGTCGGCCGGGGCTAAGGTCTCCTCGTATGCCCCCGCGCTCAAGCGTCTGCAGCAGCGACTCATCCTCCAGGGCGCGCGCGCACGGATGGCGCGGGCGAAGGAGCTCACCCGGCTGATCCGCAGACACCCCGGGCAGGTGCGGCCCGGCGCCGGAGTCCGGCGGCGGGGCGACTGGTACGAGGCCGGCGGCCCCCAGGGTCCGGGCACGGGCGCGCCGGGCACACGGACGGCTTCGCCCGCGCGAGCCACGGCGGCCCTGGGCCCCGACGTGCTCGTCAACGACCGCGCGCAGGACGCCGCCTACTCCTCCATCGGGCAGGCCGAGCAGATGATCGCCGCGCAGGGCTCGAACATACTGGTCGCCTGGAACGACGGTCTGGGATTCGCGACCGCTACCACGACCAGCACGCAGGGCTACGGCTACTCGGTGGACGGAGGGGTCACCTACACCGACGGCGGCTCTCCACCCGTGCCGGCGGGCTGGCGCTGGGCCAGCGATCCGCTGGTCACGGTCAACGAGAAGACGGGGGACTTCTGGTTCTGCGCGATGGTGGATGACAACTCCACGAGGAACGGCATCGCGCTGGTGAAGGCGCGCTTCAACGCCGACACGGTGCAGTGGAGCACGCCCGCGCTGGTGCGTCTTGGCAACAACGCCTCGGTCCTGTTCGACAAGCCCTGGCTCGCAGCGGACTCGCTCAGCGGCCGGCTCTACCTCTCCTACACCGTCTTCAGCGTCGCCGCGGACACGATCGTCTTCCAGCGCTCCTCGGTCGGCGGCACGACCTGGGACAGCCCCCAGCGCCTCTCCGCCAGCGCCGAAGCCGGATACGTGCAGGGTTCCCGCCCCGTGGTGGGCCCGAACGGCGAGGTCTACGTCACCTGGTACTCCATCGGCCTGGTGGACGTGGACCTCATGAAGCTCCGCAAGTCCACGGACCAGGGTGCGACCTTCGACGCGGCCGTCAACGCGGCCTCGATCTACTCGAATTTCGGCAGCGGCGCGCCGGGGTTCAACCGGGGCACCGGCATCACCTACCCCTCGATCGCGGTGGACCGTTCGAGCGGGCCGTATCGCGGCCGCATCTACATGGCCTGGAACGAATCCGTCGATTTCTACGACGCCGCCCTGGGCACGACCGGCTCCGTCTCCGAGACGGAGGTCAACGACTCGCTGGCCACGGCGGATGCTTTCACCCCCGGCAAGACCCTGAGGGGCTCCCTCTCGGCACCCTCGGACTTCGATTTCTTCAGCTTCAACGGCACGGCGGGCCAGACCGTGATCTTCTACGCCGATTCCATCAGTTCCACGTTCAACATGTCGCTGCGGCTCTTCTGCAGCGATGGCGCGACCCGCCTCGCTCTCTCCGCGCCCGGCACGGGGCTGACCAACTTCATCTGCTTCACCTTGCCCGTGAGCGGCACCTACTACGCGCGCTGCGCCTCGTGGGACGGCAGCGTCGGCGCCTACCGGATCGTCACGGGCCTGGACACGCCCACCGCAGGCGAGCGAGCGCGCGACCACCGCGACGTGTTCGTGACCTGGTCGGACGACGGCGCGACCTGGTCCGCTCCCGTCCGGTCGAGCGACAGCCCGGCCGGCTACGACGACTGGCTCCCCGAGGTGGCGGTGGGCGGGAGCGGCGGCGACAGCAAGCCCTACTGCCTCTGGTACGACTGGCGCGACTCGGCCTCGATCTGCGGCGGCGGCTCGAACGTCCACCTGTCGCGCTCGGACGACAACGGCACGACCTGGACCCCGGTCGGCGCCCTGAACGCGACGCAGACGGATTGGACCAACGTCGCCAGCAACATCATGCCGAACCAGGGCGACTACCTGTCGCTGTTCGCGAACCACGCCGACCTGTACGCGGCCTGGGCCGATGGCCGCAACGCCGACCCCGACGTCTACGCCGCCACCGTGCCATTGCTGGCCACGTCGTTCGAGGCCCTGTTCTCGAGGGTCGTGTCCACGTCCGGGCGCGTGACCCTGTTCTGGACCACCAGCGGGAGCCCCCAGCCCGTCATCACGGTCGAGCGCCGGGACAGCCTGACGGACTTCGTCGCGATCGGCGAGCCCACGAGTGCCGGCGCCGGGAGACTGACCTTCGTGGACGCCACGGTCTCGCCCGGCGCCCATTACGCCTACCGGCTGGCGTGGCTCGACGGTGAGACGCCGCGGACGACCAGCGCGGTCTGGGTGGGCGTGCCGCTGGACGTGCCGACGACGGTCTTCGCTCTCCACGGCGCCCGGCCCAACCCCGCTTCGCGCAGGGAGGGCGTGTTCATCTCCCTGGCGCTGCCCGACGCCACTCCCGCCACGCTCGAGTTGCTCGACGTGGCGGGCCGCCAGTCGGCCAGGCGGCAGGTGGAAGGCGTCGGCCCCCACCTGGTGAACGTCTCCGAGGGCCTGGCCCTCGAGCCCGGCATCTATCTCGTCCGTCTGACCCATGGAGGCAGGAGCCTCACCCGCCGCGTGACCGTCGTCCCCTAGCCCGGACGTCCCCCAGGGCCAACGGAACCCTTGAGGCGATGCGCCACGCACCAGTACCAGCATCAGCTCACCGGAGCGGACCCATGCCCCCTCGCCCCCTGCTCGAGCTCGAGAGCGTCTCCAAGCGATTCGGCGACCTCCAGGCCGTGGATGCCCTGTCGTTCGGGGTCCGCGCGGGCGAGGTGTTCGGTTTCCTCGGACCCAACGGAGCCGGAAAGACCACGACACTGCGGATGGTGATGGGCATCACCCGGCCGGACGAAGGGCGGATCCTCTTCGACGGGTCAGCCGACCTCGACCGCGGCCGCGTGGGGTACCTGCCCGAGGAGCGCGGGCTGTATCCGGATGCACCCGTGCTCGACACGCTCATCTACTTCGGCGAGCTGCGGGGGATGCGGGCCGGCGCCGCCCGGAAGGCTGCGCGTGAGTGGCTGGAGCGGTTCGAGCTCACCGACCGGGCGGGCCACAAGGTCAACACGCTTTCCAAGGGCAATCAGCAGAAGCTGCAGCTCGCGGGGGCGGTGCTCCACCGGCCCGCGCTCGCGGTCCTCGACGAGCCCTTCTCGGGGCTCGATCCACTCAATCAGGAGCTCGCCATGCACATCATGCGCGAGCTGTGCAGGCAGGGCACCGCGGTGCTGCTCTCCGCCCACCAGCTCGACCTCGTCGAACGCCTCGCCGACCGCTTCCTGCTGCTCTCGCGCGGGCGCACGTTGTTCGGCGGCACGCTCGATGAGGTGCGGCGGGCCGCGACCGGCGGGGCCGACCTGGTGGTCCGCGTCGAGTTGACCGCGCTCGCGGGTCTCGACCCGGTCGAGCGGGCCGTCGCGACCGTGATCCCGGAGGCCCGGTTCGAGCGGGAGGCGCTCGGGGACGGACGCCAGGCACTGGAGATCGCCGTGCCTCCCGGGCGGGATCTCGCCCCGCTGCTGGCCGCGATCGCCGCCCACGCCGTCGTCCACGGCGTGGATACGCAGCGTCTACCGCTCCACGAGCTCTACGTGCGGGCGGTCGAGAGCGATCGCGAGGCGCGCAGGACCCTGGCGAGCGAGGTGGCCGATGGCTGAGCGTCGTCTGCAGTGGCTGCCGGTGGTCCGCTGGGAGCTGGCGCGCGTGTTGCGCCGCGGTGACTTCATCGCCTCGGTCCTGCTCACACCCCTGCTCGCGATCGGGTTCGGCGGGCTCCCGTCCCTGCTCCTCGGCGCCGGGAAGCCCGTCACGCTCGCGGTGGTCCGCGTGGAGGCCTCCGGAGCACTGAGTCCGGAGCGGCTCCCCGACACCAAGGTCCTGCGCTGGACGGACCCGCCCGGCGACGTGCGCGACCTGGAGGGGCTCGAGCGCATGGTGCGCGAGAAGCGCGTGGCCGGGGCCGTGGCGCTCGCCGCGGACTTCGCCGACTCGGGCCGGGCCACGGTGCTGATGCGCTCCTCCCGCCCGGGATGGCTGGAGGACGCCCGCACGGCCCTGCGCGCGGCCGCGCGGCGGCAACGCGCCGCGGGCCTCGGGCTCGATTCGACCGCGCTCGCCCGGCTCGACGCTCCGCTGCGCCTCCGGGAACGCGTCGCCGCGGCGAACGGCGGGAGCCGTGACCCGGGGACCGCGCGCGCCGAACGCATGGTCGGCATCGCCCTGGTCGTCCTGATGATGGCCGTGCTGTTCTCGACCATCTCGTATCTCATGATCGGCATCAGCGGCGAGAAGCAGGCCCGGGTCACCGAGGTGGTGGTCTCCGCCATCCGCGCCGAGTCCTGGATGGACGGGAAGATCCTGGCGTTCACGCTGATCGGCCTGCTGATGGCGCTGGTCTGGGCCGGATCGCTGTTCATCCTGGGCGGGGCGTTCGCGTTCAGCCTGCCGCTGTCGGTGAGCGCCGGCAACCTGCTGGTGGATGTCGCCTTCGCGGTGCTCGGCCTCTACTTCTACAACGCCATGTTCGCCGCCGTGCTCGCGACCATGCAGGGCATCGAGTCGAGCGCGAAGTTCCAGGGGTACTTCTTCATGCTCCCGATGATGCCCATCCTCTTCCTGGTCCCGATGCTGCGCGATCCCGAGGTCGGCTGGCTGGTCGCCGTGTCGCAGCTGCCGCCGTTCTCGCCCATGCTCCTGCCGGTGCGCATCGCGCTCGGCGCGGCCCAGTCGTGGGAGATCGCGCTCGGGCTCGCGCTCCTCGCGCTCGGCGGCTGGTGGATGCGCGGTGTCGCCGGGCGGATCTTCAGGGTCGGGATGCTGATGTACGGCAAGGACCCGACGCTCCCCGAGATCCTCCGCTGGATGCGGGCGCGCTAGGTTCCTCCCGCCGCCGCGCGGCTCAGAACCTCCAGCTCAGTCCGAAGTAGGCCTGTCGCATCGGGCTGATGCCACCGGAATCCCCCTCGTACGAGACGTTCAGGTAGGCGCGGCCCGGCAGCGTCAGGTCGAGGTCGGCGCCGAGCCACTGCGAGCGTTCCTGGACCCCGGCCAGCGCCTCCCGGGTGGTGCGCTGCCCCCCGGTCACTTCGACGTGCGCCCAACCCAGCGGATCGAGGCCGGCCCCGTACGAGACCAGTGAGTTCTCCAGGCCACTGCCCGTGAGCCGGCTGTAGCGCGCGCGCAACGCGAGGTTGAGCGGGGTGAAGCGATAGCCCTCGAGGCCGCCGGTCCAGCCGTTCTGGCGCCGCGCCCCGGCGATCGAGCTGGTGCGCGCGTCCCCCGTGAGCCGGACGTGGTGTGCCAGATCGAGCAACGCGCCGCCCCAGCCTCCCTGCCGGTAACGGTCGTCGAACAGGTTCTCGGGCGTGATGCGGTCGCGATAGAGCCAGACGTTGCGCCGGTTGTCGTAGCCGCCACGCAGGGAGAGCGCGGAGCCGACCCGCACGTTCGTGGTGAGGAACGTGCCGGTCGCCTGGAACGCAGGCTGACCCAGATCGCGCTTCCAGCCCCGGTTCAGGTCCACCTCCTGCGAGAGCGTCGCGCTCAGCGTGCGGTCCAGGTAGAAGCCCTGCAGGAAGCCGAAATCGCGGTTGGTGTTGCCGTGGTCGTACGAACTGATGGCGCCGCCGCTGACGGTCCAGCGCCGCGCCGCGCCCGCCGACTGGTGCCACTCGAGGTACCCGCCGCCCTGCACGATCGCACCCGACATGCCGAGCCGCATGGGCTCGGGCTGCGCGCCGCTGAAGAGACCGGCGTTCCAGCGCGTGCCGCGGCGCTCGACCAGCGCGCCGTCGAACAGGTTCACGGGCGCGAGCGAGGGCGAGAGCTGCCGCCCGACCGTGAACCGGTAGTGCCCGGCCAGGTCGTGAGTGGCGAGCGCGAAACGGTAGAACAGGCCGCGATCGGTGTTCAGCGTGACCCGCCCGGGAATGCTCTGGGTGACGCGGCGCCCCCGGAAGTCCACGGCCAGGTCGAGCGGCGTCCCCGCCAGGCTCACGCCGTCGAGCCGCAGGTCGAGCGCCGGCTGCGTGAGGCGGCCACCGTGGTCGGTCTGTACGGTGAGGAAGCGCGCCCCGATGCGTCCGCGCAACGCCCCGCCGCGCCGCGCGGCACGTGGCGGTGGGGCCGCAGGCGTGGCGCCACTCAAGGGCACACCCGGAACCGGGTGGGGCGCGGGCGCGCCGGGAGCGGGAGACGCAGTCGCCGGCGGGGCGCCGGTCACCGCGGCGGTGGTGTCACCTCCCGCAGCGGAGGGCCCGGGGACATTCGTGACGAAGCCCGCCAGGTCGCCCACCCGGATGGGCGCGAGCGTGCCCAGGGTGTCGCACGAGGTCCGGTGAGAGGAGAGGAACGAGGCCCGCAGCCAGGCGATGGTCTTTCCACCTCGCACCACGACCAGCGAGTCGCCCTCGCGCAGACCCTCCAGACGCCCGGCGTCCACGTAGACCGATCCGCCGGCGAGGTAGGTGACGTGGGCTTCCACCTGCGCGGCCTGCGCCGCGGAGCCGCAGGCCACCAGCAGCACGACGAGCGCAGCGGCCAGCGTCAGCGCGGGGCCGGCCCCCGCGGGATGGAGCGGCCGTGACGGACTCCGCCTGCGGCGCGCGCTCAACCGGCCGACCCGCGTGGGTGGCACGAATAGCAGGAGGCGCTGTCGTACCGGTAGCCGGAGACGTTGGAATGGCGGCCATCCGTGTCGCCCTGCGAATGACAGCCGCTCAGGCAGCTGAACGAGGCATAGCTCGTGGGGACGACGTGGCAGGTCGAGCATGTGAGCCCCGAATGTCGGCCGGAGGTGATCGGGAACCAGGTGTGGTCGAACGTCGCCCCGGTCCACGCGCTCGTGCTGTGACAGGTGGCGCAGGTGGTCGGGAATCCCGCGGCGGCATGGGCGGGGTCCGTGGTCGCGTCGTAGGCCGGGCGGTGGCACGAATAGCAGTCGGTGGCCAGCGTGTTCTGCCAGGGACTCCCGTGGCAGCTCACGCACGGCGTCTGGACGTGCGCCCCGGTCAGCGGGAACGCCGTGGCGTTGTGGGCGAAGGTCGCGGGCTGCCAGGCCACGGTGGTATGGCAGCTCGTGCAGGTGGTCGGGATCCCGCCCGTGACGTGCGCCGGGGCGGCCGTCGCGTCGTAGGCCGGCCGGTGGCACGAGTAGCAGTCGGTGGCCAGCGTGTTCTGCCAGGGACTCCCGTGGCAGCTCACGCACGGCGTCTGGACGTGCGCCCCGGTCAGCGCGAACGGCGTGGCGGCGTGGTCGAACGTCGAGGGCAGCCAGCTCCGGGTCGTGTGGCAGGTCGCGCAGGCGGTCGGGAAGCCCGCCGCGACGTGGGCCGGGGCCGTCGTGCGCTCGTAGTTGGACCGGTGGCACGAGTAGCATTCCGTGGCGCCCGTGTGGACGAAGCGCGTGGGCCGCCAGGCCAGCGGCGTGTGGCAGTTCATGCAATCGGTCGGAAAGCCGCCGGCGACGTGCGCGGGGCTCGTCGTGCCCACGAAGTCCTCCCGGTGACACGAGTAGCACTCCGTCCCGGTCGAGCTGAAGCGCAGCTGCCCCTGGGACGTCAGGCGGTGGCAGCCCTCGCAATCCAGCCCCGCGTGCGCGCCCGCCAGCGGAAAACGCGTCAACTGGTGCATGCGCACCATGCCCGCGCGGTCGAGGAAGCTGCGCGGGGTGTGGCAACGGGCGCAGTCGGGCCCGAACTCGCCGAGGTGCGGGTCCTGGTGGCACGAGGCGCAGACCTTGCGCTGCTGGCTGAAGTCGAGCGTGCCGTGACAGCCCGCGCACTGGAGCGAGGCGTGCGCCCCGTTCAGGGCGAATCCCGAGCGCTTCGCGTGGTCGAACTTCCGGCTGATGCGCGCCGGCTTCCACCCCTCGTCGCCGTGGCACTCCGAGCAGTCGCCCTGGAAGTTCCCGTGCGGGTACTCGGGCTCCACCGCGGCGGGCTTCTCGGCCGCGAAGGCGACCAGTCCGAGCGCGGCGAGTGGAAGCACCGTCAGCAGCGTCGCCGCAAGGCGCATGCCCCCGATCCGCAGCGGCAGGCCGGGGCGCTTCATGACCAGCCTTCCGACTGGATGGATCTCGTGCGTTCCTTCCTCATGACGCCCCCTGCGGCCGGTGGACATGGCAGTCCTCGCACCGGGCGGGCGTGGGCTTGTAGACCACGAACGACCGGCCCTGCGCATCCCGCGAGGACTTGTGACAGCCCTCGCACCTGACTTTCGCGTGCGCTCCGGAGAGCCGGAACGCCGAGTCCTTCTCGTGATCGAAACGATTCGCGGGCGTGAAGCTCTCGATCCCGTGGCAGGCGTCACAGGCATCGCCCGCCGGGCCACCCTTCACCCGGGCGCGGCGGCCCTTGAACTGGTCGCCGTGCGGAGACGTGTGACAACCGTCACAGGCGGAGCCCGCATCGGCGAAGAGGAGCGTGCGCCCCGGGCTGCTCGCGGCGGGGCCCCCGCCGCTGGCGCCGGCCGGGACCGTTGCGCCGGCCGCGGGCGGTGCGACCTTCAATTCGGCGTGGCAACCCTGGCAGGGCACGGCCCGGTGCGCGCCCTTCAGCGGGTAGCCCAGTCGCGCGTGCGCGGCGGCGTCCACCAGGGTGGGCCGGAAGCCGTCCAGCGTGTGACAGGTCCTGCAGCTCGTGGCCTTGGCCCGGGCGCCGCCCGCCTCGAAGCGGCCGCGGTGCGGGTCGGTGTGGCAGTCGAGGCAGCGCGCACGGGCGGGCCGCAGCTGCACGCGGGCGCTGCCCAGCCTGGCGGCGAGCGAGTCCGCCCCCTGCGGATGACACTTCGCGCAGGGCACCAGGGCGTGGCGCCCCTCGAGCGGATAGGCCGCGGACTGGTGCGCGCTCACGCTGTAGGTCGAAGGCCTCCAGCCCTGCACCGCGTGGCAGGCGGCGCAGTCGGCGGGCCGGCCGGCCAGCGTGGCGAGCCCGGCGTGGGCGTCGCGATGGCAGCGGTCGCAGCGGTCGAAGGCGGGCTTGAGCCCCCGGGCCAGTTTCGGATCGTGGCACTTCGCACAGGCGACCGTGGCGTGGCGGCCGCGCAGCGGGTAGCGCGTGCGCTCGTGGTCGAAGTTCTTCGCGTCGAGCACCCGGAAGCCCTCCGTCGTGTGGCACTTCGCGCAGGCGCCCGGGAAGCGCCCGGCATGCGGGTCCTTGTGGCAGGAGGCGCAGTCGGCGTGGGGGAGCGGCTTCCAGCGTGGCACGAGCTTCCCCTGTGCGTCGGTCACGGGCTCGAGCCGCGGGGACAGGTGGCACTTCGCGCACTCGAGCTTCGCGTGCAGACCGGTGAGCGGGTAGGCGGTCTTCGCGTGGTCGAAGCCGGTCGCGGGCTTCCACGCCTGTGGCCCGTGGCAATCCGTGCAGGTGGCGCCGAGCTGGCCCTGGTGGGGGTCCGCGTGGCACGAGGTGCACGAGCGCTCGAGCCCGAGCCAGCTCGCGGCGCGGTCACGCTTGCGGATGAGCGCGGCGGCGCCCGACTTCTGGAAGCGCGGCTGATGGCACTCGGCGCACTTGAGCTTCCCGTGCCGGCCCTCGAGTACGAACCCCGCGCGCCGGTGGTCGAACCGCTCGGCGGCCCCCTCGTCCCAGCGCACCAGCTGGAAGGCGACTCCCGCGTGCTCGGGATGGCACTTCACGCAGGGCGTGGACTGCCCGGGGCCGTGGAGCCCGCGGCTCCGGGCGCGCAGCCAGCCGATCTCGGTGTGGCAGGCGAGACACTTGGCGTCCGCGGCCCCCGCGCCGCTCTCGTGGCACTGGAAGCACTGGGTCACGCCCTCGAGCGAGCGGTGCGCCTCGCTGAGCGGCCCCGGTGACAGTTGCGCGCGGGCGGGAAGGGCGACGGAGAGCGAGAGCATGATCAGAATGGGGGGGAGCGCCGCCCTCACCCGGCCCGCCTTTCCGCACCGGTGTCGATCGCGATCTCCTTGGTCACGATCCGCACGCCGCAACGCTCGATGAACGGGTACGGCGGCTCGCCACCGATGCGGACGACCACGTAGTCGTTGGGGAGCAGGCGGGGCATGCCCGCGCAGTCGAGCGCCACCACGCCGGGGCGGATCTCGATCACGCGGCTGCCGAGCAGCAGTTCCACGCGGCCCGCGCCGCCTTCGCCGGAGGCCTGGAGCGCGGCCTCGAGCTTCTCGCGGTTGCGCTCCTTCAGCCGCGGGAACTCCTGGCCGCGGTAGGAGAGCGTGACCGAGGTGTCCGGCTGGTTGGCGAGCCCGAGCGCCGATTCGATCGCGCTGTCGCCGCCGCCCACCACCAGCATGCGGCAACCCGCGAACGCCTCCATCTCGACGATGTCATAGAGGGCCTTCTCCAGCTCCTCGCCCGGCACGCCCAGCCGCCGCGGAGTGCCGCGCCGGCCCATCGCCAGCAGCACCTTGCGGGCCTGGTACTCGGTCCCCGGGGTGCGCACGCGGAACAGCACACCGTCGCTCTCCAGCGACTCGACCCGCTCGCCGGTCCGCACGCGCAGGCCGGCGCGCGCGATGATCGTCTCCCACACCGACAGCAGCTCCTCCTTCGAGGCATCGGCCACCCACAATCCACCGTAGAGCTGGACGCGCGAGGGCTCGGCGAGCAGGAGCTTGCGGCGCGGGTACTTGCGGATCGTGTCCGAGATCGTGCCCTGCTCGATCACGACACAGCGCAGCCCCAGGCGCTTCGCCTCGAGCGCGGCCGAGATCCCCGCGGGGCCCGAGCCCACCACGAGCACGTCGTAGGGCCCGGGGGAGTCCGGCTCACCGCCCCCGGGTCCGGCGTCTCCCATCCGCAGCGGGCGGCCCGCCGCCAGCACGCGGGCGACGTGCTCGATGGCGATGCGGCCCTCGTTGATCGCGTTCTTGATGAGCCCGCGCCCGCCCAACTCGCCCACCACATAGAGCCCGGGCACGTTGCTCTGGAAGTTCGCGTCCAGCTCCGGCACCTCGATGCGCTGCACCGCCGCGCCCGCCGCCATCACGATGGCGTTCATCGGGCAGGCCACCGCGCAGGTCCCGTGCCGCACACAGACGTCGAGGTCCACGAACGCGCGGTGGTCCTGCAGCCGGATCGCCCCGGGCTCGGGGCAGGCCGCCACGCAGGTGCCGCAGCCCACGCACAGGTTGGTGCGGACGATGGGGTGCGGCTTCACGCCCGCCTCGAGCGGCGCCGCGGCCCCCACGACGGGGGCACTCACCAGCTCGTACGCCTGCCGCGGCACGCCACAGCCCGGACACAACGAGGCGCCGGCTTCGAAGCGGGTGCGGCAGCGCGGACACGGCCTCAGGTCGCGAGCCGACGCGACGGTGCCCGAGCCGCGCACGTGCCACCAGGCGATGAGCGCCGTCAGCGCGACGAAGGCGAGCGTGGTGAGGAGCATGCTCATGGCGTCAGCGCGGCATCACGCCGCCGACCAGCACGGCGACGCCGACGTGGACGAGGATGGCCAGGAAGGCGGTGATCGCCACCGGCAGGTGCGCCACGTGCCACCAGGCGAAGACGCGGTGCGTGGCCTCCAGCATCCGCACCTGCTGCCCCAGGGCCACCTCCCGGCGCGCGAGCCTCACCGCCTCGGCCAGCGCGCGCGGGTCGGGTGCGGGGTGCCCCGGTCGCGGCCGCGACCAGAGGCGGGTGAGGTCGCGGATCGCCCGGCGCCGGGCCAGGTCGCCGATGACCAGGCGGGCGAGGGTGCCCGCGATGCCCCGGCTGGCGCCCCGCTCGGGCCCCGGGTGGAGCGTGCGCCCCACCTCGGTCGGATCGAGCCCCGTGGCGGCGGCGATGCGCGTGAGCAGGGCGCGCCGCTCGTTCGCCACCGCCTCGCGCGAAAGCTCGACGCCGTCCTGCCGGCGGGGGATGTGACTGTAGAGGTAGCGTCCCACGACGCCGCTCAGGACGACGAGCGTCATCGCGACGTAGCCGAGCCCGATGATCCCGGCGAAGCGCCAGCCCGAGTGCACGGCCACGGCGAGCGGCAGCGCGAGGCCCGCGAGGATGTGCACCTGGAGCCAGATGCCCGGATTCCCCAGCCGGCGGAGCGCGGTCCACCGCTTGCGCAGCGGGTAGAACCACATGAAGAGGAAGAGCGCGGCGCCCGCGATCCCGAAGGAGATCCCGATCGGCCCGGAGGGGCCCAGCAGGGAGTGCAGCGTGTGACGCGCCCGGCCGGAGACCCCCAGCGCGTAGTAGGGCAGGTAGCGCAGGGTGATCGCGAGGGGGAGCGCCAGCAGGCACGCCAGAACCACGCGATCGGCGACGACCGCGACGGTCCTGCCATCCTTCGGGGTGTGGGCCGGGTCTGCAGGTTGCAAATTGCGACTCCTCGCGGCCGAAATGCGGGGGGTCGTGGATCCGGGACTGCGCGTTATCGCCGTTTCGTGAGGATCGCTCCGTGACCGCAAGAGCGGTGCCACGAAACCCTGCCACCCGATGTCTACTACCCGCGACCGTGCTGTGAGTTCACTCCATTCGATGGATGATGCCACCGAACGGCGCTTATCCGCTGGTAGCAGCCCGGGCGTGGGCATGGGAAGGTCAGCGCCCGCAAGGTGGGCACAAAGCGGGCTCTTCAACGCGGAGGCAAGGACCGCCCGCGTGCGCCACTCACGGTCGCCCGCGCACGGCACTCGTTGTCGCCCCACCGCCACTCACCGTCGCCAGACCGCCACTCGCCGAAAAGTCCATGCCCGGGCCGGGTCTCTTCCGTAGATTACCGGTGAAGCCCGAAGGCGGGCGGAAGGAGGTCCGAGATGACGCAGGACGAAGGCATCCGCAACATGAAGACGGTGGTCTGGGGCATCTTCCTCATCGCGCTCGGCATCCTGTTCCTGGTCGAGCGCTCCGGGATCTGGGGCATCGCCGGCATGGGGGATTGGTGGCCCCTCATCCTGATCGTGATCGGCATCACCCACCTGATCGAGCGCCGCGTGGGCTCGGCCCTGACCATGATCCTGCTGGGCGCGTGGTTCCTCGCGGTCACGTCCGGCTGGAGGGGCCTCACCTACGGCAACTCCTGGTCGCTCGTGCTGGTGGCGGTGGGAGCGGGCATCGTGGTCAAGGCGTTGACGGGCGAGGAGCGCCGCCGCCGCACCCCGGAGGTGCGCCTTGACTGACCGTGGCAGGTTGCGCGAGCGTCAACTGTGGATCGCGGTGACGGCCGTGCTCGCCACCGCGCTGGCGTGGCTCGCGACCGTCAACCTCGTGCTGCTCGTGAACGGATTCATCGGCCGTTTCCCGGAGACCTTCGTCGTGCTGCGGGCTCTGGCGCGCGCCGCCCTGCTGCTGGGCCGCGCCGGCGGGCCCGCGCTGCTGGCCGCGTCGGCGACCGCGCTGCTCCTGGTCGCGCTGGCGCTGCGATCCGGGGCACGGCTGGAAAGGAGGGCGCGTCATGCCTGAGCACCGCTACCCGCTCACGGGGCGGCTCATCTTCGGGTTCGTCGTCATCGCGCTCGGCGTGCTCTTCACGCTCGACAACCTGGGCCTGCTCCAGGCGGATGAGATCCTGCGCTGGTGGCCCGCCATGCTCCTGGTGTACGGCCTGAGCCGGCTCACCGGGCTCAACTGCCGCCAGAGCACGATGCCCGGCATCATCTTCACCCTCGCGGGCGCCCTGCTGCTCCTGCACGAGTTCGATCTCATCCAGGTCGACCCCTGGGACTTCTGGCCGGTGCTGCTGGTCGTGGTCGGCGGCTCGATGGTGGCCGGCGCGATGCGCCGCGCGCGCGGCGCCGACGCACCCGTCGCACCCGGCGTGCCCGGTGCGGAGACCGATTCCACGTTCAGCACTTTCGTGATGTGGTCCGGCATCGAGCGCAAGGTCGGGTCCCTCGATTTCCGCGGCGGCGACGCCACCGCCATCATGGGTGGCGCCGAGATCGACCTGCGCCAGGCGAAGATGCCCGGCGGCCGCGCGGTCGTCGACGTGACGGTGGTGTGGGGCGGCGTGGAACTGTTCGTGCCCGCGGACTGGCAGGTGACCGTCGAGGCGCTGCCGCTCATGGCCGGGATCGAGGACGCCACCCGCGCGCCCGCCGGCGAGACCCGCGGCCACCTCGTCGTGAAGGGCGTCGTCCTGATGGGCGGCGTCGAGATCAAGAACTGACCCATGCACCCCCTGCTCCGCGGCCGGCTGCGCATCCTCCTCTACCTGCTCGGATGGGCGGGCATCTGCGCGCTGCTCACCGCGGTGCTCGGCGGGCTGGGCGCCCGGACGAGCGCGGGGGCCGCGCTGGCGTTCACCGCGCCGCTCACGCTGGTCTACGCGTTCGTGTGCCTGTCGGCCTGGTGGGTGTGCCGCGCGCACCCGCTCGAGCGCACGCCCCCGCTGCGCCTGTTCATGGGACTGGCCGGCGCCGCGGTCCAGGCGAGCCTCGCCTGGGTCATGATCGGCGCCGTGTGGGATGTCTTCCTCACGAAGCGCTTCCACCTCGGCCCGGGGCCCGACGGCCTCGCGGGCGACCTCACGCTGCTCTGGGTCGCGGGCCTCGTGCTCTACGGGCAGTCGCTGGTCGGGCACTACTTCGTGCTCGCCTTCGAGAACGCGCGCGAGGCCGAACGCCGCCTGCTCCAGACGCAGGTCGCGGCGCGCGAGGCGGAGTTGCGGGCCCTGCGGGCGCAGCTGAACCCGCACTTCCTCTTCAACAGCCTCAACTCGATCAGCGCCCTGGCCGGGTCCGATCCCGAGGGCGCCCGCGACATGTGCGGATTGCTCGGCGACTTCCTCCGCACGAGCCTCTCCCTGGGCGGGCGCGAGCGCGTCTCGCTCGAGGAGGAGCTGGCACTGGCCGGACGCTACCTTGCGGTCGAGCAGGTGCGTTTCGGGCCGCGTCTCCTGGTGGAACGGAGGATCGAGCCCGGGACGCTGGGCTGTCTCGTGCCCCCGCTGCTCATCCAGCCGCTCATCGAGAACGCCGTGAAGCACGGCGTGGCGGACCGCGTGGAAGGCGGCACCCTGCTCATCGAGGCCCGCCGCAGGGGTGACACGCTCGAGGTCGGCGTCGAGAATCCCCGGGACTCCGCGGCCCCGCCCCGCCGCGGGGTGGGCCTGGGGCTCGAGAACGTGCGTCAGCGGCTCGCGGCGCTCGATCCGCGGCGGGCGCATCTCGACGTCTTCGAGGAGCCGGAGCGCTTCCGCGCGGTGCTGAGCCTGCCCGCGGTGGAAGGGACGAGACCGGGGCCATCCGTGACCCCGGCGGTCAGCACGGGAGGAGACCATGCCGCCTGATCCGGGCGCCCTGCGGGTCGTGATCGTGGACGACGAGGCCCCCGCGCGCGGCTTGCTGCGCGAATACCTCGCCGCGCACTCCGGCATCGAGATCGTGGGCGAATGCGCGAACGGGTTCGACGCGGTGAAGGTCATCGGCGAGCGGGCCCCCGACGTCGTCTTCCTGGACATCCAGATGCCCAAGCTCGACGGCTTCGAGGTGCTGGACCTGCTCGAGCGGCCGCCCGCCGTCGTGTTCGTGACCGCGTACGACGAGTACGCGCTCAAGGCCTTCGAGGTGCACGCGGTGGACTACGTGCTGAAGCCCGTCACCCGCGAGCGGCTGGGCGAGGCGCTCGCGCAGGCCCGCGCGCGGCTCGGCGCCGCGGTCGCCGCCCCCGCGCCTTCGCCCGCCACGCTCGCCGCGGCGGCGCGCCCGCCCGGGCGGTACGTCGAGCGCCTGCTCGTCAAGGACGGTCCGAACGTGCACGTCATCCCGGTGGGCCAGGTGGACTGGATCGAGGCCCAGGACGACTACGTCGGCATCCGCGCCGGAGGCAGGACCCACCTCAAGCCGCAACCCCTGGCCGAGGTCGCGGCCGGGCTCGACCCCGCGCGCTTCGTGCGGATCCACCGCTCCTGCGTGCTCAACATCGAGCGGCTCGCGCGCCTCGAGTTGTATGCGAAGGACAGTTACGTGGCCGTGCTCCAGGATGGCAAGCAGATCCCCGTGAGCCGCTCGGGTCACGCGCGGCTGAAGGAGCTGCTCTAGCCCGGCCCCCTCGTGGGCCGCCGACGACGACGCGACCGGACCACGATCCGCGGCGACCGGACGCCGGCGGCGCCCCCGCGCGCAACGACCGCGCGCACGGAGCCGGCGTGCCCGTGTGCTATCCTGCGCCCATGATCCGCCGTGTCGCCGCCTTCGTGGTGGTCCTCGCCATCCTGCTGGCCCCGGGCTCCGGGTCGGCGCAGACCCGCGCCGATTCGCTCACCCTCGCACCGCGCCCCATGGCGCCGGTGCTCGGGCTGTCCACGTTCTGGGCCACCCGCGCCGAGCGCACGGGCTACCGCCTGACCGCGACCTACGACGAGACGGTCGAGTACCTGCGCCGGCTCGAATCGGGATCGTCCTTGATCCGCGTGCAGTCCTTCGGCACGAGCGGGCAGGGCCGGGAGCTCCTGCTGGTCGTCGCCGCGAAGGACCGCGCGTTCACGCCCGAGGCCGCGCGCGCCAGCGGCAAGCCCGTGGTGCTGGTCCAGTGCGGCGTGCACTCCGGCGAGATCGAGGGCAAGGACGCCATGCTCGCCCTGCTGCGCGACATCGCCATCACCGGCCGCCAGCAGGACCTGCTCGACCACTGCATCCTGCTGGTCGTGCCCATGTTCTCGCCGGACGCGCACGAGCGCAGCAGCCGCACCAGCCGCATCAACCAGAACGGCCCCGAGGAGGCGGGCTGGCGGACCACGCCCATCGGGCTGAACCTGAACCGCGACTACATGAAGGCCGAGTCCCCGGAGATGCGCGCGTTCCTGTCGCACGTCTTCACGCGCTGGTGGCCGGACCTGCTGGTGGACACGCACACCACCGACGGCCTCGACTGCCGCTACGACGTCACCTGGGGCTACAACCACGGTCCCCAGGGGCCGGCCAGCGTGACGCGCTGGATCGAGACGGCCTTCGAGGGCCGCGCACTCCCCGCGGTCGAGGTGCTGGGGCACGTCGTCGGGCCCTACCTCTACCTGCGGGACTGGTCCAATCCCTTCCGTGGTTTCAGCTCGGGAGACACCCCGCCGCGCTTCTCGACCGGCTACCCGACGTTCCAGTGCCGGCCCGCGATCCTGCTCGAGACCCACATGCTCAAGCCCTACGAGACGCGCGTGCGGGCCACCTACGACGTGGTCTCCGCCACGCTCGCCGAGGTCAACGCGCGCCCGCAGGACCTCCTGCAGGCGGTGGCCGACGCCGAGGCGCAGGTCATCGCGCGCGGGCGCGAGCCCGACCCGGCGAAGCGCGGGATCGCGCTTTCCTCGCGACTCACCGGCGACAGCGTGATGTTCGTGCTCAAGGGCGTGCGCCCCGTCTGGGAGTGGAGCGAGATCGCGGGCGCGCCGGTGATCCGCTACGGCACCGCGCCGTTCGACACGCTGGTCCCACGCTTCTTCGCGCTCGCGCCCGCGCTCACCGTGACCCAGCCGGTCGGCTACCTGGTGCCGCAGGAATGGCAGTCGGTCATCGAGCGGCTCGACGTCCACGGCGTGCGCTACCGCCGCTTCGCGCGGGCCTGGAGCGACACCGTCGAGCAGGCGCGCATCGCGGAATGGAAGGCCGCGAGCGAGCCCAGCGAGGGCCACTTCCCGCTCCAGATCGGCAGGATCGAGCCGGTGCGGCGCCTTCGGACGTACCGGCCCGGGGATGTCTGGGTGCCGCTCGACCAGCGCTCGGCCCTGGTGGCCGTGCAGCTGTTCGAGGCGCAGGCGCCCGACGCGCTCGCGCGCTGGAACTTCTTCGACACCGTGCTCGAGAAGAAGGAGTACGGCGAGGCCTACGTGGTCGAGCCGCTGGCGCGGAAGATGATGCAGGAGGATCCCGCGCTGGCCGGGGAGTTCCGCGCGCGGGTCGCCTCGGACCCGGCCTTCGCGAAGAACCCGCACGAGCGCCTGGAGTTCTTCTACCGCCGCTCACCCTGGGCCGACCCCGAGCAGAACCTCATCCCGGTCGCCCGGGCCCTGCACGCGCCGCCGGAGGACGTCCTGGCGAAGTAGCGCGCACGGCGGCAGCGACCGGGGCGAGCCGCGGCCCACGATGTGCGCGCGACGGGCCCCGCTATTCCCAGCTCTCGTCGATCGCCCGTTGATACGCCGGCCAGTAGGGGTCGGGCCGTGGCTCGGTCAGCCGGCTCGTGCCGCCACCGGGCTCCGCGAGCCGCAGCGCCCCGCTGCCGGGCACGACCTCGCCCACTTCTGCTGCCGGGATCTCCGCGGCGGCGAGCGCTGCGAGCACGGCCGTGACCTGCGCGGGCCGCACCGTGGCGATCAGGGTCCCCTCGGAGAGCGTCCAGTACGGATCGGTGCCGAACACCTCGCAGGCCGCCCGCGCCTCGGGCGTGAGCGGGACCCGCGCGCGCTCGACCGCCAGATCGTGCCCGCAGGCGCGCGCCAGTTCGAGCAGGCCGCCGAGCACGCCGCCCTCGGTGGCGTCGTGCAGCGCGGTCACCCCGCGCTCGCGCACCCCCACGCGCACTGCGGCCCGGCAGTCGGCCACGACGCTGACCTGGCCGAGCAGCGCCCGGGCCCGCACGACGCCTTCGGGGCCGAGCTTCGCGCCCAGCCGCTTCGGGAACAGCCAGGCCGCGATCGCCGTGGCTTCGATCGCGCAACCCTTGGTCACGATCACGCGATCGCCCGGTGAGGCCATGGCGGGCGTGAGGTAGCCGGACTCCTCACCCACGCCCATCACCGTGCCCGCGCCGATGATGGAGTAGTCGCAGCCCGCGTATCGTCCGGTGTGGCCGGTCACGACCGAGACCCCCAGCCGCGCCCACTCGTCGCTCATCGCCAGCCAGTAGGTCTCGAGGTCGGCGTCGTCCATCTGCGGCGGCAGGTTGAACGTGATCGAGGCCCAGGCGGGCGCGATGCCCGTGGTCCACAGATCGGAGGCGATCAGATGGCAGGAGAGCCGCGCCGAGGCCTCGAAGCCGAGCGCGGGCACCACCGAGAGCGGATCGGTGGTGACGGCGAGCACGCGCCCGCCGCCCAGCTTCACGATGGCCGAGTCCTGTCCCGCGCGCGGCCCCACCAGCACCTCGGAGCGTTCGGCGCCCAGGTGCGGCGCGATGACCCGCTCGAACTGCCCGGGCGCGATCTTGCCGAGCGGACTGCGCAGGCCCGTCACGCCATGCCGTCCGCAGCGACGAGCGCTTCGCGGAGCGTGCGCAGGAGCGACCGGGAGCCGGGATGGCCCCCCGCGGCGCGCCCCTCGAAGCCCGCACCGCCCCCCGTGTGCGTCATCGTCCGCGGCTCAGCCCGGGTACTTGCCCGTGATGTAGTCGGTGAGGTAGCGGATCTCGACGTGACGCTCCGCCGAAAGGTGCCGCACCACGTCCCCGATGGAGACGATCCCCGCCAGCTTTCCCGAGACGACCACGGGCAGGTGGCGGATGCGCTCGTGGGTCATCACCGCCATGCAGTCCTCCACCGGCCGGTCGGGGTCGGTGCAGACCAGGCGCTCGCTCATGACCTCGCGCACCCGCGTGACCTTCGGGTCGCGCCCCTGGAGCACGACGCGCCGCAGGAAGTCGCGCTCGGTGAAGATGCCGGCGATGGCGTCACCCGCCGTGACCACCAGCGCGCCGACGTTGTGCCGGACCATCTTCTCCAGCGCCTCGAAGGTGGTCGTCTCGCGCTCGACGGTGTGGACCTCACGGCCCTTGTGCGAAAGGACGTCCGCGACTCGGCTCATGGCCGCCTCCTGGATGGACCTGGGTGCGGGAGCGTGCGCCCCCGCCCTGCGGGGCCTTCGCGCGGCTGCGCTCCCGTGCTGCGGCCCGACGAGGCGTCATTCTCGCACAGGGGGCGCCGGGAGGTGAACCGTCGGGATCGGGCCGGGCCCGGGCCCCCGCGCACCGCAGACCGCGATCGGATCGCGCTCGCAGCGGCGGGTCACGGATCGTCCGGGCTGGAGCCCGAATGCGCGTGACCCGATGCCGGGCTGCGTGTATGGTCGCCGCCGTGCGCGGCCGGGCTCCCGTCCTTCCACTCCAGGGGATCGGCTGAGACGGCCGCCGCTCCGCGTCCGGGGTGCGTTCCAGGGGAGTCTGGGGACTCGTGAAGACCCACATCGTCGTTCCCGTCTACAACCAGCCCGAAGACCTCAAGCTCACCATCCGTGGCCTGTTCAGGAACACTCCCGGCGACCTGTACCAGCTGTGGCTGGTGGACAATGGCTCCGACAGCGAGACGGCCTCGTTGATCGCCGACATCCAGTCGAACGCCCCCGACACCCAGGTCATCCGCTCGGAGAAGAACCTCGGGTTCCCGGGAGGGAACAATCTTGCCCTGCGGCAGATCGTCTCGGGGCACGTCTGTTTCCTGAACTCGGACACCTACTGCACGCCGGGATGGCTCGAGCACCTGCTGGCGGTCCTGGAGATGGACCCGGCGATCGGCCTGGTCGGGCCGGTGACCAATGGCGCCCTCGAGAAATACGAACAGAAGGTCGTGAGCTTCTCTCCGCCACTTTCGATCAGCCACATCGAAGCCACCTCCAGGCAGCTGAGGCTGGCGGCGCTCCAGCAGAGCAGGCCGTACGTGGTCGTGGATCACCCGCTCATGTTCTTCTGCACCCTGGTCCGGGCGGAGGCGTTCGCCCAGGTCGGGCTGTTCGACGAGCGATTCGGGCTCGGGTGCGAAGAGGACAACGACTACTGCATCCGCGCACACCTGCTCGGCTGGACGCACGCGATCGCGCACACGTCATTCGTCTTCCACCACCGGCAGAAGACCTATCCCCGCTGCTTCAAGGACGTGAGCTCGTCGGTGCGCGCCTACACGACCAATCACGCCTATCTCCGGAAGAAGCACGCAGGCGCCCAGGTCACTCCGGGCTTCCAGCGGTTCCTCGACGCGATGTAGCGGCCGGAGGGCCGGCCCGGGCCCGTCCTGAAGCGCGTCGCGAGGACGCGGTCTCACGCTTCGTGATCCCGGTCCCGCGCTGCGATGCTCCGCGCAGCCGCGACGGATGCTTCGTCCCGCGCACCCGTCGCGGCCCGCCGGAACAGGCTACCGCTGCCGCGGGGGGCCGCCCGCCCCGACCCGCTCGAGCAGCTCGCCCAGTCGCCGGATCTCCTCACCGTAGCGGGCCCAGTCGCCCGCGCGCTGCGCCTGCAGCGCGCTCTGATAGCGCTGCCGCGCCTCGGCGACCGTCGCCTGGAACTCCGCGCCGCCCAGCGGCGTCCCGCCCGACACCGCCGCCACGGCCGGCCCCGCCTGGCTGCGCGGACCGGCGGAGCCGCCGAACAGCTCCGTCAGGGCGCCGTCGAGGGTCTCGGACATCACCACCTGGTTCTGATAGGCGACCACCACGCGCTTGAGTTCGGGGATCCGCCCGCCCTCCGCCCGCAGGTAGAGCGGCTGCACGTACAGCAGCGAGGCCTCGATCGGGATCACCAGCAGATCCCCCCGGATGACCTGCGAGCCCCGCTGATCCCACAGCGACACCTGGCGGGAGATGTCCGTGTTCTGGTTGATCCGGTTCTTGATCTGCGTCGGCCCGAACACGAGACTCTGCCGGGACAAGCGGTACACCCGCAGCTTCCCGTACTCGGCGCCGTCGTTCCGCGCCACCAGCCAGGCCGCCAGGTTGTCCTTGCCGCGTGGCGTGAACGGCACCATGTAGACGAACTCGGCAGCCTTCTCGTCCGGCAGCCGCATGATGATGTGGCGCATGAACGGCACCGCCCCGGTGGCCGAATCCCCGACGGGGATCTGCCACTGGTCCTCCCGGTGGTAGAAGTCCTCCGGCGCCTGCATGTGGTAGGTCGTGTACAGGCCCGCCTGGATCCGGAAGATGTCGTCCGGATAGCGGACGTGCGCGCGCAGGTCGGCCGGCATGCTGTCCATCGGGATGAAGATGCCGGGGAAGCTGCGGGCCCAGGTCCTGATCAGTGGATCGCCCGGGACGCTGACGTACGCCTTCAGCGAGCCGTCGTACGCATCCACGACGATCTTCGCGCTGTTGCGCATGTAGCTCGTACCATCGTCCAGCCGCTTCGCGTAGGGATAACGATCCGTGCGGGTATAGGCGTCGAGGATCCACTTGAGCGTGCCGTCGGCCGCGATCACGATATAGGGGTCACGATCGAACCGGAGGAACGGCAGCGCCTTCGCCACGCGCACCTTGATGTTGCGGTTGTAGAGCACCCGGCTGTCGTTGACGATGTCCTGCGAGAACAGGATGTTCGAGGAGCCGAAGCGGACGGCGAGCAGGAGGCGGCGCCAGAGGCTGCCGACCCGCACACCCCCGCTTCCCCGGTAGGCGGCGTAGACGTTCTCCTCCCCCGAGGGATAGTCGAACTCGCGCTGCCGGGTGCCCACGAAGGCGTAAGAGTCGGTCAGCTCGCCGTAGTAGATCTGCGGCCGTGTGACCCTCAACGACACGTTCGAACTGGGCGGGAGGTCCTTGACGAACAGCACCGGCAGGCCTTCGGTGGTCACCTGGTTGACGGGGCTGAGGGTGAGTCCCATCCCGTGTGTGAAGGTCAGGTGCTCGTTGATGAACGTCCGCGTCGGCAGCGACGCGGGGTTGAGCTCGCGCGGCGAGAGCAGCACCTGCCGGTACCGCCCGTCGATCCAGTACCGGTCGTCGTCCACCGAGACGAAGTCGTAGTAGGTGCGGATCTCCTGGAGCTGCCCGAAGGTCTGCAGCAGGGGTTCGCGTTCCCACAGGCGCACGTTCTCGATGGTCGGGGCGTTGGCGCGGATGTCCGCCAGCGTCAGGCTGGAATCCACGGTCAGCTCACGGACCTCCACGCTGTCCAGGCCCCACGCCAGCCGGGTCGCGGCGATGTGGTACCGGAGGTAGGGCGTCTCCCGGGTCAGTTCGGTCGGCGCCACCACGAACTTCTGCATCACCTGCGGGAAGACGCCCCGCCCCAGGAAGACCACGACCAGGTAGCCGCCGACGGCCACGAATCCGTAGCGCACCAGCCGTCCCCGCAGACCGCCGACCAGCACCAGGGCGGCGGCCGCCACCGCCACGATCGCCGAGAGGCGCAGGGCCGGGAGCCGGGCCATCAGATCGGTGTAGCTCGCGCCGATCAGCGGGCCCGTGGACGAGTACAGCAGGTTCGGCACGTCCACCAGCCAGAGCCGCACGGCGGTGAGGAGCAGCTGCGCCGCGAGCACGGTGGCGAGGTGCCTGCCCGCCGACCTCCCGATGTGGAACAGCGGGGGGCGCACGGCGATGTCGCCCCGCACGAAGTAGACGGGCACCAGCAGGACGAGACAGCCGATGGTGAGGCTGGAGAGGAAGGCGAGCGCCGCGGAGAGCCCCGGCAGGGTGAACACGTAGAATCCGATGTCGCGCGAGAAGACCGGGTCCAGGGTCCCGAACGGGGTGCGGTTGATCAGCTGGAGCACGATGTCCCACGCCGGCGCGGCGCCGAGTCCGGCCAGCAGGCCCAGGACCAGCGAGGCCGGCAGACTCACCCGGCGAAGCGTTCGCGTCAGGTCCAGTTGCGGCACCGTCGGCCCGACGTCGATGAGGACGGGGCTGGCCACGCGCCCCCGCTGCGCGATCCACAGGTTCAGGTAGAGCGCGACGGAGGTGACCGCTCCCACGATGAGGAAGAGCAGCGACCGCGTCAGGAGCTCACGGGTGAAGACGACCTCGTAGCCGATCTCGCGGAACCACCACCAGTCGGTGAGCAGGGCGGTGAAGGCGGGGAATGCGAAGATGAGCGCCGCCAGGGCGAGGATCACCAGCATGGGCGAAAGTCGGAGTCGGGGCACGGGCCTACCTCGGGGTGGGACGTAGGGACAGGAAGTCCGCTTCGGGAGCCGGTGAGCCTAGCCCCCTTCCCGGCCGCCGTCCATGAGCCTGCTTCCCACGCGTACCGCCGCCGGCGTCCGCTCATCGGGCCCCGGCGGCGCGCGCCTCCCGGCCGCGGCCCGTGCGCGCGACATGGACAGCGACCGCGGACGGGCCGTAGTCTGCCCTGCGGCCGGGTCGCGAGTGCGGACGCCGCCTCCCGGCCGGAGCTTTGCGCGGACGGCGTCGGCGTGCAGGCCGATGCCGCCGCGGAGAGCGACCCGAGACCGTCTGCAGACCCCCTGGCCGATGAGGAGCGCGACCATCCCCACGCCTGAACGTCTCGGCCACGGCGCCCGGTTCGCGCTCGCCGCGCTCTACATCGGCGTCAACCTCCCGTTCGCCTTCAAGTACCCCCAGCGCGCCGGGGGGCACGGGTTGCTCGCGGCCACGCTCTACGTGGCCTTCGCGACCGCGCTCTGGCTCGTGGGTCCGCGTCTCGCGCGGGGGTGCGCGCGCCGCGACCGCAGCGGCTGGGGCTTCGCCGCCGTCGCCGCCGCCGCCGCGATCGCCCTGGCGCTGGTCATGACGCGGTTCGACCCGGAGGCCCTGCGGGTGACGCGCTACCCCGCGATCCGCGAGTGGCTCGACCACCTGCTCCACGGCCGCTTCCCGTACGCCTCGGCCGTGTTGCCGTCCGCGTTCCCCGTGCTGTTCCTGATCGCGCTGCCCTTCCAGGCGATCGGCGATCTCGGCCTCCTCCAGATCGCGGCCTTCGGGGCCTTCGCCTGGGCCTGCCGCCGCGCGGCGCGCGCGCACCCGGAGACCGCGTGGTTCGCGCTCGGACTGCTGCTCGCCGCACCGCTCTTCCTCTACGAGGTCGTCACGCGCAGCGAACTCTTCAGCAACATGACGCTCGTGCTGCTGTTCCTCGCGGGGATCGAGGGACGGGCGCGGCCCGGAACCACGCCCTGGCGGGGCATCGCTGCGGGGCTCCTGCTCTCCACCCGCGGGATCGTCGGGCTGGCGTACGCGGTCTTCCTGCCGTGGCGCTACCGGAACGACCGTCGCTCCGGGGCCGTCGTGGCGGCCTGGTGCGTGGCCACCTTCGTCGCGACGCTGGTGCCGTTCCTCCTGTGGGACGCGCGCCGGTTCGCGCAGTTCGGCCCGTTCGCCATCCAGCTCTCCTACATCCCGACGCCGCTGCTGGCGGGCGTGTTCGCCGTGGCGATCGCGTGGGGGTGGCTGGCGCGCTCGGTCCTGCAGGCGTGGCTCGGGATCGTGTGGGTCCTGTTCGGCGTGATCGCCGCGCTCTTCGCCTGGTCCGTCGCGCTCCAGGGCTGGACCTACATCCTGGTCCAGGACGACTTCGACATCTCCTACTTCGCCTTCGCCCACACCTTCCTGATCTGGGTCGTGGCCCGTTTCGGCGCACCGCCCGACCCGGCGCGACCGGCCTCGTAGCGCGACCGCGGCTGCGACACGCAGGCGCCTCCCCGCTGCCCCGTGGAACCCGGCGACGTTCGCATCGTCCGTCGCGACGCCGCGGCGCGACCCGCCCCGGCGCTCAGCGCGACCGCGGCGCCCCGGGCGCGTGGACGACGATCCTCGAGATCCCGCCGAGCCGCTCTCCGTCCTTGAGGTCCGGGCCGGCCAGCTGCAGCGGGAACGACTGCGCGGGCAGCGGCGCGCCGTCGAGCAGGCCGGCGATGATGATCCCGTCGTTCCGCCCGAGCCGCCGGCTGTCGAACGAGACCGTGGCGCCGTCGCCCGCGACCACGTCCACGGTGTAGCCGGCCGCGGCGAGCGAATCGTTGAACGCCCGCGCGCCGTGCCTGGAACCATCGTCCACGCGGCCGACCAGCAGCCAGAGCGGGATGCCGGTCCACACCCGGCCCCGCGCGTCCTTCCACGTGGCCGCGTGGCACTTCGGCGACGCCCCCGATTCGAACGTGGCGCGGTCCATGATCTCGGGCCGGGCGCCTTCGAGCGCCAGCGACCAGGCCTCGCTCGCCGGCTGGATCGTCAGCTTCGTCACCCACTTGATGGACCAGTGCCCGTCGGTCACCTGGCTGCCCGTCGGGCTCACCACCATCACGCGCAGCGGACCGTCCTCGGTGACGTTCAGCGGCCGGCCCTCGTGCTCGTAGACCACGAGCGCAAGGAGCGGCTCGTGCGTCGCGAGCGTGTCGCCCGTGCCGGGATCGTAGGCGGTGAAGCCGCCGTTCATCACCTGGTCGTGCGAGAAGGTGATGCTGTAGCCGTCCTTCGCCACGACGGCGAGGTTCTTCGTGGCGTCGCAACCGCCGGCGGCGGCGACCAGGTCCCGCAGCGCCACACCCTTCCATCTCCCCGGCAGGGTGACCTTGCCCGTGCTGCTCTTCACGCCGCCGAATCCCTCGGTCACGGGCAGCTTCCTCAGCTGCGCCACGGAGAAGGCGCGCAGGCCGCCCGGTCCGGCGACCTCGAGTGCGGGCGCGGTGACGGCCAGGGCGGGCAGGCAGACGGACAGGCCGAGGATCAGCGCGAGGACGAACGGCAGGCGCGTGGGACGGGGCATCGGGCGCTCCTCTGTGTCTCGCGGGTCATTCGGCCGAGATCCGGGCGCCATCCGCCCGCGGACCGCGGCCGTCGTTCCGGGGATCAGTCCACTTCCTCCTGTCGCCGGTCTGCATGCGTGTCGCCGCCAGCCGCCGTGCGTTCGGCCGGCCAGAGCAGCAGAACCGCGACCATCCCGAGCCCCACGACCAGCATGGGCATCGCCCATCCCGCCCGGGTCACGAACACCCTGATCCAGGCCCGGTTCAAGAGGAGATGGACCCCCGTCAAGGCGAGGAAGGCGAGGGCGAGGACGATGTGGATCTCGCCCCAGTCATCCCGACCCATGCCGAGGAGCCGGACCGCACCGTCCTCCACGTCCATCCGGAGCTCCAGCAGCAGGCCGGTTCCGGCGAGCGCGCAGGTGGCCAGATAGAGGGCGCCGTTCAGGACGGATAGCGGCAGAGCCCTCGCGCTCATGCGCGCACCCCCCCGCCCTTTCCCGCAGGGGTCGGCGGCGACGGCGGGGCGGGGTGGTTCATCGCCCTGAGACGAGCCATCCGACGCAGGCCAGCGCGAGGCCGACGATCAGCGCCGCGAACGCGAAGAACACCACGGCCGTGTTGAGCAGCCGCGCGCAATGGAGGACGCGCGCCGCACTGGCGTGCGCCAGCCCCGCCGCCAGTTCGGCGGACGAGACGCTGCCATCGTCGGCCGTCACCACGTGGCGATAGCGGTCCAGGATCTCCGAGCGGCTCGGCAGCGGCCCGACGACGAGGGCCACGACGTCGGGGTGCAGGTGGGCGTATTGCCGGAAGCCTGCGCCGAGGTTGCGGGCGCTGACGTCGTCCATGGGCTCGAGGACGACCGTGGCCCAGCAATCCTCCGCGCCGAGGGAGATCGTCCTGCAGGTTTCGGGGAGATCGTCCGCCGAACCGGTGACGGCCACCTTCTGGGGCGTGAATCCCAGGACCGCGAGCATCCGGAACACGACGTCCGCCCGCTGCTCCTCCCGCGAATCATAGACGAGGGCGGACGGGGGAAGTTCCCGGATCGCGCCCGCCGGCCGCCACCCGTCGGGGCCCGTGACCTTCTTGAGGATCCACTCCAGCAACGTGACGATGCTCCGAAAGAAACGACTGCCGTAGTGCGGCACCTCCACGACTCCACCCTTTCTCGCCGGCGCGCGAGCTCGCGCGGGAATGCCTCCGCGAGCCGCAGGATCCGGCGTGTTCTCGACCTCTGGAAGGACCGCGCTGCGGCGGGCCGGCTTCGAGTGGCCACCTCGACCGCAAGGCGAATGGTGCCGGCATGAGCAGCGTGGTCGCGGCGACCCTGGCGACCACGCCCGAAGAGAGGCTCCTCTCGACTTTCCGTGGAGCTGGAGCGTGAATTGACGGACTGAGCTGCACTGGTTCGTCCGTGCCCCTTCCTTCCTGCGTCCAGAGCGGAGGCAGGGGGAGCGGCCGGACGCCGCTCGATTGTGTCGCGACTGACCCCGGGTTGCAAGGGCGCGCCGGGGTGGCGGTGGGTCAGGGGCCGGCGCCCCCGGAAGGGCCGCCGCCAGACGACGAGCTGCGCAGGTGCCCGGGAACGCTCAGCACGCGACCCGCGCGCAGCTCGCGCTCGAGCTCGCGGCGCTCGGCGAGCGGCATGCCGCGCGTCATGCCGCTCGGCTCGAGGAACACGTCGATCGGCCTGGCCTGGTCGCGCGCCAGCGCGTCGATCACGCGCGCGAACAGCCGTCCGCGCAGCCGCGTCAGCTCGGCCTCGATCCGCTCCGGCGCCACGGTGCGCACGTCGAGCCACTCGCGCGCGTACGCGGGGCCCGTGTCGATGCCCTCGTCGACCTGGTGGACGCTCACCGCCGGCGGCCAGCCGTGCCGCATCTGGTGGTAGACGGAGCCGAGGCCGCGGAACGCCGGCACCCAGCCTGGGTGGCCGTTGAGCGTCGCGACGCGCGGGGCGAGAAAGACCTTGCGCGTGAGGATCGCGTCGGTCGCCACGATGAGCACGTCCACGCCCTCGCGTTTCAGCAGGTCACGGCACTCGTCGGAGTTGTGGTGCGGCACGTCGAAGCGGCGCGCGCCCGGGAACGGCTCGGGCAGCGCGGCCCCCGAGGCGGCCCTGGGCCGGCCGGCCCTGCGCGCCAGGGCCTGGACCACGCGCGTCAGCACGCCGCGCAGCCCGGCGGCACGCAGCTTGTTCATGACGCGCTTCCACTGGTCGCGCGCGGCGGGCCGCCAGTAGACGATCGTCTCGACGCGGACGTCGTTCGCCTCCAGCTCGCGCAGCAACGCGGGCGTCGCCTCGTTGTCGGGCATGCCGAGCAGGCCGACCCTGAGCGGGCGCGGAGCGACCGCCGGCGCCGACGCGTCTGCGGACACCTCGATCGTCTCGTGCGTTGCGGCCTCGAGCGCCATGCGGCGGCGATGCCAGTGACTCACGACCTCCCACGGCGTCGCGAGCCAGCAGGACGGATCGGCGAGCACGGGATCGAGGATCTCGCCCATCGTGGTCAGGAAGCGCGGGTAGCGCAGGCTGTCGCAGGACGACTCGGTGTGCCAGTCCAGCACGACCACGCCGCCGGCAGCGCGCGCGGCGCCGAACAGCGCGCTCGCGGCCGGTGCGGTGGGACCGACAGCGGCGTTCCCGATCACGTGCCCGTCCATCAGGCTGGTGGGCAGCACCACGAGATCGAGCGCCCGCGCGCGGCCGGGATCGAAGGGACGGAACGGCAGCGACGTGCCCGCCCGAAAGCCGGGGCGGTCGCGCCACGCGATCGAGGCGTCGTAGCGAAAGCCGGCGTTGACGTGCTTGCGGTACGTCAGGTGCGGCCGGCGCCAGTCGAGCGCCCAGTAGTGGTGGCGCAGCCCCTGGATCGGGCGGCCGAGCCGCTCCTCGATCGTGCGCTTGCACCAGAGGAAGACGTCGATGTCGTCCTTCGCGTGGATGGGCGGGTGCAGCCCGAACTCCCAGCCGTCGCCCGCCATGGCGCGCAGCAGATCCCAGTCCGTGCCGGGATCGAGCACGCTGGACTTGCAGTCGTTGAGGTCACGCCGCCCGCCCGGCATCGCGGCGAACAGGTAGAACGCGCTGCGCACGCCGCGCGCGCGCTCGAATTCGCCCCATCCCGGGAAACCGAACAGCGGGTTGCCCGTCACCGCGCGTCCGTGCCGCAGGCCGAGCCGGATCATCTCGATCGCGAGCGGGTCGCGGCGCAGCAGCGCCTTGCCCAGGTTGGTCGCGATCTCGGCGGGCGCGCCGATCCGCACCGCGTCGGTGTCGTGCGTCAGGATCGCCACCCAGCGCTTGCCGTCGGGCCAGCGCGGCACACACGCGTCCGCCAGCGCCGGGCGCGCGGCGCACAGGCGCCCGAGCAGGACCGCGGCGTGGTGCTCGACCAGCGGCACCGCGGTGCACGCCTGCCGCTGCCCGGGCAGCGCGGAGCAGGAGAAGGTGCCGCGGCGATCGCGCCGGGTCTCGTCGATCTGCGATTCGTCGAGGAACGCGAGCAGCCGGTACGCCCCGCCCACCAGGTCGACGGCCTCCGGCGCGACGCCCTGCCGCACCCACGCCGTCACGCCTTCGAGCGGCGCCAGCTCACAGCGCGTCGCGGGTTCGTAGAGCGCCCCGTCGAACGGGACGAACAGCCCGTCGCCCGGCCGTCGCCGCCCCGGCTCGCCGTAGACCAGGTCCGCGCCGCCGGCGTCGCCGCCCGCGACGAAGCGCGCGGGCAGGCCCCAGGCCAGCGCGAGTTGGGCGAGCGCGTAGCGCGCCCGGGGCTCGAAGGTCTCCGGGACGCGCAGCTCGATCCGGATCACGAGGAGCGTCCCCCCGCGGGCGGAGGCGCGACCGGTGCTCGTCCTGCGGTCGTCATTCGTCCGCGGGGACGGGCAGCCGTTTCAGCCGCCAGGCGAGCAACGGGGGTGTGAGCAGCGTGGTCGCGGCGACCATGGCGACCACGGCCGAGAAGATCATCGGGTCCACCACGCGCTCGGCGCCGATCATCAGTCCGCTCCCGATGCCCGCGAAGATGAGCCCCACCTCCCCGCGCGGGATCATGCCGAGCCCCACCGCCAGCCGGTCGGTCCCCTTGTCCAGCACGCCCAGCGAGCAGGCCTGCTTGCTCACGATCGCGACCACGATCAGCGCGGCGGTGAAGCCCACGATGCCGGCCTGGCCGAACACCGAGAGGTCCACGCGCATGCCCATGAGCACGAAGAAGACCGGCACGAGGAAGGTGGAGATCGGCTTGAGCAGCGTCTGCACGTCGCGCTGGGCCCGGTCCCGAGCCCGCAGATCGCGGTAGTGGACCTCGTCGAGCACGAGCCCGGCGGCGAAGGCGCCCACGATCGGCGCCAGGCCCAGCAGCCCCGCGAGCCACGCGGAGGAGAAACAGAAGGCCAGCGCCAGCGAGAGCAGCACGCCCTCTCCGCGCAGGCGCGCGCCGAGCCGGAAGACGCGGCTCGAGATCGAGCGCCCCAGGGCGACCGCGACCACCAGGAAGGCGACCGCCTTCGCCACGATGAGCAGCACCGAGCCGGCGTTGAAGACCTGTCCGCGATCGACCGAATCGATGATGCCCTTGATCACCGCCAGCACCAGCAGCCCCTGCACGTCGTCGATGACCGCCGCCCCGAGGATGATGCGGCCCTCGCGGCTCTTCGTGCGCCCCAGGTCGGCGAGCACCCGCGCGGTGATGCCCACGCTGGTGGCGCACAGCGTGGCGCCGACGAACCAGTGGGTCAGGGGGTGGTGCCCGGGGAAGAACCCGCGCGACACCAGGAAGCCGAGACCGATGGGGGCGATCACGCCCAGCGTCGCCACCAGCAGCGCCGAGCGGCCCACGGCGAGCATCTGCCCGACCTCCGAGGCGAGCCCCACTTCGAAGAGCAGGAAGAGCACGCCGATCTGCGCCAGCAGCTCGAGCCCCGCGAGGTCGCGCATCCCGGCGAGCCCGTGCCAGCCGAGCAGGCCGAGGTTGCCGATGACGATCCCCGCGAGCAGCTCGCCCAGGACGGGAGGCTGGCCGAACCGCTCCGCCAGCGCGCTGCCCAGCCGGGCGCCGAGGAGCACCACCACCAGCGCGAGCAGCAGGGGCGCCAGGTCCGGGCCGCCGCTCGCGGCGAAGGCGCGTCCGGGCAGCAGGAAGACCGCGAGCAACGCGGCCAGCGCGACCAACCGGGCACGGGTCATCATGGGATGGACTTCATAGCGCAAATGCGACGGCAGGTCGAGCGAAACCGGCGGGCGGTGGACCGGGGGCTCCGGGTGGACCGGGTATGGGCCTCGAGTCGCATTGGCCGGGCGCGGTTCACGGGCTATGATGCGGCTTGGACTTACTGCCACGCGCGGGGCACTGGCCGGCCGCAGGCCAGTGGGCACGGCGACCCGCCCGCGCGTCCTGCGTCCCCGACCCCGTCGGAGATCCCATGCCGATCCCTGAAGACCGTCCGATCCACCTGCCGGCGTCCGGCCCTGCGGACCGGCGCCGTTTCCTCACCGTGCTCTCGCAGACCTTCCTCGCGCTCTGGGGGCTCGGCGCCGCCGCCGTGGTGGGCGCCTATCTCAAGGCGCCCGAGAAGCGCGAGGCCGAGCGCACCGTGAGCGCCGGACTCCTGGCCGACTACCGCGTGGGCGAAGGTCGCCTCGTCCGTCACGGGGTGACGCCCTTCTACGTGGTCCGGCTCGACGCCACGCGCGTTCTGGCCCTCTCGGCGGTGTGCACGCACGTGCGCTGCATCCTGGGCTACGAACCGGCCCGCAGGACGCTGGTCTGCCCCTGCCACGACGGGCGCTTCGACCTCTCGGGCAACGTGCTCTCCGGCCCGCCGCCCCGGCCGCTCCCCAGCTACCCGGTGTCGGTCCGCGCCGGCGAGATCTTCGTCCAGGTATGAACGCGCCCGGCAGGCAGGGCCCGCCCGCGCGCGGGGGCTGGGTGGACTGGCTTGAGCAGCGCGTGAACCTGAGCGAGATCTTCTCCTTCATCACCCACTTCGGCCTGGTCTATACGCCGGTGGACACGCAGAAGCCGGTGCGCGAGGTGCTGCGCGAGGTGGCCGCCGAACCGGTGCCGCGCTACGCGCACGGCGCCCGCGTGCTGGGCCTGCTGGCGGCCATCCTGTTCGGCCTGCAGATCGTGACGGGCGTGCTGCTCGCCTACTACTACCGGCCCACGCCCGAGGCCGCCTTCGAGAGCACGCGCACCATCGTGCGCGACCTGCCGGGCGGCTGGTTCATCCACCAGGTGCACGCCTGGGGCTCGTGGCTGCTGGTGGCGGTCATCGTGCTGCGCCTGCTGCGGCTGTTCTGGGAGGGCCTGTACCGCGCGCCGCGCGAGGTGCTGTGGTGGTGCGCGGTGGCCATGACCTGGGTGGTCATCCAGTCGGACTTCACCGGACGGCTCCTCACCTGGGACTCCCACACCTACTGGAGCACGGTGCGCGGGCTCGAGGTGGTGTGGGCGATCCCCATCGCCGGGCCCATCCTGGCGTTCCTGCTGGGCGGACGGACCGTGAACGCGGACGTGCTGATCCGCTTCTACGTGCTGCACGTCATGGTGCTGCCGGCGTTCTACGCCGCCTTCCTCTACCTCACCTTCGCCACGCTGCGCCGCGTCGGCCTGAGCCAGACCGGACCGGCCCGCGACGAAAGGCCCATCCGCTATCGCGAACATCTCTACTCGATGACCATGCTCACGGTCGGGTTGTTCGCGATCCTCGTGACGCTGGCCACGCTGCTGCCGCTGCGCTTCCACGGGGCGGCCGACCCGTACGTCACCCCCGGCGGGGTGCGGCCCCCGTGGTACATGCTGGCGCCCTACGTCCTGCTCCAGCGCCTGCCCCTGCCCTGGCTGAGCGGGTTCGTGATGCTGGCCGCCGCGTTCGCGGTGCTGCTCCTGCCGCTGTGGCTGCGCCGCGACGAGACCCCCGGGCGCAGGCTGCGCATCCGGCTGGCGGGCGCCGCGGTGCTCCTGGTGTGGCTCGTGCTCAGCGTGCTCGGCGCGCTGCTCGAGCGGAGGTAGGGCGATGAAGACCCCGCTCGTGTTCCTGCTCCTCGCGGTCGCGACCCTGACCGCCCACGCCCAGACCGTCCCGCCGGCGGGACCGGCGGCGATCACCGCGTCCTCGGGCCGCTGCGGCGTCTGCCACCCGGCCGAGCGCGTCCAGTTCGAGAAGAGCCGTCACGCACCCGAAGGCGTGCGTTGCGTCTCGTGCCACGGCGGCAACGACCGCAGCCTCGACGCGGGGGCCGCGCACGGCGCCGGCTTCCGGGGCCGTCCCGCGCGCCAGGACATCCCGGCACTTTGCGCCACCTGCCACTCCGACGAGGGGCGCATGCGCCCCTACAACCTGCCCGTGGACCAGTACGCGCTCTACCAGACGTCGGGTCACGGCCAGCGCCTCGCCCGGGGCGACCGCCAGGTCGCCGTCTGCTCGGACTGCCACGGCGCGCACGAGATCCTCGCGCCCCACGACCCGGCGAGCAGCGTCAACCAGCTCAACATCCCGCAGACCTGCGGGCGCTGCCACGGCAGCCGGGCCATGCCAGGGGCGCGCGAGCACCAGGACGTGCTGAAGAAGTACCAGTCGAGCGTCCACGCGCGGGCGCTCTTCGAGCAGGGCAACCTGCGCGCGCCAACCTGCGTGTCCTGCCACGGCGTGCACGGCGCCAATCCGCCCAACGTCGGCGACGTCGACAAGGTGTGCGGCCAGTGCCACACCGCCGAACGGCGCTACTACACCTCGGGCGGCCACGCCGTGGCACGCGGCGGCAGGCGCCCCGAGTGCGCGTCCTGCCACGAGGCCCACGGTGTGCAGGCGGCCCGGCCCGAGCGTCTCGCCTCGTCGTGCGCCGTCTGCCACGCCGGCGACGCGCGGCGGCTCGACCTGGGCCGCAGGCTCTGGACCGAATACCGCACCGCCGCGGCCGAGGTGGACAAGGCCGCGGCCCTGGTCGCGAAGGCCGACGCCATCCCGATCCAGACCGAGGACTATCACGCCCGCATCGAGGAGGCGCACACCTACCTGCGTGAAGCGCTGCCCGCCGCGCACTCCGTGCAACCGGAGGTCGTGGCCGGCTTCACCACCCGCGCCCGCGCGGTGGGTGAGGAGGTGCAGAAGGAGCTCGAGGGCAAGTTCGCGAACCTGCGCCAGCACCGCTACGTGCTCATCGCGTTCTGGTTCTACGTGCTGCTGACGCTGTTCGTGCTCAAGCGCTTCCGCGACCAGGCCGCGAGGAACCGCTAGGTGTCCGGCGTCCCGGGGCCGGGTCCCGCCCCGCCCCGCGGCCGCTGGCCGGGCGGCCGCGGCGGATGGCGCAGCCTGCGCGGCCTCACGCTGGCCGCCGGGCTCGCTCTGGGACTGTTCGTCGTGCTCACCCTGATCGCGATGCTCGGCACCTCGACGCCGCAGTTCTGCGGGACCTGCCACCTGATGAAGCCGTACTACGCCTCCTGGAAGACGTCGAAGCACAACCGCATCGCCTGCGTGGAGTGCCACATCTCGCCGGGGATCGGCGCCGAACTGCGCAAGAAGTACGAGGCGCTCTCGATGGTCGTGAAGTACTTCACCGCCACCTACGGCACCAAGCCCTGGGCCGAAGTGGACGACGCCAACTGCCTGCGCTGCCACGAGCGCCGGCTGCTGGAGGGAAAGGTCGACTTCCAGGGCGTGGTCTTCGACCACACCCCGCACCTCACCGAGAGCCGCAAGGGCTTCCGGCTGCGCTGCACCTCGTGCCACTCGCAGGTCATGGTCGGCTCGCACATCGCCGTGACCCCCACGACCTGCGCGTTGTGCCACTTCAAGGGCGAGGCGCCCGATCAGGGCACCGCCCGCTGCCGGCTCTGCCACGCCGTCCCCGGGCGCGTCACCACCGCCGCCGGCGTGTCGTTCGACCATGGCGAGGTCTCGCGCCTCGGCACTTCGTGCAGCGCCTGCCACGCGGGCGTGATCCGCGGGACCGGCGACGTGCCGCAGATCCGCTGCCTCACCTGCCACAACCAGCCGGAGCGGCTCGCGCGCTACGGCGATCCGGACTACCTGCACGACTGGCACGTCTCCAAGCGCAAGGTGGACTGCACGAACTGCCACCTCGTGATCGCGCACGGCGCCCCGCCGAAGGGCGCGCGCGCCGACGCGCACGGCGCGGGCGCCGTCGACGCGGGCAGTTGCGGGCCCTGCCACGGCGCGGGCCACGGCGCTCAGCAGAGCCTCTATGCCGGCACCGGCGGGCGCGGCGTGCCCGACCAGCCCGGACCGATGGCCGCGGTCGGCGTCACCTGCCAGGGCTGTCACAACGGGGAGGCCGTCGCGACCCAGGCCGCGAAGGGCCCGCTCGAGCCCGTCATCCAGCGTGCCGACGGCGTCTCCTGCATGGCCTGCCACGGGCCCGGGTACCAGGCGATCTTCAGGTCCTGGCAGAGCGCCTCCGCGCAGCGTGTCGCCGCGCTGCAGCGCCAGCTCGAAGCGACCGCAGGCGCGATGGGCCTGGAGCCGTCGCAGGCGTGGCAGGACGCGCGGCACGACTTCCTGCTGGTCTCGCAGGGCAAGGCCGTGCACAACATGACGTACGCCTACGCCCTGCTCGAGCGCTCCCACGAGCTGATGAACCAGGCCCGCCGCGCGAAGGGGCTGGCCCCGCTCGAGCTGCCGTGGCGGCGCACGGGCGCCAGTTCGGGGCGCTGCATGCTGTGCCACACCGGCGTCGAGGCGCAGCGCGGGGCCTGGCAGGGCAGGGCCTTCGACCATGGTCCGCACCTGCTCAAGGCGAAGCTCGAGTGCGACGCCTGCCACCGGACGCACGAGGAACGCGCGGGCGGAGAGGTCGTGCGTTTCGGGCCGGCCGGCTGTGTGCCCTGCCATCATCGGAAGACCGCGGCCGCCGGGGGCTCGTGCCTGCCGTGCCACGCCGACGTGAAGACGCGCACCGTGAAGAGCTTCCGCGGCGAGTTCTCGCACCAGGCCCACCTCGACATGGACCTCGAGTGCCAGACCTGTCACGACCCCGCCGCCGGGCAGTTGCGGCCGGCGAAGTCCGCCTGCGCGCAGTGTCACCAGGACTAGCCCGGACGATTCATGAAGCGCCGCCGGCGAGCCGGGGCGCGGCCGATCGGGCACCGGACGCGGACGCCGACCTCCCCGCCCGGTAGCCGATGGTAGTACCCGGACCGGGCGTTTTCGCTCCCCGCCCAGGGCGCTTCCCTGCTAGGATGCGCCACTTGAGTCTGGCCGTGGCCGCGGCGTTGGAGAACCGGGAGGATCCTTGAAGCTCCCCGAGCAGGTCACGCGCATCGCGGTGGTGGTCGCGCTCGTCGCGACGCTGGCTCTGCTCGTGCGATTCGTGCTGATCCCGCGCGCCTACTTCTCCACCGCGGTGCACCAGTCCGCCACCGTGCGGCGCGAGGTCGCCCGGCCCGTCAACTTCGCCGGCGCGTCCGCGTGCCAGGATTGCCACGCGGAGGAGTGGGAAAAGAAAGCCCTGGGCTACCACAAGGGGCTCGCCTGCGAGACCTGCCACGGACCGGCCGCCGGACACGCGGAGGACCCGATGTCGGTCAAGCCCTTCGCCCCCCGCGACCGCAAGTTCTGCCCGGTCTGCCATGCCTACGACGCGGCACGGCCCACGGGCTTCCCGCAGATCAACACGGAATCCCACAATCCGCTCAAGCCCTGCATCACCTGCCACAACCCGCACGACCCGGTGCCGCCGGAGACCCCGAAGGAGTGCGCGGCCTGCCACGCGCAGATCGCCCGCACCGTGGCGCTCTCGGCGCACGCGCTGCTGCCCTGCGCGACCTGCCACACCGCGAGCAAGGAGCACCGGATCGCGCCCCGCAGCGCGCTTCCCAGCAAGCCCCAGACCCGCGAGTTCTGCGGGCAGTGCCACGCCGGCGGCACGGCCAACCCGGACGCGCCCAAGGTGGAGCTCGCCAGCCACGGCGGCGGCTACCTCTGCTGGCAGTGTCACTACCCCCACCTGCCGGAAGGACGGCCATGAACAAGCGCGAGTTCCTCAAGAAGGGGGCCATCGCCTTCATCCCGGCCGCCGCCGTGCTCCAGGCCCTGATGCGCCAGGCGGAGGCGTCGGTCGCGGGCGCCGCCGGGGCGACCGGTTCGCCCACTCCCGGCTACGAGCCCCGCGACCACTGGTACGGGATGGGGATCGAAGTCGAGAAGTGCATCGGCTGCAACCGCTGCGCGGAGGCGTGCAAGGCCGAGAACGACGTGCCCCCCGAGCCGTTCTTCTTCCGCACCTGGGTCGAGCGCTACACCGTGAAGCAGAGCGGCGAGACCGAGGTCGAGTGCATCAGCGTGAATCCGCGCGGGGAGCGGAAGGCGCAGGATGAGCGCGAGGTGCTGCGCTCCTTCTTCGTGCCGAAGCTCTGCAACCACTGCGCGCACGCGCCCTGCGTGCAGGTCTGCCCGGTCGGCGCCACCTTCACGACCGCGGACGGCGTGGTGCTGGTGGACAGCACGCGCTGCATCGGCTGCCGCTACTGCATCCAGGCCTGTCCCTACGGGGCACGCTTCTTCAATCACCGCACCAACACCGCGGACAAGTGCACCTTCTGCTACCACCGCGTGGTCAAGGGGCTGCTGCCGGCGTGCGTCGAGGTGTGCCCGACCCAGGCGCGCGTCTTCGGTGACCTCCGGAGCAAGGCGAGCCGCCTCGTGCGCTTCCAGCGCATGAACAAGATCAACGTGCTGAAGCCCGCGCTCAACACCGAGCCCAAGGTCTACTACGCCCAGCTCGACGGAGAGGTGCGATGATCGCCCAGGTGCCGCCCAACCTGACGGAGCTGCTCGGGCAGGTCATCGGGTACATCTACCCGAACGAGATCGAGATCCACTGGTCGATCCTGATCGTGGTCTACCCGTATCTCACCGGGCTCGTGGCCGGCGCGTTCATCCTGGCCTCGCTGGTCAAGGTCTTCAACGTGAAGGAGGTCCAGCCCACCTACCGGCTCGCCCTCCTGACCGCGCTGTCCTTCCTGCTCGTGGCGCCCTTCCCGCTGCTCCTGCACCTCGGGCACATGGAGCGCTCGTTCGAGATCTTCCTGGCGCCGCACCTCTCCTCGGCGATGGCCATGTTCGGGTTCGTCTACGCCTGGTACCTGATGGGCATCCTGCTGCTCGAGATCTGGTTCGAGTACCGGCGCGACCTGGTGGTGTGGGGCCGCGAGCACAAGCCCCCGCTCCGCTGGGTCTACCGCGCGCTCTCCCTGTTCTCGAACGACATCAGCGAGCAGGCGGTCGCCTTCGACCGGAAGGCGGTCCGGACGATCACCATCGTGGGCATCCCGTCGGCCTTCCTGCTCCACGGCTACGTGGGCTTCATCTTCGGCTCCATCAAGGCCAATCCCTGGTGGAGCAGCGTGCTCATGCCCATCGTGTTCCTGATGTCGGCCATCGTCTCCGGCATCGCGCTGGTGCTGTTCCTCTACATGGTGATCACCTCCCTGCGGAACGAACCGCTGGACATGAAGTGCCTGGACAAGGTGGCCTCGTACCTGTTCTACGCCGTGGTCGTGGACTTCTCGCTCGAGGCGCTCGACTTCATCCACCGCCTCTACCAGAGCGAGGAGTCGGTGAAGATCCTGGCGCAGCTCATCTCGGTGAAGCTCTTCATGAACCTGGTCATCCTCCAGGTCCTGCTCGGCATGCTCGTGCCGCTGGCGGTGCTGGTGGCGGCGCGCACCCGGCGCGTGAACCCGGACCTGAGGAAGCTCCTCTACTTCACCGCGGCGCTCCTGATCCAGCTCGGCATCTTCAGCACGCGCTGGAACGTGGTCATCGGCGGGCAGCTCTTCTCGAAGAGTTTCCGCGGGCTGATGGCCTACAAGATGGAGATGACCGGGCTGGAGGGTCTGGTCACCGCGCTCGGGCTGCTGCTCGCGCCCTTCCTGATCCTCTTCGTGCTCGTCCGGCTGCTGCCGGCGAAGCGGGCCGAAGAAGCACCGATCCACCCGGCGTAGGGCGACCTCTCCGCAGGCGCGAACCCCCTCCGGGCGCGGGCCGGAGCCGACTCCGCACGGGCCCGCGCGCCCGCCGGGCGCCGCTTCAGTGCACGCCCGGCAACCTCGCGATGACGCTGCCGTAGACGCCGTACTCCCCGCCTTCCCCACTCGACACGGAGGCCTTGATCTGCAACGCGGCCGCCGGCGTGAACCAGACGCGCCCGCGCAGCCCGAACATGACGCCATCGTAGGGCCCGGCGAGACCCACGAACACGCCGGTTTCGAGTTGACGGCTCGACCGGAACCCCAGGTCCGCGCTGAAGTGGCCCTCCGACTCCAGCGGCACGTCCTCCATCCAGCGCAGCGTCAGGCGGTGCCGCTCGCCACTCAGGCGCACGTGCCCGGTGGGGAGCACCTCATGGAAGGAATTCGCGGCCTGCACCCCCTGGAGGGGGTCCTCGATGCCGGTCCACGAATGGTCGGCATCGAACGGACGATCGGCCTTCATCACGCCGACGCCCACGCCCACCCGGCGTCCCTCGTAGCCTACGTACGGGTTCACGTAGCGATTCGAGTACCAGATGGTGCGCGTCGAGTCGCGGTAGGGCTGGCCCGGAGCGCCGACATAGACCTGCGTGATCGGGTGCAGCGTCGTCTGCACGCGCCCGCACGCACGACGACGACGAAGCCCTCCGGGAGCCGATGCTCGACCACGAGCGCGCCGGAACGCAGCTGGTTGCGCGTGACCTGGAGCACCCGCCCATCGCAGCCACGGTTCACGATGGCGAACTGGCCGCCACCGCCGGCGACCTCCACCTGCAGCGGACCGGTGCGCGAGGAATCACGCGAGACCGGGAGATCCACCGCGAGCGGGAGCGCGGCGATCATCACGCCGAGCAGGGCGAGGCGGGTGTTCATGGCGGGCATCCTCCGCGCATGGTGGGAAGCGCCCGGAGGGTTCGCGACGGGCCGCGTCCCACCGCGCGGCCCCGCCGGGGCACGGGGATCAATTCTCGATCTGGCGGATCTTCGCGACCACGAGGCCGATCAGGATCAGGATGACGACCAGCGACAGGACCATCCCCAAGCGGCGGTTGTGCCAGTCGCGCAACGCCTCGCGCCCGTAGCCCGTCGCCTTGCGGGAGAGCCCCGCGCCCTCGGCGAGGACGGCGCCGATCTGCTTCGGATCGAAGCTGTGCAGCCCGGCGCGCACGCCGACCAGGGCGTCCTGCGCCTCCTTCAGGTTCCCGCGGCCCGGGGCGGTCTCCATGCCGCGCACCTCGGCCAGCTGGAGCAGGCTGTCCGCGGTCGAGAGCGAGCCCTGCAGCCCGCGGAAGCTCGCCACGATCGCGCTCGTGCCCTGCTCGGCCACCGAGCCGGGACGGTGGCAGCCCGCGCAGGTGCCGCCCGGCGCCGCGGAGAGCATGGCGTCGGTCGGGTGCTGCACCCCGTGGTTGCCGTGGCAGGTCACGCAGCCGGGCTTGCCCATCGCGTCCAGCCCCGCCTTCATCCGGCTGCCCTCGAACAACTCGGCCTCGCGGCCGTGGCAGGTGCCGCAGACCATCGTCACGTCCTTCACGCCCGGCGGCGCGGCCCCGTGGTTGCCGTGGCAGTCGTTGCAGGCCGGCGCGGAGACGTCCCCCTTCTCCAGCAGCGCCACGCCGTGCACGCTCTTCGAATAGAGCGCGAACTGGTCGGTGCGGACCGGGTGGCCCTTCATGTAGCCGGCGTTGTGGCACTTCGCGCAGGTCCGCGGCACGTTGGTCTTGAAGACCGGCGAGGCGGGGTCCTTCGGCGGGCGGATGCCGTGCACGCCGTGGCAACTCGTGCAGGTGGCGACCTTGGCGTCGCCGCGTGCCGCGAGCTTCGCGTGCACGCTGGTCTGCCACTCGGCCATCGAGAACACGTAGGGCCGCGGGTTGTAGCGCTTCATGAAGGCCGCGTCGGCGTGGCACGAGGCGCACAGCGGAGCGATCTGCGCGCGGGTGGGCGCGCCCTTGAAGCCCTTCTCCGGATCCATCGCCGAGGGATCCGGATCCGCCGGATCGCCACCGTGGCAGGCGGCGCAGGTGAGGCCGCGCTCGGCGTGGATGTCATGCGGGAAGCCAGCGGTCGGGGCCTTCAGGCGCGGGTCGTCGAGCCCGCGGTGGCACTCGACGCAGGAGTCCACCACCGCGCGCGCGGGCGCGGCCGCGAGCAGCAACGCGCCCGCCAGGAACAGCAACCGCCGCAGGGCTCTCACGAGGGTCCTCCGCGATAGACCAGCAGGGTGAACACGACCACGTAGAGCATCGCCAGCACGCCGACCACGCGCCAGAAGCGCGCCCGCGGGCCGCGGCCGTCGGGCGCATCGAGGAAGGGGACCAGCGCCCAAACCAGGGCCCCCAGCCCGAAGCCCACGATGCCCAGCAGCTCGCCCTCGATCCCGAGCACCCGCGAAGGGATCATGCGCAGGGTCTGGAACATGTATCCGAAATACCACTCGGGCTTGATGCCGGCGGGCGCGAACGCGTAGGGGTCGGCCTTGAGCCCCAGCTCCCAGGGGAAGAGCGCGGCGAGCAGCGCGAGCGCGCCCAGCGCGGCGAGCCAGCCCACCAGGTCGCGCAGCAGGAAGTCGGGGACGAACTTCATCTCCTGCTTCGGCGCGGCCACGGGCTGTTCCGCACCGGGCGGCACGCTCATGCCGTGCCACTGCACCAGGAACAGGTGGATGCCCAGCAGCGCCGTCATGCACAGCGGCAGGATCGCCACGTGGAAGCCGAAGAAGCGCGTGAGCGTTCCGCCCGTGATCTGGTCGCCGCCGCGCAGCAGGCGCGCGAGGAAGGGACCGACCAGCGGCACGCTGCCCATGATGTCCGTGCCCACCTTGGTGGCGAAGAACGCCAGCTGGTTCCACGGCAGCAGGTAGCCGCTGAAGCCGAAGGCCAGGCACAGCACGAAGAGCCCCATGCCGGTGAGCCAGGTCACCTCGCGCGGCCGGCGGTACGACTTGAGCATGAAGGCGCTGAACATGTGGATCATGGCCGCGCCCACCAGCAGATTCGCGGACCAGGAGTGGATCGAGCGGATGAGCCACCCGAAGGAGACCTGCGTCATCAGGAAACGCACGCTCTCGTAGGCCTCGTCGGCGCTCGGCCGGTAATAGAGGACGAGCAGGATGCCGGTCGCGACCTGGACCCCGAAGAGGAACAGGGTCATCCCGCCCCAGTAGTACCAGAACGTGTGGCGGTGGACCGGGACGCGCTTCTTCTCGATCACGTGATCGAGCGCCTCGAGCCCGAGCCGTTCGCGCAGCCAGTCGGCCAGGTTCATGCGCCCTTCGCCTTCTCCACCACGACGTCCCCGCCGATGACGTGCACGACGTAGGACTCGAGCGGCCGTGGCGGCGGCCCCGAGACGTTGCGTCCCTCGAGGTCGTAGAGACCGTTGTGGCACGCACACCAGATGGACTGCCCGTCGGGGCGAAGCTGGACGGTGCAGCCCAGGTGGGTGCAGACGGCGGAGAGGGCGCGGTACTCACCGTTGCGGCCGCGGATCAGGATGCCCGGCTCACCGCCGAAGGGGAAGATCTTGAAGCCCCCCGGGGCCAGCTCGTCCTGCTTCGCGGCGACCACCCGGCGCGTGGCGGCCTCGGGGGCCTTCGGGGGCACGAGGTAGCGCGCGATCGGGTAGGCGACGAAGGCGGCGAGCGCTGCGCCCGACGCTGCGAGGAACACGTCGAGGAAGGTGCGGCGTTTCATGAGAGGGGCCCTCGCGAAGTGCTGCCCTGCCTCGGGGGCCGGCCTCCCCGGGCGCACGGCGGCAGCAGGCCACAGGCTACGCGGCGGCGGCGGCCGCGTCCAGCGAAAAGACACCGCGCTCGCCCCCGGCTTCGCTCGCGTCCGTCGCCACCGTGCAACCTTTCGGGCCGATCCTCCGTCTCAAGGGGCGAGACCCGGAGCGACACTGCCGGTCCGAGAAAGGACATCCGAACATGACTTCTCACGCCGTGGACGAACTGGTGGTGCTCCAGCCCAGCGGGGACTTCTTCGAGGGGGCGGCCTGTGATGGGCTGGAGCACGAGCTCCTCGCGCTGGCCCTGCGGGGCCGCCGGGTGATCGTGGACCTCAGCCGCGCGCGCGTGCTGACCGCGCACTGCCTGGGCCTGCTCGCCCGCGCGCAGCAACTCGCGTCGGCGAACGGCGGGGGCGTGGCGCTCTGCGGGGCGGCCGGCCCCCAGCGCTGGCTGCTCGACGTGACCCACCTCGCGGGCGCGTTGCCGCTCTTCGGCAGCGAGGCCGAGGCGGTGGCGCACCTCAACGCGGGGCGGGCGGTGGCGTAGGGCGGGAGACGGGGGCCGGGGGTGGGACGCCCGCCGGG
>JANXPZ010000109.1 GCA_025357055.1 Candidatus Eiseniibacteriota bacterium | reverse complement strand
CCCCGAGGGCGCAGGGCCCTGACCATCCATGGTATCGGGTCGTGTGACCGCGGCACTTTAGCCGCGATGCAGCCGGAGCGTCAACGGGAGAGCCGGGCTCGACCGGCCGCGTCGCGCTCACGTGGCCTGCGCGGTCGCCCGGCGGGTCGCATCGGGCGGGATGCCCGGCCCGGGCGGGGAGCGGGTGGCGCGCGCGAGCCCGGGCCGGGCCCGCGTCCGCCGGCGTCACGGGCGTGGGACCACGTCCTTCACGAGCGTGAGCGGATCGCCGACGCGCAGCGGCGCGGTCGAGAGGAACGCCTGCCCGTAGCGCACGCCGATCTGCCAGCCCCAGTAGCGGGCGAACGCGATGAACGCGTCGGTCGGAGCCGGCAGCGCCGCCGGGCGCGGCTTGTCCGGGTTCGCGAACTGGCTCACGTGGCATTCCAGCGCCTTGAGCCAGTCCTCGTAGTGGTCGCTCACGTCCACGATGAACGTGGCCGGCGTGCCGGGCGGCAGGAAGTAGAAGTAGATGGCCTTCGCCTGGTACGGCGCGCCCTCGATCGGCGCCTTGCGCAGGTGCGCGAGGTTGCAGGCGTTCGCCACGATCTGCCCGGTCTTGTAGTGGTCGTTGTGCCCCAGGCCGCGCCCGATCGGGAGGTCGTAGTAGGGCGCGAAGACGATCTGCGGGCGGTGCTGGCGGATCTTCGCCGCCACCGCGCAGCGGTTCTCGAAGGTGTCCTCGATGCGGTTGTCGCCCAGGTCCAGGTTCTCGCGCACGTCCAACTGGAGGATCTTCGCCGCGGCATCGCACTCGGCCAGCCGCTCCTCGACCGTGCCCCAGCCCATGTCGCCGGTGGTCATGTCCACGATGCCGGTCGTGTGTCCGAGCGCCTTCATCTTGCGCAGCACCGCCCCGCAGCCGATCTCGCCGTCGTCGGGGTGGGGGCCGAAAGCGAGGAAGTCCACTGCCATGGCGTCTCTCTCCGGGTCGTGGTCGGGGCCGGCGCTCCTGTCGCCGGGGCGGGGGCCGCGGCTACAGAGGAGTTGGATGATAGAGGCGCCCCCGGGACGCGACAAACCCTTGCCAGGGCGGAGGCGGGCGGGGGACCGGCGGAAGGTACTCCGGGCGAGCGCTCGGTCGCGCCATCCTGGCGCTCCCTCGCTCTTCCGCGCTGATCCGGCTCTGACATCCTGTCTCCGCCGGGCGCGGGCGTCGCCCTCCGACCTTCCGCCGGTCCCCCGCCCGCCGTGAGGTCGGGCCGGGCCAACAATCCGATATCGCCGGACTTCCCCATGCACTATGCTGGGCAGGAACAGGCGCCCGGGAGGCTTCCGCCCCGGGCTCGTGATTTGGGAGGCCAGATGCTCTATTTCGCGTTCGGGTCGAACCTGGACCCAGACCAGTTGCGGACCCGCTGCCCGGCGCACAAGCTGGTCGGGATGGCGGTGCTCCACGATCACAAGCTGATCTTCCCGATCTTCTCGACGGCCTGGGGTGGTGGCGTGGCCAGTCTGCAGCTGTCGCACGGGAACGACGTCTGGGGGATGTTGTTCGAGCTGAACGACGATGACCTGCGCTCGCTCGACGGCCACGAGGGCTTCCGCGGCCCCGGCGATCCGCACAACCTCTACGAGCGCGGGCCGGTCTGGGTCGAGCTGACACACCCCGAGGACGGCTCGGTGCCGCGCCGCGTGAAGGCGGCGGCCTACCTCGCGCACACCGCCAATCCTTCGCCGCCCTCGCGCCGCTACCTGGACGCCGTGCTGAAGGGCGCGCGCGCGCACAAGCTGCCCGACGACTACATCGCCACGCTCACGCGGCTGCCGGTGCTGGCGGAGGAAGTGGCGCCCGGGCCGGAACCCGGGGCGGAGCCGGAAGCCGGGAAGTAGCCGGGCGCCGGTCCATCGGCGCGCGCGAAGCGAAGCGGCCGGTCCCGCGCGGGGCCGGCCGCTTCGCGTGCAGCGACATCGTCGCAGCCTACCGGTTCGCGGGCATCACTCCGGGCATCTCGACCGGCCGGGTCTCGCCCGCCGGGTAGAGCTCCGCGAAGTAGTCGCGCAGCATGCGGTCCGAGGAGAAGTTGTCCACGCCCATCGTGATGCTGGCCTGCATCATCGCGACCCAGCGCGCGCGGTCGGCCCACGCCGGCAGCACCTCGCCCTCGAGCACGTCGTAGAGCGCGGCCAGGTCCCTCGCGTCGTCGCCCGATTCGCTGTCGCCGATGGCCCAGCCGTTCACGCCGTGCTCGCAGCCCTCGGGCCACCAGCCGTCGAGGATGCTGAGGTTGAGCACGCCGTTCATCGCGGCCTTCATGCCCGAGGTGCCGCTGGCTTCGAGCGGGCGGATGGGGTTGTTGAGCCACACGTCACATCCGCGCGTGAGCATCCGCCCCAGCGCCATGTCGTAGTTCTCGAGATAGATGACCTGCCCCGGGTGCGTGCGCTCGGCCGAGACCAGACGCGCGATGAGGGTCTTGCCCAGCTTGTCGTCGGGGTGCGACTTGCCCGCCAGCACGATGTGCGCGCCGCGCGCCAGCAGGCCGGCCAGGCGCTTCTCGTCCCGCACGATCAGGTCGGGGCGCTTGTAGCCCGCGGCCCGGCGCGCGAAGCCGATGATCAGCCCCTCGGGGTCCAGCCGCAGGCCCTTGCGCCGCTCGATCTCGGCCAGCAGCTCCCCGCGATGGAGCAGGTGCGCGTCCCACAGCCGCGCCGGGTCGCCGGCGGCCGCGCGCACCAGCGGCGACTGCCAGGTGGGCACGTGCACGCCGTTGGTGATCGAGACGATGGGCGCGGCGTCGTTGATGTGCTTCCACATGGTGCGCGCCGTCTCGCCGTGCAGGCTGGCGACCGCGTTGGCCTTGCGCGAAAGCCGCAGCCCGGCCACCGTCATGTTGAACGGGTCCCCGCCGATGGCCCGCATCTCGGCGCCGGAGAGCTGCAGGCAGGCGCCCAGGCGGCGCAGGTCCTTGAGCGAGTGCTCCTCGTTGCCCGCCTTCACCGGGGTGTGGGTGGTGAAGACGATCTCGCCCCGCGTCGCCGCCCACGCGTCGGGGAAGGTGAGCCCGCCCTCCATGCGCGACGCGATCATCTCGATGCCGGCGAACACGGCGTGGCCCTCGTTGAAGTGGTGGGTCGCCACCGGGATCCCCAGCCAGGTCAGGGCGCGCGCCCCGCCGATGCCGAGCAGCATCTCCTGCGCGATGCGCACGTCGGTGCCCGCCTCGTAGAGCCGGTGCGTGATCCAGCGGTCCGCGGGGCGCGCGGGCTGGATCAGGTAGAGCGGCACGTGCCCGAAACGCGTGGTCATCCAGACGTTGCAGGGCACCTCGGCGCCACGCACGTTGACGCGAACGTGCACGCCGGTGTCGCGCAGATACGAGTAGTCGTAGCGGGGGAACTCCTCGTGGGGCTGGCCGTCGGCGCCGATCCGCTGCACCGAGTACCCGTTCTCCCACAGCAGCCCGACGCCGATCACCGGCAACTTGAGGTCCGCCGCCGACTTGATGAAGTCGCCGGCCAGGATGCCCAGGCCCCCCGAGTAGATGGGAAAGGACTCGTGCAGCCCGAACTCCATGCAGAAGTAGGCGACGTGCGGTGCGCGCGGCATGCAGGCTCCGGTGCTCGTAACGAGGACGTTCCCGACGCGGAACAAGGCCGCGGATGATAGAGGTGCCGCCCCTGGCCTACAAGGAGCCCGGGGCGGGCCACGAAAGCGTCACAAGCGGTTATCGGCCAGCGGGGCGGCGGGCTGAAGCACGACGGCGGGCTCGTCCGTCGGGGACGCGGAGGTCCCGCCGCGCGCGAGCAGCGCGGGCAGGACGAGGAGCAGCAGGGGGGCGGAGACCATGAACCCGCCGACCACGGCGATGGCGAGCGGACGCAGCAGCGCGGCACGGCGCGCGCGACGCCCGCAGGTGATCGAGATGGCACCGGCGCCATGCGAACCGCTCGACCGGCAGGTCCGCACTCCGCGCGTCGGGCACAGCCCCCAGGCAGGAACTGGGACGCAGGCGCGACTCGAAACGGTCGTGCCCGGTCGCGCGGCCCCGCGCTCCACGTGGGTGAGAACCCCCGCGTGTCCCGCGGTCACACCCGGCACGCGCCCCGGACCACGCGCGCGGCCTGCGTGCGAAGCGCCCGGGCGCTCTCGGCACCAACGCCCGGAGCCTTGCAGCGACGCGACTTGGCGGACTCCGGCGCCGCGCCGCGGTGGTGCAGGCCGCAACCGGCTCGGTGGCCCGGCCATTGCGATGCCCTGGATGGGGCCGGAGGCCCCGCGTCGGGAGCCAGGGCCCGCGACTCCCGCCGCTGAGACGCATCCAATCCCGAGGAATCCAGCTTATGAAGTCTTTCGGCTCCTTCATCATCTTCGTCCTGCTCGCGCCCGGTCTTGCCGCGCCGGCCTTCGGCGTTCCGCTCGATGCGCCCAGCGCGACACTCCTCACGGCCGATCGCACCTCGGTCACGCTCATGGTGCAGGCCGGGTCGAGTGGCGCGCCCGCGGGTTTCATCGTCGAGTGGCTGCCGGCCGACCAGTACTACGCCCTGGGTGGCTGGCCGGTCTCGGCCGCCACCATCAAGGGGTCGGACTTCACCGGCGTTCCCACGCTCACCGTGACGCCCGGGGTGGAGAGCTTTCAGCTCGGCGCCGGCCAGTTCGCCGAGGTCGTGATCGGCGATCTCTTCGATGAGACCGGGATCGAAGCCACGGACCAGGCGGAGCTGGCGGAGGGCGTGGAGTACGCCGTCCGGGTGCGCGCCGTGGCGGCGCGGCCGGGGCTGGAGCAGAGCGCCAACTCTCCCACGATCATCTGCGCGACGTCGCCGCGCACGTCCACCGACTGCACCGTGAGCCTGGGCTACTGGACGAGGCACCCCGAGAGCTGGAGCCGGGTGAAATCCTTGGCGCTCGGGTCGGTGACCTACACCCAGGGGCAGATCCTCGCCATCCTGCGACAGCCGGCCCGGGGCAACGGGCTCGTCTCGCTCGCGCATCAGTTGATCGCGACCCGCCTGAACCTGCTCCTCGGCGTCGTCCCGCCCGCGTCCGTCAACCAGGCAGTGGTCCAGGCCGACGCGGCCATCGGAGCTACGGTCGTGCCGCCCATCGGCGGCGGCCGCCTCGTCCCCTTTTCGACCCGCCCGCTGACCGTGACGCTGCGCAGCTTCAACAACGGCCGGCTCGGCCCGGACCGCTGCCCCAACGACATGCAGATCGTCTCGACCAACGGCACGACCTGGGGGACGCTGAAGTCCATCTATCGTTAGCATGGAGTGACAGGCTGTCGGTCAACAGCGGCCACCTTCGTTCGCGGGGGTGGTCGTCGTGTTGGTGGTCGGGAGTAGATAACGGTGGCGAGGACGGGGTGACCTTTCTCCCCGGGGGGCCGGCTCAACTCGAGATGCCAGCCCATGCGGGTCTGGAGATGGCCTGACGTGTTTGCCGCTGGCCGTGCTAGGCTGCGGCTGACGCCGGAGGGGGAGGGCCGCCCCGACCGGCACGCTCCCGGACGGCACCCGCGCCCCACCTCGCCACGCACCGGCCGTCCCCGTCCTCGGTCTTTCAGGGAGGTCGCCATGTTGAAGGAATTCAAGGAGTTCCTGCTCAAGACCAACGCGCTCGCGCTGGCCGTCGGCGTGATCATCGGCGCCGCCGTCGGCAAGGTCGTGAGTTCCCTGGTGAGCGACATCCTCATGCCCGTCATCGGGCTGTTCGTCCCGGGCGGCGCGTGGCGCGAGGCCGCGATCGTCCTGAAGGCCAAGGCGGACGGCACCCCGGCGGCCCAGATCACCTATGGTGCGTTCATCGGCAGCGTCATCGACTTCGTGATCATCGCGCTGGTGGTGTTCCTGATCACGAAGTCGCTGCTGAAGCCCGCCCCCGCGCCGCCCGCGCCGCCGACCAAGGAATGCCCGTTCTGCAGGGAGACGGTCCCGGCGGCAGCGACCAAGTGCCGGGCGTGCGCGAGCGCGGTGTAGCGACCCACCCGGATCCCCGAACAGCGCCGACGCCCGGCCCGGAACAGAGCCGGGCGTCCGGCTTTCCGGCCGCCCGATTCTAGCTCTTGACTTACCCCCAGCCGAGTGCCAACGTCTGATCAGGTCCGAAGGTCCTGAACGTGGATCGCGCCGGGCTGGGCGCCCCCCCACTACGGGCGCTCCCCGGCGCGCGGGTTCCTTCGGCCACTCTCCGGCACGGATGCCGGAGCCCAGGCTCATCGCAGGGAGGCGCCCGCCTGAGCAGCTGCCTCTTCCAATCCGGCACGCTCGTCTGCATGGACGCGTCCGGCACGGTCGCCAGCGGCGACCTGCTGGTGCGCGACGGAGTCATCGTCGCGCTCGGCGCAGGCGTGCCCGCCGCGCTGGCCGCGCTCCCGGGCGGTCGCGCCGACGAATCGGTGGACGCCTCCGGCGCCTTCGTCCTGCCGGGCCTGATCCACGGGCACCTGCACCTCTGCCAGACCCTCTTCCGCGGCCTTGCCGAGCAGAGCGACCTGCTGCGCTGGCTGCGCGAGAGCGTCTGGTCGCTCGAGGCGGCCCACACCGAGTCCTCGATCGCGGCCTCGGCGCGGCTTGGGCTGGTCGAGCTGATCGCGGGCGGCGTCACCTGCATCAACGACATGGGCACGGTCGGTCACACCGACGCGATCGCGGCGGTGCTCGAGCAGAGCGGCATCCGCGCGATCTTCGGCAAGGCGCTCATGGACCGCGGCGCGGGCGTGCCGCCGGGGCTGTGCGAGAACGCGGCCCAGGCGCTGGAGTCGGCGCTCTCGCTGCACCGGCGCTGGAACGGCGCGGCGGACGGGCGGCTGCAGGTCTCGCTGGCGCCGCGCTTCATCCTCTCGTGCAGTGAGGCGCTGTGGCGCGACGTGGCGGCGGTCGGCGCCGAGCGCGGGCTGCTCGTCCACACCCACCTGGCCGAGAGCCCGACCGAGGCGCGCGAGGTCCAGGCGATGGTCTCGAGCAGCGCGGCGCGCTACTTCGCGAAGTGCGGCGTGCTGTCGGAGCGCTTCGTCGGCGCGCACGGCGTGTGGGTGGACGACGAGGACCTGGCGCTGCTCAAGCGCGCGGACGCCGCACTGGTCCACTGCCCGGGCTCGAACCTCAAGCTCGGCTCCGGCCTCGCCAACGTCAAGCGCTGGGTCCACGAGGGCCTGCGGCGCGGCATCGGCTCGGACGGGGCGGCCTGCGACAACCGGCTCGACACCTTCCACGAGCTGAGCCTCGCGGCGCTGATCTCCCGCACGCTGGATCCGGGGGGCTATCTCACCGCGCGCGAACTGCTGGCGCTCGCGACCTGCGAGGGCGCACGCGCGCTGGGGCTCGGCGCCACGACCGGCTCGCTCGAGCCCGGCAAGCAGGCGGACGTGATCGTGGTGGACCACACGGCGCCGCACCTGGCGCCCAACGAGACGCTCGATCCCTACACCACGCTGGTGTACGCCGCGCGGGCCACCGACGTGCGGCTCACCATGGTGGCGGGACGCATCCTCTATCGCAGCGGAACGTGGACGACGTTGGAGCCGGAGCGCGTGGCCAGCGAGGCGCGCACGGAAGCGCGCGGACTGCGCGAGCGCGCGGGCATCGGCCGGGCTCAGGGATGAGCCGGGCGGGAGGCTGACATGCTGATCGGACCGTGCACGGTAGTGACGGGCGGGTCGAAGCCGGACGTGATCGAGGACTCGGCGGTGCGCGTGGTGGGCGCGCACATCGCCGCGATCGGGCCGCTCCCGGTGCTGGGCACGGCCTATCCGGAGGAGACGCTCTGGCCCGCGCGCGGCCGCGTGCTGATGCCGGGTTTCATCAACACCCACGTCCACCTGGCACGCCACCTCGCGCGCGGGCTCGGGCTGCGCGCGCCTGCCGAGTGGCGCCGTTACGACCGCACGCTCTCGCCCGAGGACGTCTTCTGGTCCACCAGCGCGGCGCTGGTCGAGGGGCTGCGCCACGGCGTGACCTCGGTGTGCGACTTCCACCGCTCGGGCGCCTGTCCGGACCTCTCGCTCTCCGAGGTGGTGGCGGCGGCGGCGCGGGTGGGCGTGCGCGTGGCCACCTGTTACGGCGCGAGCGAATCAGACAGCGCGGTCGAGCGCCACTCGGCCTTCGAGGAATCGCTCGGGTTCGCGAGCGAGTTGGGGCGGCGGCGCGACGGGCGGCTGAGCGGCATGATCGGCGTGCAGGCGCGCACGCTCGAGGGCGTGGACACGATGGTGTGCGAGGCGCTCGACGTCGCGGGCGGGCGGCTGGGCGTGCACGTGGACCTGGCGCTCGACCTGACGCCCGCCGCGCGCTGGCGCTCCAACGGCGGCTGGCGCACGCGCTCCCTGCCCACGCTCTGGGCGCACGCCGAGAGCGCGCCGCGCGGCCTGCTGGGCGAGTTGCGCGAGCGCGGCGACGCGCTCTCGGCGATCGGCGCGGGCTCGGTCGCCGCGCTGGTGCGCGAGGGCGAGGTGGCGTGGGGCACGGACGCCGGCGTGAACGCGCCGCCGCTGCCCGACCCGATCCACAACCTGGCCTTCAGCGCCCCGGCCGAGGCGCACTACCAGCGGCTGTTCGTCAACGGCGCGCGCTGGGCGGGCGGGCACTTCGGCAAGGGCCTGGGCGTCATCGCCCCGGGCTCACCCGCGGACCTGCTGCTGGTGGACTACCAGCCGGCGACGGAGTTCACCCAGCGCACCTTCCTCGACCACCTGTGGTCGGGCATGCTGCGCGCGCCCGTCTCGGGCGCCATGGTGGGCGGCGACATCGTGCTGGACAACGGCTCGCTGGTGAACGTGGAAGAGCGCGAGGTGGCCGCGCGCGCGAAGGAATGCGCCAGGCGCGTCTGGGACCGGCTGGGGTAGGGGCGGGGCGCGGGGCCGGGTCGTGAATCGTCCGGGCAAGCCCTCAGAATCCAAAGAGCCCGTCAAACCACTCACGTCTGAGCGGAATGAACTTGTCACAGGCAGCGGCGAGTTGCGCACCGCTCTGTGCGCTGGCAACGAAGACCTTCTTCCCGGAGGCGCGCACGGCCGCGACGGCGGGCGTGAGGTCGCCATCAGCCGAAAGCAGATAGGCGGTTTCGTACTCGCCCCTTTCGGCCATGACCACCATGTCGATCGCGATCTTGACGTCCACGGCCTTCTCGACCATGACGTTCGTCATGGCGTACTTCTGCGAGATGGCCACGAGATCGTGGTAGATGGTTCCGTCGATTCGGACCCGGAGACCGGCGAGGTACCGACCCAGCTCACCGGCAGCCTCGCTCTTCGCCCGTCTCGGCTCGATTCGACCCAGATGCACGCTGATCCGCGGGTCGCAGGAGGCCAGGAAGCCGAAGAACCTCTGCTGGTCGGCTGACAGGGCCAGGTTGCCAGTCTGCGGTACCTCGCCGACGTAGTACCGTGTCGCGATCCACTGCCGCGGTCCGGCCAGTTTCGCACATACCTTGGCGAAGTTCAGACTTCCGAGACTGGAGAGCGGCAACCTCCCGCACCCGTGGTAGAAATTGCTGCCATCCACGAAGAAGACTGCGCGGTCGACCCGATGGCTCACGGTGTGCGTCCAGGGAAAATGAAAACCCCGGCGTTCGGTCTTGCCGTACGCCGGGGGCTTTAGGACCAAGTCCCCTTGAGGACTTGGCGAGAAGAAGTATCGACAGCCCCCGAGACCGAGTCAAGCACCTTCCCGGAAGTGGTTGTGCGCGGCTGCAGTACGCTTCTGGCAGGGCGTCGCCTGCCCACCGAGCCGCGCCTGCACGCGCTCGAACAGGGGGCTGGGGAACGTTTGCACAGAGATTCCCCGGCACCGCGATGTCCCACTTGCGAACCCCGGTGCGGCCCGCGAGGAGTGGGATCCCGCGAAGGGCGCGAAGCGTTTGCCCGGCCAGCGGCCCACCGCGGCGCGCGGCCGTCGATTCCAGGCCGAGCAGGGAGAATCCCGTCAGAGTTGCAGGCCCTCACACGGCCTGATGCAACGTTCTCAACGTCATCCAGTCGGGGCCACCGCCCCGCCGAGCGCGCAGCCCAGGGCCGCGACGCTCTGCGGGCCCGGTGGCACCAGCAGAGGGTGCTTGAGCGCCTCGCTAAGCAGTGCGACCAGGCACGGATCGCGGGCGCAACCGCCGGTGAAGACGATGGTCTCCTCGAGCGGCACGCCCCCGGCCAGCGCCGCGGTCCGGCGCACGATGGCCTGGTGGACCCCGAGCGCGATCTCCTCCCGCGCGGCTCCGCGCGCGATCAGCGAGACGACCTCCGATTGGGCGAAGACCGTGCACATGCTGTTCAGCCGCTCGGCCCGCCCGGCCCGGCAGGCCGCCGCGACGAACTCGTCGCGCTCGTAGGCCAGAGCCGTCGCCATCATCTCGAGGAACTGGCCGCTGCCGGCCGCGCAGCGGTCGTTCATCACCGACTTCTGCACCTTGCCGTCGGGTCCGAGCGCGATCGCCTTGCTGTCCTGCCCGCCGATGTCGATGACGGTCCGGCAGAGCGGCACGAGGGACGCGGCGCCCCGGGCCACCGCCTTGATCTCGGTGATGACCTCGGCGGCGGGCCAGTGCTCCTTGAAGAGGTGCCGGCCATAGCCCGTCGCCGTGATGGAGTCGCAGGTGACGCCGGCCAGCAGTCGCCGGCAGACCGCCAGCGGATCGGAGCCGGTGTCCTCCACGAGGGAGCGGACGACGCTCCCGTTCTCCATCACGACGAGCTTGACCGCGCGGGATCCGACGTCGATCCCGGCGCGGATCCCGGGCTCAGTCACGCAGGCGCTCGATGAAGGACTCGACCCGCGTCCGGATCTGCCCGACGTCCTCCTGGCTGTAGTCGGTCTCGATCCGCAGGGTCGGCACGCCTTCCTGCTCCAGTCGCCGCTCGACCGGCCCGGCCTCGATCAGGTACGGCGAGCAGAACTGCAGGCCGTAGTGGATCACGCCGTGGGCGCCGGTCCGGCGGACCATGCTCAGGACGTGCTCCACCCGCGAGGGGTTGGGCGTGAAGATGGCGCAGTCGATCGTGAGATAGCGGTCGACGATGGCGTCCATCAACTCGTCCAAGGTCCGTCCGGTGTCGGCGGTGAGGTTCTGCGTGCCGCGCTCGCCGACGCACGACTCCTCGCCGACGATCACCGCGCCGCTGCCCTCGATGATGGCGGGCAGCTTCCAGTTGGGCACGGCCATCGGGCAGCCGGAGATGAGGATCCGCGGCGTGCCCTTCGGCGTCACGCCCCGGCCCTGCGCGATCCGCTGCTCGAGCTCGTCGCCGATCGCGTTCACGGAGCCGGTGAAGCGCACCGGATCGTCGTAGAGATAGACCTGGTTCACGAGCAGACCATCGAGCCCGGAGATCGGCGCCGGATCCGCCCCGCGCAGCCGGGCCAGTCGGTGCATGGCCGCGCGCTTGGCGTTGACCGTGGCGATGCCCTGGCGCAGGGCGTCGGCCGTCAGTCTCCTGCCGGTGAGCTCCTCCAGGTGCGCCGCGAACCGCACGAACTCCGCCCGGAGCAGCGCGCGTCCCTCGGCGCTCTTCGTCTGCGGCAGGTCCATGACATGGAGGTTCGGGACCAGGTCCCGGAAGATCTCGTAGCTCTTCTTCTTCCCGTCGCAGGTGTTCTCGCCGACCACGACGTCGCTCGCCGCGAGGTAGGGGCAGACCCGGGCGAGCGCGAAGCCGAAGAAGCCCTTGATGAGCGCACAGGTGTTGCGCGGCAGGTACTTCTCGGCCTCCGGCGTGGCGAACTCCGCTCCGGCGCAGAGGCCGACCAGGATCCCGTCGAGGGCGAGGACGATCTCCTCCGGGACGAAGGCGCAGAACGCGCCCACCACCTTGCGGCCCTGCTTACGCGCCTCCATCAACTCCTGGATGCGCAGCCCGTGGACCTCGCTCATCACGAAATCGAAGTACTTCATGCCGTCGGGACGGTCGCGCTGCGTCAGGAACGTCTGCTCGTAGAGCGACCCCAGCACGCCGAGCAACGCGTCGTGCGCCTCGAGGTCGAGACCCAGATCCTTCCACATCGGACGGTAGTCGGTGGACATCGCGCGTCTCCTTTGCCTGCAAGCGGGCCCGTACCACCCGCGAGGCTGGAACGCGCTCAGGCGGGCGGGGAGGGGTCCTGGTGGGATGGTGTCGTCGCGGGAGACAGACCTGTCTCCGGGACGGCGGTTCAGCGTCGGGTTCGCAAGTCGAGCAGCATCGTCTCCTCGTGGGTCATGACGCCCCGGGGTTCACCGGTGTCGCGTCGTCCCGTGACCTGATCCGGAACGCCGCGCGAACGGGAACGTTCGCTGCGCCATTGGTTACCAGAGGACCGTCGCGAACACAAGCGGTCCGTCCCGGGACTCCGCCCGCACCGCGACCTCGCGGGCGATGGCTCGCGCCACGAATCCAGCCGCGGACGGGACCACCTGGCCGCCGCGTCCGCAGCCGCGGGCTTTGCGCCCCGCGAACACGCGTGCGAGACTGCGTCACCCATGACATCGGTCGAGCCCCGCTTCCCCGGCGCCGTGTCCGGCCCCGCGTTCCGGTCCGTGACGATCCCGCCCGGGTTCGTCGCCGGGCGGCGCATCGCGCCCGCCACTCCGCGATGAAGTCCGTCCTGCGCAGCGGCGTCTTCTGGATCCTGGTCACCGAGGTCTGTTTCGCGCTCATGCGCATGGCGACGCGCTGGGGCGCGGTGGACCTGCCGGGCTGGGAGATCGGTGGCGTGCGCTTCCTGGGCGGCGCGCTGGTGGCCTGGGGGCTCGGCCGCGCGCGCGGGGTGTCGCTGCGGGTGCGCGACCAGAAGAACGCCTGGCTGCGCTCGATCTTCGGCACGGTGAACGCGCTCGCGGTGTTCCTGGCGCTGGGCTCGCCGCGCATCGCCCTGGGCGACGTGGCCACGCTCACCGCGACCGCGCCGCTGTTCGTGGCGCTGTTCTCGGGGCCGGTGCTCGGCGAGCGCGTGCCGCCGCGCGTGCTGGCCGGCGCCGCGCTCGGCTTCGTCGGGGTGGCGGTGCTGGCGCAGCCGGCGCTGCGAGTCTCGGGCGACCTGGCGCTGGCGCTGCTGCTGGGCGCGTGCTCCTACGGCTTCGCCATCCTGCGGCTGCGCCGTCTCGGTCCGCACGAGAGCAGCGAGGCCATCGCGTTGCACATGTCGCTGGTGGCCGGCGTGACCCTGCTGCTGGTGTCGCTGCCGCGCTTCGTGGTGCCTTCGCCGCGGGCGCTGGTGCCGCTGCTGGCGAGCGCGGCGGCCGGCGGGCTCGGGCAGGTCGCGATGAGCCGCGCCTACGGCCTGGGACGGGCGGCGCGGCTGAGCGCCGTCTCGTACGCCGGCGTGGTCATCACCTACGCGTTCGAGGCGTTCTCGTTCGCGCGCGTCCCCGGACTCAACCAGTGGCTGGGCGCCGCGCTGGTCTGCGCCGCGGGCATCGTGGTCTCGGCCCGCAGCCGGGCTGCCGCGGACGCCGATGTCCCGGCGCCCGAGACCGGCCGGTGAGCGGCGCCGACGATCGCGCGTGATCGCGGCGCAGACTCTCTGCGGTGCGCACTCCCCGCAGGCGCACTCCCCGCTGGCGTTCCATGAATCGTCCGGGCTTAGCCCGGACGATTCACGGCCCGCCGCCCGCGAGCGCGATCTGGAGCACGGCCACTGCGTTGCGCGACCGGGGTGCTCCTCGGCGTGTCACTCGACACGCCTGCGGTGCAACCCGCTCGCGCGCCTTGTTGCCGTGCCCCATCCCGCACTCCCCGCTGGCGTTCCATGAATCGTCCGGGCTAACCTCGCAGCCGTGATCCACCTCGTTCCGGCCGTGACCGCCATCCAGCTGCGTGACGCGCGCGAGCTGTTCCTCGAGTACGCCGCCTCGCTCGGCTTCGAGCTGTGCTTCCAGGGCTTCGACCGCGAGCTGGCCGCGCTGCCCGGCGACTACGCGCCGCCGGGCGGCACCCTGTTGCTGGCCATGCTGGACGAGCGGGCCGTGGGCTGCGTGGCGCTGCGGGCCCTGGAGGACGGGGCGTGCGAGATGAAGCGGCTCTACGTGCGCCCGGAGGCGCGCGGCCGCGGCGTCGGCCGGCGGCTGTGCGATGCGGTGATCGCCGCGGGGCAGTCGCGCGGCTACGCGCGCATGAGGCTCGACACGCTCCCGCAGATGGCGGAGGCGGTCGCGCTCTACCGCGCGCTGGGTTTCGTGCCGGCCGAGCCGTACCGCTACAACCCGCTCCCGGGCGCGATGTTCATGGAGCTGGCGCTCGAGTCGCGGCGGAGCGGACCCGGCTCCCCCACGGGCGAGGTGGCGCCGTGAGGCTCCCGCTCTACCAGGTGGACGCGTTCACCAGCGCGGTCTTCGCGGGCAACCCGGCCGCCGTCTGCCCGCTCGAGCGCTGGCTCGACGAGCGGCTCATGCAGTCCATCGCGGCGGAGAACAATCTCTCCGAGACCGCCTTCTTCGTGCCCCGGGCCGGGGGCGCGCCGGCCCGGGGCTCGCACGCGGGCGGCCCGGGGGGCGACTACGACATCCGCTGGTTCACGCCCGCGGCGGAAGTGGACCTGTGTGGTCACGCCACGCTGGCTTCGGCCTTCGTGATCTTCCACTGGCTCGACCCGGCCCGCACCCGCGTGACGTTCCACTCGAAGAGCGGCCCGCTGGTGGTGGAGCGCCGCGGCGACCTGCTGGCGCTGGAGTTCCCCTCGCGCCCGGCGGGGGAGTGCGAGCCGCCGGCGGGGTTCGCGGAGGCGCTGGGGGCCGCGCCGCTTGCCACGCTCCTGTCGCGCGACCTGCTCGCGGTCTTCGCGAGCGAGGCGCAGGTGCGTGCGCTCCAGCCGGACTTCGCGCGCGTGAAGGCGCTCGGTTTCCACGCGGTGTGCGTCACCGCCCCGGGGGACGAGTGCGATTTCGTCTCGCGCTTCTTCGCGCCCCTGGTCGGCGTGCCCGAGGACCCGGTCACGGGCTCGGCGCACTGCATGCTGGTGCCCTACTGGTCGCGCCGGCTGGGCAAGACCACGCTGCGGGCCCGGCAGGTGTCGGCGCGCGGCGGCGAATTGTTCTGCGAGGACCGGGGCGAGCGCGTCATCATAGCCGGTCACGCCACGCCCTATCTCGAGGGCACGATCGAGGTGCCGGAATAGGTCGTCCGTTTCGCCCGCGATCGGGCGAAGCGATCGGCGGCCTGGTCCTTCGCCTGCCGCCCGTCACTCCGTCCCGCGCCGCGCGGGGTTGACCGCTTCCGGACCTTCGCCCCGGGCCGTGTACCGGGCCGTCCACGGTGGCCGCCGCGGACTGGACGGCCCGGTGCATCTCTGTGGTCCCGGCCGCGCGCGCAGGCCCGCAGGGCGCTCCTAACCCGCTGCGCGGCCGTGTCCGTGGCCGTCGGCGACCGCGCGGCACGCCCCCTGCTCCTGCTCGTGGCGTGACAGCACGCTCCCCGTGCAGCGATGCCCCACCGAGCAAGGAGGAAGTCATGAAGCGCCTCACGATGATCGTCATGGCGGTCGCGATCGCGGTCACCGTCGCCGGCAGTGCCTCGGCACAGCCTGGCACGCAGCGCGTCGAACGGCGCGAGTGGCGCCAGCACCAGCGCATCCAGCGCGGCGTCGCCAGCGGCCAGCTGACCGCGCGCGAGACGGTCCGCCTGCGGCAGGGCCAGCGCCACATCCGCCGCATGGAACTGCGCGCCCGGGCGGACGGCCGGGTCGGACCGCGGGAGCGCGTGCGGCTGCACCGGGCGCTCGACCGGCAGAGCGCCCGGATCTGGCGGCTCAAGCACAACGGCCGCGCGATCTGACGCGGCGCCACCGTTCGTCGCGCCGGTTCGCAGGATGTCAGGGTGAGGGGACGAGCCCGGCGAGGCGACAAGGCCCCCGGCGGACGGTTCCGCCGGGGGCTCACTTCGCGCGGAGCCGGGGAGGACCGCGGTCGTTCCCGCTACTCCTCGCTCTCCGGTTCGGCGCGCAGCAGATCCAGCGGGCGCGAGAACGACACGGACCAGCGCCCCTCGCCGGCGCGCGGGCCGATGGGCCAGGCGTAGGAGAGGTGCAGCGCCGGGAACAGCGCCGTGTTGTAGAGCAGCGAGACACCCGCCTCGCTCAGCCAGTCCCGGGAGTCGGGCCAGTCGCCGCCCCGCACGACCGTGCCGGTGTAGGGGTCCCGCCCCCACATGGCGCCGCTGGCGGCGAAGATCGCGCCCTGCAGCGGCAGCGCCGCCGGGTGCGGGATGTGCAGGAGCGCGAGCAGGTCCTGCGCGCAGATCAGGTCCAGCTTCGCGATCGCCATGCCCGTGCCGCCGAGCTGGTCGCGGGGCAGGCTGCGGAGCAGCTCGTGACCACCGAGGTAGAACGCGGCCTGCGGCAGCTCGTCGCCCGTCTGGCGGCCCCAGGCGAACTGTGGCACGAGCGAGGCGACGCTCCCGAGGGACAGGTCGAGGCCGGCCGCCGCGCGCACGCGCCGGTATTCGAAGTCGCTGCCCAGGCGCCGGCTCGATGTCTGATAGGCGATCTCGGTGCGCAGCGGAAGGCGCGGCCAGTGCGCCGCGGCCGCGTATTCCAGCTCGTGCGTCCGGCCGCGCGTCGCGGCCAGGTTCCCGGATCGCACGAGGTCCTGGTCGAAGAGGTTCCAGGTCGCCGTGGTGCGCAGCGGCGACTGGAGGAGGTCGCGGAAGCCCGCGCTGGCCCGCCACCAGCCCTGCCGGTGCTCGACCGAGCCCTCGAAGCCCTCGCTGCGGTAGTACTGCGTCCAGTCGCTGCCGGCGAGGAAGGCTCCCACCATGCTGAGCAGGCCTTCGTCGTCGCGGTCCAGGTGCGCGGTCTTCCGTCCGCTCCACAGGTCGAGGTCGAACGGCTGCCGCGCGAGCCAGAGACGGTTCGTGTAGCGGACGCCGCCGAGATTCACGCGCGGGCCGTTGGCGCGCGCGATCCCGCCGCGGAGCCTGCCCCAGCCGGTGTGGCCCGGCTCGGGTGCGGTGACGCCGAGCGAGCCGGAGAGCCCCGGCGTCGAGCCGTCCACGCGGCTGAAGTCGAAGGTCGGCGAGAAGCCGAGTTCGAGCCGGCGCTGCGGGCGCAGGGTGCTGTCGAAGAGCACGGTGTCGAGGCCGGCGGTGTCCACCGGCGCGGCCGAGATGCCGAAGTAGCGGTCGGTCGAGTCGGAGAAGGCCTCGAGGAACCCGCCCAGGCTGGTGTCGGGCTCGGCGGGCTCCTGCGCCGCGGCGGGCCGCGATGCGACGAGCGCGGTCGCGAGGGCGAGGGTGATCGCGAGGAAACGGCTGGTCTTGATCACTTCACCTCCGCGGGTCCGATGAAGAGCGAATCGGGCAGGCCCCGGTTGATGGCGTAGTCGTCGAAGCGCAGGGAGAAATCGAAGCTCCTGCCCACCTGGGGCAGCGGGATCGTGGCCTCCGCGCGCAACAACACGCGCTTCAGCACCCAGTAGCCGTCCACGTTCTGCCGCTCGATGACGACGCGATTCACGTTCTTGATGATGGGCGCCGCCGGCGAGCGGTCGAAGACCAGCTCCTGGCGCACGATGACGAAGTCGTTGGTGTCGATCCACACCACGCCCCGGGGCTCCGTGGCGTCGAGCAGCGAGCGGGGTTCGAAGGCGATGCGATAGACGACGTGGCCGCCGGTCAGCTCGCGCCCCAGGATGCGGTACTTATACTGGCGCCGGGCCTCGGGACGGAAGGCGAAGTTCACGACCTCCTCGTCCATCCCGCCGCGCGCCCGCATTTTCACGTCCACCCGGGCGTGCTTCTTCTTCTCGTCGCCGGCCCGGTAATCGCGCAGCACCTGCGTGCGCACCCGGTCGGGCTTCTTCTTGTAGACGCGCATGACCGTCTCGGTCAGCAACTCGGCCGGTTTCCCGCGGTCGGCGTTGCGCACCAGGCGCGTGGTGACGAGCACGCTCTGGTCGGCCATGAGCGAGTCGCGGCGGCGCTCGCCGCGGGCCACGCGCCCGAGGATCTCGTCGAGCGTCACCCGCGGCGAACTCACCAGCACCGGGGGCATCTCGTAGTACATGGTGTCCTCGGCCGCGAGCGTGGGACCGGAGGAGCGGGCGGACGGCGCGGGCGGGGAGCCGGCTCCGGCGACGGCGGTGACGGCCAACGCGAGCGTGGTCATGCAGGTGAGCAGGGCGGCCATGGGACCTCCAAACCTATACGCGGTGCGGCGGGGCCGCAACACCTCGCGACCCGTCCGCCACGGCGAGGGTGAACGATACACAACTTTGCGCTGGAAAGGGCTATCCTGTGGCGTCCGGATGCAAAGGACGGTCCGGCACGGGCCATGCGAGAGAACCGTGTCGTCGTCCACGGTCCGAGCCTCACCCAGCACGGAGGGTATCCGATATGCGCACCTACTTGTGGAGTGCCGTACTTGCGGCCGCGCTGCTCCCGGGCGCCGCCGCGGCGAGCCCCGGCGTCTCCGGGAGTCTTCTGCAAGCCCCATCCCTGATGATGCCGTTCGTGAGCGTGGCGCCGACCGCCGTCGTCGCGGCGGAGGTCACTGCGCCGCCCACGCTCGCGCTGGCGACGCCGTTCGTGGGCGGAGTCGGCTACCGCCCGCGCGCTTATCGCTCGCGCGCCTCGGTGATGCCGACCACCACGCAGGTGCACGGCGGCTTCTTCGATCCGACCGAGGGCTTTTCCCCCGGCTTCGTGGGCGGCTTCCGCATGGGCCCGCAGGTGGACCCGCGCGTGCAGATCGGCCTGGCCGTGGACTGGTGGCACAGGTCGGAGAGCACGACCCTGGACCTGGGTGAGGTCCGGTTCCCGGCTGCCAGGGGCGACTCGCGGCTCCTCCTGTCCAGGGCCAGCGCGGACCTGATGCCCATCCTGGCGTTCGTGCAGATCAGCGGCGACGAGAACCTGCCCGTCATCCCGTACGGCGGTTTCGGGGCGGGCTACGAGTGGCTCTTCCTCACGGTCGACGACTACCTGACCGGCGAATCGTTCCAGCAGACCTTCGGCGGCTTCGGCTGGCAGGTGTGGGGCGGTGCCGGCATCCCGCTCGACGGCCGCACGCGCGTCAACGGAGAAGTGTTCTACAACGGTTCCGAGGTCGGCAGCGACGCGGACGTCTACCTCGACGAGTTGGGTGCCGTGACCGTGCGCGACGTGGTCCAGATGAACGGCCTCGGCATGCGCATCGGGCTCTCCTGGGGGTTCTGAGTTCGACACGGGGAACGGAGTGACCCCGGCGCCCGGGCGCGTGACCTGCCCGGGCGCCGCGCGCGTCCGGACCCCGCGCGCGCCTGGTGGCCGCGCCCTGTCCCGCACTCCCGGCTGGCGTTTCATGAATCGTCCGGGTTAGTGTCACCACACCATGCCGCGCAAATCGCCGCGCTCCCGTCGTCGCCGCACTCCCGAGCCGGGCCTCCCGGGCAAGAGCCGCCCGCGCGCCACGCCCGGCGGCAGCCGCACCCACAAACGGGTCTCCGGCGCGGGCGCCGCCTCCGCCCCCCGCGCGGGCGCGGGGCCGGCACACGCGCCGCGGGGCGCGCGGCCCAGGACGGGGAGCGCGCCGCGGCTCACAGCGAAGCTCCCGCCCGCGACGAAGCCCCGCGCGAAGGCCCGCCCCGTGGCGCGACCCGCGCTGCGTGCGGGCGCCGAACCCGCCCGTCTCGCGGCCCTGATCGGCATCCTCGAGCGTCTCTACCCCGACGCCGCCACGCCGCTCGTCCACGCGAACGCCCTGCAGTTGCTGATCGCCACGATCCTCTCGGCGCAATGCACCGACGTGCGCGTGAACCTGGTCACGCCCGCGCTGTTCGAGCGCTTCCCCGACGCCGCGGCGTTCGCGGCCGCGGACCGCAGTGAGCTCGAGGAGCTCATCCGCTCGACGGGCTTCTACCGCAACAAGGCCAAGGCCATCCAGAACTGCTGCACCGACCTCGTGGCACGGCACGGCAGCGAGGTGCCGCACACCATGGAGGAGCTGACCGCGCTGCCCGGCGTGGGGCGCAAGACCGCGAACGTCGTGCTCGGCAGCGCCTTCGGCATCCCGGGCATCGTCGTGGAC
>JANXPZ010000100.1 GCA_025357055.1 Candidatus Eiseniibacteriota bacterium | reverse complement strand
ATGTGCGAGTCGTTCTTCGCGACCCTGGAGTGCGAGTTGCTGGCGAGGTGCAAGTTCCACTCGCAGGCGCAGGCGATCCCGGTCGTGTTCGAGTTCATCGAGGGCTGGTACAATACGCAGCGTCGGCACTCGGCGCTGGGCTACCTTTCACCGATCGAGTTCGAGAAGCGGCATTTGGCCGCCTTCGAGGTCGCGTCGCCGAGAAATGGCCTCCAAGGATGCCCGCAGAGCCACGATCATGCTCCGGCATGAATCCAAGGTCGGGGGCTGGCGAGGCGAAACAGCGCCCCGCGCGGCTCTCGATCAACCGCAGTCCTCACCCGTCCACCGAAACGGGGCAACTCCACCCGGGGACTGATCAGTTGAGGGGGGCAAGGCCTGAGGTGGAGCCATCGGTCACGCGTTGATCATTGGAGACCGAGTCTCGCTCCCGCGGGCTCGACGCACCGCATCGTGAACCTTCAGCGAATCACGACCTGCCGAGCGAGAGGGAGCAAACCCTGCGGGCCGATGGTGCCGGGGCCGGGAGTCGAACCCGGACGGGCGTGAGCCCAGCGGATTTTAAGTCCGCCGCGTCTAGCCAGTTCCGCCACCCCGGCGGTTCGAGCGCCCGGGTCCATCCTGGTCCCGGGCGCCGTGGTGCGCGCGAAAGAGTCGTCCCGCGCGCCCCGCTAACGTTTCCCGGGCACGACCACCTTGAGCAGGGTGCCCGCCATCACCGTCTCGTCGGTCTCGAGGTCGTTCAGCAGCGCGTCGGTCTGGAACAGGCTCTCCGCCGCGCCCAGCCTGCGCAGGGTCGCCTCCAGGGTCGCGGTCGCGGCGATCTGCTCCACCTTCACCCGGTCGGGGCGCACCGCGAGCCGCGCGGGGTCGGTCACGGCGCGGAACGAACGCAGGCTCGCGTAGATCTTCGCGTCGTTGGCGTCCCCGGGCTGCTGGCTGCGGCCCAGCAGCTGGAACATCAGCGAGTCGGCGCGGCGGATGTAGCCGGCCGCGGCCGGCACCGCCGCCCCCTGCTGCTGCGGGAGCGAGACCCGCCCCACCCAGGCCGCGAAGCCGCCGACGGTCTCCGCCTTGCCCGCGACCTCCGTGAAGGTGCCGCGGCCACTCAGTTGCTGGACGAACGCGGCCGGCGCGAGCGTGCCGGCATCGGCCAGCGTGAGCTGCACCACCGCCTGCTGCCCGGGCTCCTGCGCCGCCACGGCTGCGCGCGTGTCCTCGTGCTTCCAGCCCGCGGGGAAGGTCATCTGGAAACGCAGCGTCGGATGGATGTACTCGTCGCCCGCGAAGTAGCCCTGCCGCGGGTCGCTGCCGAAGACCAGGCCATCCAGGCGCTGCACGTAGGCGCGCCCGTTGACCAGCAGGCCGGTCCTGCCCTTCACCGCCTGCCTGGCCAGCTCCGCAGTGGTCACCTCGCGGTTGCCCGGGTCGGGATGGGTCGAGAGGAAGCCCGGCAGGCGCTGTCCGGCCTGCTCCCCCAGGCGCTTGAGCATGGCGTAGGTCGCGGGGATCTCCCGCGGGTCGTATCCGCCGCCGGCCGCGTAGGCCACGCCCAGCTCGTCGGCCTGCCGTTCGTCGTCGCGACTGTACTTGAGGAACAGCAGCCCCAGGCCCTGCTGGGCCAGGTCACCGTAGCGGCGCACCGTCCCGGAGAAGACCGAGGCGACGCCCAGGCCCAGCCCGTAGATCTGCTGTTGCGTGATGCGCTCGGCGGAGTGACGGTGGGTGACGTGGCCGATCTCGTGGCCCAGCACGCCCGCCAGCTGCGCCTCGGAGTTCAGGTGGGCGAGGATGCCGCGGGTGACGTAGATGTAGCCGCCCGGCATGGCGAAGGCGTTCACCGTGGGATCGTCGAGCACGGCGAAGTGCCACGCCAGGCTGGGCTGGTGCGAGGCCCGCGCCACTTTCAGCCCGATCTCATGCACGTAGTCCTGGAGGGCCGGGTCGTCGTAGAGCCCGTACTCCGCGACCACCGCCTTGTAGCCCTCGCTCCCGATCTGCAGCTCCTGCTCGGGGCTCACGAGCGACAACTCGCGCCGGCCCGTGACGGGATTGACCGCGCAACCCGCGGCCAGGACGCCGAGCACGACGAGCGACAGGACCAGATGAGGGATGCGCTTCATGACGACTCTCCCGGTGAAACGAGGGCGGCCCCACAGGACGTGACCGATATTGTCCGCGCCGGCACGCGGCGTCAACCGCCCCGTCCGGCTGGCGGTCCGTGAATCGCCCGGGTTAGGATGCACCCGTGATCCTCGCCGGTGATGTCGGTGGCACCAAGACCCACCTCGCCCTGTACGAGCCCGGCTCCTCCGTGCGCGCGCCCGTCCTCGAGCGACGCCTGCCGAGCCGCGAGTACGCCACGCTCGAGGCACTGGTGCGCGGGTTCCTGGCCGGCGCGCCCGCGCCGCCCGGCCGCGCGGTCCTCGGCATCGCCGGCCCGGTCGTGGAGCAGCGCATCGAGGCCACCAACCTGCCGTGGAAGATCGGCGCGGCGGCGCTGAGCGCGGAACTCGGCGGGGCCCCGGTGCTGCTCATCAACGACCTCGAGGCCACCGCCTGGGGCCTGCCGCTGCTGGAGGGCGAGGAGGTCGAGACCCTGCATCCCGGCACGCCCCGGCCCGGCAACCGCGCCCTGATCGCGGCCGGCACGGGGCTGGGCGAGGCCCTGCTCATCTGGGACGGGACGACCTGGCAGCCGTGCGCCTCCGAGGGTGGACACACCGACTTCGCTCCGCGCGACGCGCTCGAGGACGAACTGCTGCTTTGGCTGCGCGGGCGCCACGGGCGCGTGAGCTACGAGCGCATCCTCTCGGGGCCCGGGCTGGCGAACCTCTACCGCTTCTTCGCCGCGACCGGCCGTGGCACGGCGTCGGCGGACGTGGCCGCCCGCTTCGAGACCGCCGCGGACCCAGCCGCGGTCGTGAGCGGCGCGGCGCTCGACGGCTCCTGCGGGCGCGCGCGGCTGGCCCTCGAGCGCTTCGTCTCGATCTACGGCGCCGAGGCCGGGAACCTGGCCCTCAAGGCGCTTGCCGTGAACGGGATCTACCTGGGCGGCGGCATCGCCCCGCGCATCCTGCCGCTGCTGCGCTCCGGCGGCTTCCTCCAGGCCCTCCACGACAAGGGCCGCATGGGCCCCGTGCTGGCGCGCGTCCCGGTCACGGTCCTGTGCGACGACCGCGCCGCGCTCTGGGGCGCCGCCCGGCTGGCGCTGGCGGGCGCCTGAACGGCGCGACGCCCGCGGCCATCCGCCACGGGCGTCGCGTCTCGATCTCCCGCGGGCCGCGCGTCCGCCGCGGCCCGTCGCCTACTTCGCCGCGAGCAGCCTCTGCTCGAGCGCGTCCAGTTCCTCCTTCAGCACCGCCGGCAGTCGCGTGCCGAACTTCTCGTAGTGCGCGCGCAGGAGCGGCAGGTCCGCGAGCCAGCTCTTCGCATCCACCCGCAGCAATTCCTCCTGGTCCGCCTTCGGCACGTCCAGGCCGGCCAGGTCGAGCGCTCCCGGCGCCGGCAGACGGCCGATGGGCGTGTCCACGGCCTGCCCCGTGCCCGTCACGCGCTCGAAGACCCACTTGAGCACGCGGCTGTTCTCGCCGTAGCCCGGCCACAGGAAGCCCCCGTCCGCGCCGCGGCGGAACCAGTTCACGTAGTAGATGCGCGGCAGCTTCTCGGGCGTGCTCGCCCCGCCGACCTTGAGCCAGTGCGCGAAGTAGTCCCCCATGTGGTAGCCGCAGAACGGCAGCATGGCGAACGGGTCGAAGCGCAGCTGCCCCTGGGCGCCGGCCGCCGCGGCCGTGGTCTCGCTGCTCATGATCGAGCCGAGGAACGTGCCGTGCTGCCAGGAGAACGCCTCGTTGACCAGCGGCGCGGTGGTCGCGCGCCGGCCGCCGAACAGGAAGGCCGAGATCGGCACGCCCTTCGGATCCTCCCACTCGGGCGCGATCACCGGGCACTGCCGCGCCGGCACGGTGAAGCGTGAGTTCGGGTGCGCCGACTTGCGGTTGCTCTGCGGCGTCCACGGGCGGCGCAGCCAGTCCAGCAGCGCCGGCGGCGGCACGTCGCTCATCCCCTCCCACCAGACATCGCCCTCGGGCGTGATCGCGCAGTTGGTGAAGATGGCGTTCTTGCCGAGCGTGCGCAGGGCGTTCGGATTGCTCTGCATGCTGGTGCCCGGCGCCACGCCGAAGAAGCCGGCCTCGGGGTTGATGGCGTAGAGCCGCCCGTCCGCGCCGAACTTCATCCAGGCGATGTCGTCGCCGATGGTCTCGACCTTCCAGCCCGCGACCGTCGGCTCGAGCATCGCCAGGTTGGTCTTGCCACAGGCCGAGGGGAACGCAGCGCCGACGTAGAGGCTCTTCCCCGCCGGGTTCGTGAGCTTGAGGATCAGCATGTGCTCGGCCAGCCAGCCTTCGTCGCGGGCCTGCACCGAGGCGATGCGCAGCGCGTGGCACTTCTTGCCGAGCAGGGCGTTGCCGCCGTAGCCCGAGCCGAACGACCAGATCTCCCGCGTCTCGGGGAAATGACAGATGTACTTGTTCTGGGCGTTGCACGGCCAGGGCGAGTCCGCCGCGGTGGCTGAGGCGATCGGCGCCCCCACCGAGTGCAGCCCGCGCACGAACTCGCCCTCGGCGCCGAGGACCTCGAGCACGCGCGTGCCGACACGGGCCATGATGTGCATGTTGGCGACCACGTAGGGCGAGTCGGTGAGCTCCACGCCGATCTTGGCGATCGGTGAGCCGATCGGACCCATGCTGTAGGGGATCACGTAGAGCGTGCGGCCCGCCATGCAGCCGGCGAAGAGCCCGGTCAGCGTCTGGCGGATCTCGTCCGGATCGCGCCAGTTGTTGGTCGGACCCGCGTCCTCCTTGCTCTTCGAGCAGATGAACGTGAACTCCTCGACCCGCGCGACGTCGGCCGGGTCGGAACGCACGTAGATGCTGTTGGGGCGCTTCCCGGGATCGAGCCACTGGGCGGTGCCCGCCTGCACCATGAGGCGCAGCATGGTCTGGTATTCCGTGGCCGAGCCATCGCACCAGACCACCTTCTCCGGCTGGCACATGGAGGCGACTTCCTGAACCCATGCCTCGAGTTTGCGATTGGATACCATGTCGTCCGTCCTATGGGGATGCTCCCGACCCGGCCAGGTACCTGGCGGCGGGAGGCTGGGGTGGCGGCCTCGGCCTCTGCGTGACGCGCGCATGGTAGCGGCCGCCCGCCGGGGTATCAAACAGCGGAGGCTGCGCAGACCGCCGGGCCAACGGTCCCCGGGAGAGGTGGAGGGCGAACGCATGCTGCCTCTGCCCGCCCTCCGCCTCTCCCGGGGACCGCGCCATCCCGCGGCGCGTCTCCATGACGGGCTCGCCGCCTTGCGTCGGGCACCTGCCGGGGCGCATCTTGGCGGCGAATCCGTGCCCTTTGACGCTTCGACATCCACCCGGATACCGCGCCATGCGGGCCTTCGGGGCCGCACCACGGGGGCCCGCGCCTCGGCCAGAGCCCCCGCGAACACCCACAGGAGATCCCATGCCCTGCCGCGCCCAGCGACTCCTCGACCTCGGCCAGAGCGTCTGGCTCGACTACATCCACCGTCGCGAGCTCCAGTCGGGGGTCTTCGCCGCACAGGTCCGCGACCAGGGCGTCGTCGGCGTGACCTCGAACCCGACCATCTTCCAGCAGGCCATCGGCCAGGGCAGCGACTATGACGCCGCCATCCGCGAGCGCCTCGCCCGCCAGCTCGCAGGGGTGCCGCTCTACGAGTCGCTCGCCATCGAGGACGTGCAGACCGCCTGCGACGCGCTCCTGCCGGTCTTCGAGCGGAGCGGCGGGCTCGACGGCCGGGTGAGCATCGAGGTCAGCCCGCGGCTCGCGCACGACTCCGACGGCACGGTCGAGGAGGCGCGCCGGCTCAAGGCCGCGGTGGCCCGCGCGAACGTGATGATCAAGGTGCCCGCCACCGCCGAGGGCCTGCCCGCGGTGCGCGCGCTGCTCGCCGAGGGCACCTGCGTGAACGTCACGCTCATCTTCTCGCTCGCGCGCTACGAGCAGGTGATGGAAGCCTACCTCGGCGGGCTCGAGTCCCGCGCGGCCCGGGGCCAGCCGCTCGCGCCGGTCGTCTCGGTGGCCTCGTTCTTCGTCTCGCGCGTGGACAGCAAGGTGGACGCGGCGATCGAGCAGCGTCTGGCCACCCTGCCGGCGGACTCGGTCGAGCACGTCGAGCTCGCGGACCTGCGCGGCCAGGCGGCCGTCGCCAATGCCAAGCTGGCCTACTCGCGCTTCCGCGAGGTCTTCGACGCGCCGCGTTTCCAGCCGCTCGCCGCGCTCGGCGCGCGCGTGCAGCGCCCGCTCTGGGCCTCGACCGGCACGAAGAACCCGGCCTACTCCGACACTCTCTACGTGGACGAACTCATCGGCCCCGACACGGTGAACACGATCCCGCCCAGGACGCTCGCCGCCTACAACGACCACGGCGTGCTCGACCCGCGGCTGCTGCGCGGCGCGGACGAGGCTCGCACGTTGTTCCGGCGGCTGCCCGAGCTGGGCGTGCCGCTGGACGATCTCATCGGCCAACTCGAGGAGGAAGGTGTGGCAGCATTCGTGAAGTCGTTCGATTCCCTGCTCGCCACGCTCGAAGAGAAGCGTGCGCGGATGGCGGGCTAGCCGTGGGCGCGGCCTGGGACAGCGCGCGCCGCGGAGAGTTCGCGGCCCGGCTCTGGCGGAAGGACGCCACGCTCTGGAGCACGGACTCCACGCATCAGAAGGTCGCGGCGAACCGCCTGGGCTGGCTCGACCTGCCCGCGGGCATGCGCGGCGAGATCACGGGACTCGAGGCCTTCGTGGCCGAGGTCCGGTCCGAGGGCTTCACCCATGCCGTGCTCCTCGGCATGGGCGGATCGAGCCTCGCGCCCGAGGTCATGCGGCGCATGCTCGGCGTGGCACCCGGCTTCCTCGAGTTGACCGTGCTCGACAACACCTCCCCGGCCGCGGTGCGCGCCGTCAGCGCCGCGCATGATCCCCGGCACACGCTCTTCCTCGTCTCCTCGAAGTCGGGCGGCACCATCGAGGTCGCCTCCTTCGAGAAGCACTTCTTCGAGTGGACGCGCGCGGCGCGCGGGGCCGACGCGGGCCGCGCCTTCGTCGCCATCACCGACCCCGGCAGCCCGCTCGCCGCGCGGGCCGCCGAGCGCGGCTATCGCAGGGTGTTCCTCAACCCGCCCGACGTGGGCGGGCGCTACTCCGCGCTCTCGCTCTTCGGCCTGCTGCCCGCCGCGCTCATCGGCGCGAGCCCCGCGGCATTGATCGCGAGTGCGGCGCGCGAACTGGACGAGGCCCGCCGCGACACGTCCGGCGGCGCGGGCGTGGCCTTCGGCGTCGCGGTGGGCGAGGCCGCGCTCGCCGGCCAGGACAAGCTCACCCTCGCCTTCGGCCTCCGCTGGGCGCCGTTCGGCGCCTGGGTCGAGCAACTCGTCGCCGAGAGCACCGGCAAGGACGGCCAGGGCGTCGTGCCGGTGGACGGCGAGGCGTCCGGGCCCGCCGCACTCGCCCGCCCGGACCGCGCCTTCGTCGCGACCCCCGACCTCGACCCCGCTCTCGGCCGATCGATCGCGCATCGCGATGGCCCGGCCTGGCTGCTCGACCTCGAGTCTCCGCGCGACCTGGGCGCGGCCTTCCTGCGCTGGGAGATCGCGACGGCCGCTGCGGCCGCCGTGCTCGGCGTGGATCCCTTCGACGAGCCCAACGTCTCCGAGGCCAAGCATGCGACCCAGGCCGTGCTCGACCGGGCGCTCGCCGAGGGCCGCTTCCCCGCGGAGGCCCCGCTGGCGAAGGGCGAAGGCTGGAGCCTCTACGCGGCGGGCCCGGCGGAGCCGGCGCTGCGCGCGGCGGGCGCCGACGATCCCGCCACCGCCCTCGCGGCACTGCTGTCGCTCGCGCGCCCGGGCGACTACCTGGCGCTGCTCGCCTACCTGCACGCCACGCCAGCGGTGGACGAAGCGCTGCAGCGCGTGCGCGCCGCGGCGGGCGGGCGCTCCGGGCTCGCGACCACGCTGGGAATCGGCCCGCGCTTCCTGCACTCGACCGGCCAGTTGCACAAGGGCGGGCCCGACCGCGGCCTCTTCCTGCAGATCACCGCGGACGAGGGCCTGGACGTGCCGATCCCCGGCGAGCCCTACAGTTTCGGCATGCTGCGCCGCGCGCAGGCGGCCGGGGACTACGAGGTCCTGGCCCGGCGCGGCCGCCGGGTCGTGCGGCTGCACCTCGAGGGCGACATCCCGGCTGCGCTCGCCAGGCTCGCGGGGGCCTGAGCCGCGCGCGCAGGCACGTCGCGCCCGCGGGGGCGCGCGCAGGCGCGCCGGCACCCGCGGGCGCGACGCCGCGGCGTTCCCTGCCTGCATCCACGCATCGCGAACGGCATGGCGCGGTCCGCCGTTTGGACGCGCCCCGTCCCCGCGGGGTATCTTCACCCGCTGCGCCTGACGATCGACCGACCTCAGCCCAGAGGAACCCCGCCATGCTCAAGCCCATCCTGGCCGCGCTGCTCGCCCTCACCCTCGCCGGTCCGGTGCGGGCCGAGCCGGCGCCTGAAGCGCGCGCCCTGCTCCAGAAGGTGAGTGATGGCTATCGTGCGCTCACGAGCTATCACTTCGTGGGCGTGATGGACATCCGCGTGACCGGTGGCAACGATCAGAACATCCAGGTGCCGGTGGTCGCGGCGGCCGACCGGGCGGGACGCATGCACCTGGACATCCGCCACCCGCAGATGGGCGGCTTGATCGTCTCCGACGGCAGGCTGACCTCGACCTGCGTCTACCCGCTCAACCAGTACACGCAGAAGCCGGCGGAGGCCGTGGCGGAGAGCCTCGGCATGCAGAAGCCGCCGGGGAACTCGCCGCTCACGCGCTACTTCGATCTGCTCCAGGGCGTCAGGACCGCCGACATCACGGGCGAACGGCAGGTCACGGTCGGCGGCACGCCGGCCGACTGCTGGGTGGTGCGCTGCGAGATGGAGCCACCCCAGGCACTCGCCACCGACAGCACCGCGCGCATCACGGCCACCTTCTGGGTCGAGAAGGCCCGGGCGCTGGTGTTGCGCGACAGCACGAGCATCCGCCTGCGCAATCCCACGACCGGCACGAACATGACGATGGACCAGGTCACGAGCTTCACGCTCGGCCGCGTGAACGAGGCGCTGCCCGACTCGCTCTTCGCCTTCGACCCACCGGAAGGCGCGACACTGGTGCAGACCTTCGGCGCGCAGGCCGGCCCCGAGATCCCGTCCCCGCTGATCGGCAAGCCCGCACCGCCGTTCACGCTCAAGGGCGTCAAGGGCAGCACCGTCTCGCTCGCGTCCTACAAGGGCAAGGTCGTGCTGCTCGACTTCTGGGCCACCTGGTGCCGGCCGTGCCGCATCGAGATGCCGCGCGTCGAGGCGCTCCACAAGGAGTTCAAGGCCAAGGGCCTCGTGGTCTTCGGCGTCAACTTCGCCGAGGAGATCGCCACCGTGAAGGGCTTCCTCGCCCAGAACCCCTACACCATGCCCATCCTGCTCGACCCGAACGGCGAGGTCAGCCGGCTCTACCAGGCCGACGCCATCCCCACGCTGGTCGTGATCGGCCGGGACGGGAAGATCAGCGCCTATTACCGGGGCGTGCGCGAGGAGAACGTGCTGCGCGAGGCTTTGGCCAAGGCGGGGATCAAGTAGCGGAGAACGGGCGGCGAACCGACCCACAGAAGTCGTAGTTGAATCCTCCGCCCGTCCTGCCTTCCTCCGGGACGCGCAGCCCCCACCGGGCCCCTTCCGCCCGGCGGGGGTTGCGTTTCCTGGTCCCGGTCTGCGGCCTATCGTGCCGTCTTGCGGCCTTTCGGGATCGAGCGCCGGGCCGATCCCCCGAAGAGCGACTCCCGGGCCGACGAGGTGATCGCCACGACGGCCGGGTGGGTCAGCTTGCGCTCGACACTGATGGCGAAGAACTCCTGGCGGCAGGCCTCGGTCCGCCCGACGCGCGCAAGCCCGTAGCGCTCGACCGCGTCGCGCTCGGCCACCGTGGGGATCGGCAGCACGCCCAGCCCGTCGGCGGCGGCGATCTTCATGAGCGCGCCGTCGTCGTACTCGGCCACGACGCGGGGCCGCAGCTCGCTGCGCTGGAACCAGTGGTCGAGCGAGCGGCGCAGCGCGGTGCCGAGCGTGGGCAGGAGCATGGGCGCACCGTCGAGCGAGCGCGGGAAACGGCGGCGCACGCGGGCGGCCAGCGCCGGCGCGGCGCAGAACGACACTCCGCAGGCACCGAGCGGATGGTTGAACGCCCGCAGATAGGGCGAGCTGGGCGCGGGCTCGTCCGCCAGCACCAGGTCGAGGCGGTGTCCGGCGAGTTGCACGAGAAGCTCCGCCGCCGCCGCCTCGCTCACCACCACCTGGACGGGGTAGCCGAGCTGGAAGAGCGGGCGCATGAGCGCGTGGCCGACCAGCTTGGGCAGCGAGTCGGTCACTCCGAGGGCGACCCGCATGGGCCGCGCTCCGTCCGGCTTCCCGACCGCCTGCACCAGGTCCTCGCCGAGCGCGAAGATCTGTTCGGCGTAGTCGAACACGCGGCGCCCCGCCTCGGTCAGCGCCAGCCCGCGCCCGGCGCGGCGCGTGAGCTTCTCGCCCAGTTGTTCCTCGAGCGCCTTGACCTGCGCCGAGATGGTCGGCTGCGAGACGTGCAGCCGCTCCGCCGCCTTGCGCAGGCCGCCCTCCCGCGCCACGGTCCAGAAGTACCGCAGGTGGTGGAAGTTGAGGAGCGCCATGCGCGGGAACATAGCAGGCAATACCTAAGAGTCCATTAGATTTTTCGTAATGGTCTAAGCGTGCCCGGCACTCCATGCTGCCCATCGTTGCGCGGCCCTGCCCGGGGGACCCTGGGGCGGCGGTCGCGGCCAGTGCTCCGGATCCCTGCCGTTCCCACCCGAGACCGAGGAGTCGTCGAGATGAGCCCGCAGAGCCTCAAGTGCCCGAAGTGCGCCCAGGCCGACCTGGTCACCATGGATCGGAACGAGATCGAGATCGACGTCTGCCCGAGCTGCCGGGGCGTCTGGCTGGACCGTGGGGAGCTGGACAAGATCATCGAGCGCTCGGCCGGGGTGCGCGGCTCCGAGTCCTCGGACCGTGGCTTCGACCGCGACGATGACGACCGGCGCGACCGCGACCGCGGCGATATGGACAACCGGGACCGCGATGGCCGTCCGCGGCGCAAGGAGTCCTGGCTCAGCAACCTGTTCGACTAGGGAGTATCCTGTCCCGCGCGCTTCCCGCCCCATTCCCTGACCGCCGAGGCCCGATCTGCTGAACGTACCGCTCATCGCCTGGATCGGGTTCTCGGTGTTCATCCTGGCGATGCTGGCGCTGGACCTCGGCGTGTTCCACCGCCGCAGCCACACCGTCTCCTTGCGCGAGGCGCTCGGGTGGACCTCCGCCTGGGCGACCCTCGCGCTGCTCTTCGGCGCCGGCCTGTGGCGGCTGGCCGGCCCGGAGAAGGCGGTCGAGTTCCTCACCGGCTACCTGATCGAGCTGTCGCTGAGCGCGGACAACGTGTTCGTGATCGCCCTGCTCTTCACCTACTTCGCCGTGCCCACGAGCTTCCAGCACAAGGTGCTCTTCTGGGGCGTGCTCGGCGCAGTCGTCATGCGGCTCGTGATGATCCTCCTCGGCACGGCGCTGGTGCACGAGGCAGCGTGGGTGCTGTACGTGTTCGGCGGTCTGCTGGTCGTCGCGGGGGCCAGGATGGTCTCGAACCGCGTCGAGGAGGTGCATCCCGAGCGCAACCCGATCGTGCGCCTGTTCCGCCGGCTGATGCCTGTCACCCCCGGGTTCCGCGAGGATCGCTTCGTGGTGCGCGAGGCAGGCCGCTGGCTGGCGACCCCGCTGCTCATCGTGCTCGTGTGCGTCGAGGTGACCGACCTGGCGTTCGCGATCGACTCGATCCCGGCGGTCTTCTCGGTGACGCTGGACCCGTTCATCGTGTTCACCTCGAACGTCTTCGCGCTCCTCGGCCTGCGCTCGCTGTACTTCCTGCTGGCGCGTGCCGTGAACGCCTTCCGCTACCTCAAGCCGGCGCTCGGCGTGGTCCTCGTGTTCGCGGGCGCCAAGCTGCTGCTGGCGCAGACACCGTGGAAGATCGACAACCTCGTGGCGCTCGGCGCGGTCGCGGCGACGCTGGCCGCGAGCGTGCTGGCCTCCCTGCTGCACCCCGTCCGCGACGAGGTCGCGTAGACCGTCGCCGGATCGTTTCCTCACGCGCCGCCGCGCGGGCCGCGGCTCTCACGCTCAGTCCGCCGCGAACCACTCCCCCACGCGCGCCAGATCGACGTTCCCGCCGGAAAGGATGACGCCCACGCGCCTGCCTTCGGCGCGGACCCTGCCGCTCAGCAGCGCGGCCAGGCCCAGCACGCCGGTCGGCTCGACCACGAGCTTCATGCGCTCCCAGACGAAGCGCATGGCCTCGATCAGCGCGCGGTCGGGCACGGTGGTCATCTCGTCCACGTGGCGGCGCATCATCTCGAAGGTGAGCGGCCCCACCGACGGCGTGCGCGCGCCGTCGGCGATGGTCACGGGCGGCGCGATGCGCACGATGCGGCCCTCGCGGAACGAGCGGCAGGCGTCGTCGCCGGCCTCGGGCTCCACGCCGACCACGCGACAGCACTCGCCGCACTTCCCATCGGCGGCCAGCGCCGAGCCGGAGATGAGCCCGCCGCCGCCGACCGGCACCAGCAGCAGATCCATCGGCCCGGCGTCCTCGAACAGTTCGGCCGCCGCGGTGCCCGCCCCGGCGATGATGTCCGGGTGGTCGAAGGGCGGGACCAGCGTGAGTCCGCGCTCGCTGGCGAGCCGCGCGGCCAGCGCCTCTCGCTCCTCACCCAGCGCGTCGTAGAAGACGACCTCCGCGCCGTAGCCGCGCGTCGCCTCGAGCTTGGGTCGCGGCGCGTGGCTCGGCATCACGATCACGGCCGGAGCATCGAGCATGCGCGCGACCAGTGCGACGGCCTGCGCATGATTGCCCGACGAGTAGGCGATCACGCCACGTTTCAGCGCGGCGGGCTCGAGCCGCGAGATGGTGTTGTAGGCCCCGCGGAACTTGAACGCCCCCATGCGCTGCAGGTTCTCGCACTTGAGGAACACGCTCGCCCCGGTGCGCTCATCCAGCGTGCGCGAGGTGGCGACCGGCGTGCGGTGGGCGACCGCGCCCACGCGGCGGACGGCGTCGTCGAGCCGCGCCGCCATCTCCTCGCGTGTGGGAGCTCCGCCGGGGCCCGGCGGTGGCGGGACCGTGCCGGGCGCGCTCATCCGCCCGCGCCGCCGCCCGGCCCCAGGCCGGGCTCGGTCTGGCGCCGCGGGTCGAGCGCCTGCTCGATCTGCTCCGCGGTGAGGTCGGTCAACTCGCCCGCCAGCTCGCGCACCGGGCGGCGCTCGGCGAACGCGCGCTTGGCGATCCCGGCAGCGCGGTCGTAGCCGATGAGCGGGTTCAGCGCGGTCGCCATGCCGGGCGAGATCTCGACGTAACCCCGGCAGGTCTCCTCGTTTGCGACCAGCCCGGCGATGGCCTTGTCGGCGAAAACCCGCGCCACGCTCGACAGCAGCCGGATGCTCTCGAGCAGGTTGCGCGCGATGAGCGGCAGCATGGTGTTCAGGTCGAGCTGCCCCCACTGCGTGCCGACCGTGACCGCGACGTGGTTGCCCATCACCTGGGCCCCCACCTGGATCACGGACTCGCAGAACACAGGATTCACCTTGCCCGGCATGATGCTCGAGCCGGGTTGCGCGGCGGGCAGTGTGATCTCCCCCAGCCCGCAGCGCGGGCCGGAGTTCATCAGCCGGATGTCGTTGGCGATCTTCATCAGGCTCGCCGCGACGGTGTTCAGCGCGCCGCTCGCCCAGGTCGCGGCGTCCTGCGAAGCCTGCGCCTCGAAGTGGTTCGCCGCCTCGCGGAACTCCGTGCCCCCCGCCTTCGAAAGCTCCGCCGCCACGCGCCCCGCGAACTCGGGGTGCGTGTTGAGCCCCGTGCCCACGGCCGTGCCCCCCAGCGCCAGCTCGCGCAGGTCGGGCAGCACCGCCCCGAGCCGCGCGATGCCGTGCTCGACCTGCGATGCGTAGCCCCCGAACTCCTGCCCCAGCCGGATCGGCGTGGCGTCCATCAGGTGCGTGCGCCCGGTCTTGATGATGCCGTCCCAGGCCTGCGCCTTCTCTGCCAGGGTCACGCGCAGATGTTCGAGCGCGGGGATGAGCCGGCGCTCGATCTCCAGCACCGCGGAAACGTGGAGCACCGCGGGGATCACGTCGTTGCTGCTCTGCCCGAGGTTGACGTGGTCGTTGGGATGGACCCTGCGGCCGAGGATCTGCCCCGCGCGATGCGCGATCACCTCGTTGGCGTTCATGTTGGTGCTGGTTCCGCTGCCGGTCTGGAACACGTCCACCGGGAACTCGGCGTCCCACTTCCCCGTCGACACCTCGCCGGCCGCCTGCTCGATGGCCCCGGCGATGGCCGGATCGAGCAGTCCGAGCCCGGCGTTCACCCGAGCGCAGACCTGCTTGAGCAGCCCCAGCGCGTGGAGGAACTCCGCGGGCATGGGCTCGCCCGAGATCGGGAAGTTCTCCACCGCCCGCTGCGTCTGCGGCCCGTAGAGGGCCGACGCCGGCACCTTCATCTCGCCCATGCTGTCCTGCTCGATTCGATACTCGGTCATCGTCCACCTCGCGCGGCCGTCACCCACATCCTCTCCGGGGCGCACCCGGCTCCGGGCCGGGGCCACGCCTCACTCCTCGGTGATCTCAAAGCGGCTGCTGATGGCGACCGCATGCTCCAGCATGGCGTGCACCGCGCAGTACCGGGTGTCGCTCAACTCGATGGCCTCCGCGACCGCGGCGGGATGGATCCCCCGGCCCCTCACCCTGTGGATGATCTCCACGCGGGTGAGGATCCTCGGATGCGGGTCCATGCGGCGCTCGGCGCGGACCTCGACCTCGTAGCCCGTCACCTGCTGGCGTTTCTTGCGCAGGATGCTGATGACGTCCATGGCGGTGCAGCCCCCCAAAGCGGCCTGCACCGCCTGCACGGGGCTCGGGCCCTCCGCCTCGGGACCGGCGTCGAACTGGAAGGCGTGCTCGCCGACCCGCACGCCGAAACGCAGGCGCGCCCCTTCGAGGGTCTCGAGCCGGAGGGTGGCACTGCTGAGCTCGCTGTACGTGGGCGGTCTTGGGGCGGCGTCACTCATCACGGACTCCCGCGGCCGCTCGCGCGGCCCTTCTCGCGTTCCGTACCCGTGCAGATCCATGGGACACGACCGGGCTGGAGTCTATGAGCTTTGCCCACCGCGCGCCAGCGTCACCCGGCACACCTTGGACGAACGATCTGCGTCCCTTCGTATTCATCTTCTCGGGTACCATATCCGCGATCTCGAATGTAGTGTAAACGTCAACCCGTTCTCCATTTACCATTGACTACGGATCGCAAGTGTGGCGTAGTGTCGCCAGTTGCATATCCCCCGTCCTCGGCACTGGAGGCAACATGGCAAAGGTTCGCAAGAAGCGCACGGAGTACACGCCCGAGCAGCGCGAGAAGGTGCTCGCCGCGGCGAAAGCCGAGAAGCTCACGGCGGCGCAGGTCCAGAAGCGGTTCGGCGTCACGCCGGTGACCTACTATTCGTGGCGGAAGAAGTCCGGCGTCACGCGCAGGCGCGGGACCAGGACCGCAGCGGCCGTCGTGGCCCGAACGGTCACAGGCGATCTCGGCGCGCAGGTCCGCAGCGAGGTCCAGAGCAAGATGCGGCAGATCATCCCCGGCATCGTGCGTGCCGAGGTGAGCGCCTACCTGGACTCGATCTTCGGCACGAGCGGCACGCGGCGGCGCAGGAAGAAGTAGGCCTCCGCAGGACGCGAGCGCGGCCCGTCGTCATGGCGGGCCGCGCGGCGTTGCGGGCGGGCTCGAAGCGCGGGACCGCCGGCGCCCGGCCCCTCAGGCGTGCGTCATCTCCGCGAATCGCGCCTGCTCGCGCGGCGAGGGCAGCGCCAGGGCGCACGCCAGCCCGACCAGCAGGAACCCGGTGAGCGCCGTCAGGGCCGCGACGATGCCGGACGCGTCGGCCAGCACCCCGATCGGCGCGACCAGCAGCGCGCCCACGCCCCAGGCCGCGCCCATCAGCAGGCTCGAGATGGTCGATGAGTGCCGGGGCGCTAGTTCCTGTCCCAGCACGATGTTCACCGGCAGCGAGCCCTGCACGATGAACGAACCGATCACCAGGCAGACCAGTCCCGGAACCGTGGGCAGCACCAGGAACGCGAGGAAGAACGGGATGGCGCCCAAGAAGGAGAACACGACCACGCGCCGGCCGCCGAACTTCTCGGCCAGCCAGCCACCCAGGAACCCGCCCAGCGCCCCCATCGAGAGGTAGGCCGTGAGCGCAGTGCCCCCGAAGGCGACCGGGTAGCCCAGCCGGTGCAGGTGGATCGGCAGGAAGGTCATGAACCCGTACGAGACCGCCGATCGCGCCACCACCGCGAGGTAGAGCAGCGCCAGCGGCCGGAGCACCGGCTTCAGGGCCCGCAACGGCGGCGAGCCCCCACCGGAGGAGGTGCCCGCCCCACCCGGCTCGCGCCCGGTGCCGTGCAGGCGCACCAGCGCCGCGATCAGCACCGCGGCCAGCACCAGTCCCGGGAACATCACCACCCACGAGTGCTCGAGTCCGACCCAGCCCACCACCGCCACCGAGATGAGCGGACCCAGCGAGCCGCCCAGCGTTCCGCCCGTGATGAACACCGACATGGCGAGCGAGCGCCGCTCCGAGGCCTCCGTGGCCAGCACCGCCGACTGCGGGTGGAACCAGGAGATCCCCAGGCCGCCCACCATCAGGATCGCCACCAGCGCCGCATACGAGGGCGCCAGTCCCACCGCGCTCATGAACACGGCCGCCACCAGCGGTCCGAAGCCGATCAGCCACGGCCGGCGCACGCGGTCCGCCACCAGCCCGAAGAGCGGCTGCGAGAACGCGGACGAGAGCGAGGCCAGCGCCACCAGCGTGCCCACCATCGCCAGGTTCAGATGCAGGCGAATCGCCAGCAGCGGCAGCAGTGGCGAGAAGAACGAGGAATACGCATCGACGGTGAAATGCGCCGTCGTGAGCAACGCGAGGCGCGGCGTGAGCACGGAGCGCATGGGACCGCAGACGATAACACAGCGCCCCGCCTGGATTCAGGCAGGGCGCCGAGACGAGCGCAGCAGCGGTCAGGCCGCCAGGCGCTCCATCGTCGTGATGTAGCGTTCGGTGCGCGTCACCTCGAGGTGCGCCCGCTTGAGCAGCGGTGGCACCAGGTCGATCGTCTGCTCATGCCCCAGGTGCTCGAGTTCCGCGAAGAGCTCGGCGCAGGCGGTCGCTCCCACCGTGGCGCACATGCCCTTCAGGCCGTGCGCCTCGAACTCGACGCGGCGGGCATCGCGCCTGCCCATCGCCAGCGCCAGTTGTTCGAGCCGCGGGCGGACGTCATTGAGGAACGTGCTGAGCAGGGAATCCCGCAGGGCCGGGACGCCCATGCTGGCCTCCTCGAGCCGCGCCAGGTCGAGCGCCGGCCGGGGCGTCTCGGTCGCGATCCCGTCCCGGGACGGATCCTGGTCCAGCGGCACGACGTCCGCGCTCGAGAGCGACATCACCGTCGGGGGCAGCCCGGGCCCGGGATCCCCCATCGCACCCGGCCACTGCAGCCCACCGATCTCCACCTCGGCCGCCTCGATCTCGTGCAGCAGGGGCGCGTCGTCCACCGCGACGGTGACCTTCCCCGGATCGGCGGCGTCCCGTGGCGGCACGCTGATGCCCGCCTCGCCACCCTCGTCGGTCCCGTCACTCGTCAGTCTCCTGACGACGCGGCACATCAGTCCGAGGTCCACCGGCTTCGAGAGGTATTCGTCCATCCCGGCCGCAAGGCACTTCTCGCGGTCCCCCGGCTCCGTGCTCCCCGTCATCGCCACGATCGGCGCCCGGCGCCCCACCGCCTCGCACGAGCGCAGCTCGCGCGTCAACGCATAGCCGTCGCCATCCGGCAGATGGATGTCCATCAGAACCAGGTCGAACCGTTCCCGCTTCCAGGCTTCGAGCGCCTCGCGCGCCGTGGGCGCGATCTGCAGGCCGTAGCCCAGGCGCTTGAGCGTCCATTGGGTGACCAGCTGGTTCACGGCGCTGTCCTCGACCAGCAGGATGCGCAGGCTGTTGCGCCGCGTCTCGGCCAGCGAGTGCAGCGTGACCAGCTCGGGCGTCTCGCCCGCGACCGCCGCCTCCGTCCGCCGCAGGACCTCGGCCAGCGCGTCGGCCAGTTGCTCCCAGTCGAGCGGCTTGGAGAGATAGGCCGAGAACCCGCGCGCCCTGGCCCGGGCGGCGTCGCCGCGGCGCCCCGCGGAGGTCACGAGGACCGTCAACGTGCGGTCGCACGAGCCGTCCGCGCGGATCGCCGTCCCCATCTCCTCACCGTCCATGCCCGACAGCTGCCGCTCGATCAGGGCGATGCGGAACGGGTCGCCCGCCGCAGCGGCCTCCTCGAGCATCACCAGCCCGACCTCGGCATTCTCGGCCAGCTCGACGCGACAGCCCCAGGCCTCGAGCCGGATGACGTACGAGCGCCGCATCGCCGGCGAAGGCTCCACCACCATCAGCCTCAGGCCCGCGAGCTCCGCCCGCACGGACGCGGACTCGGGGGCGGGCTCCGCATCGCACTGCTTGTCGAGCGTGACGTCGAAACAGAACGTGCTGCCCTGCCCCGGCGTGCTCTCGACCGTCACCGTGCCGCCCATCAGCGATACCAGGTAGCTCGAGATCGACAGCCCCAGCCCCGTGCCGCCATAACGACGCGCGATCGAGGCGTCGGCCTGCTGGAAAGCCTGGAAGATGCGGCCCCGCTGCTGCTCGGTCATGCCGATGCCCGTGTCATGGAGCGCGAAACGCAGCGTCACCTCCCGCTCGTCCTCACGCACGCGATCGACCGTCAGCCGGACCGTTCCCCGCTCGGTGAACTTGATGGCGTTGCCACCCAGGTTGAGCAGCACCTGGCGCAGGCGGCCCGGGTCGCCCCAGACCCGCGAGGGCACTTCCTCGTGCACCGCGCATTCGAAGTGCAGGCGCTTCTCGTTCGCCAGCGGCGCCAGCAGCGCACCGGCCTCGTTCGTCGTCACCCGCAGATCGAACGGCAGGCGTTCCAGTTCGAGTTCGCCCGCCTCGGCCCGCGAGAACTCCAGCGTGTCGTTCACCAGGCCGAGCAGCGACTCGCCCGCGTGGAGCAACACCTCGACCATGCCGCGCTGGTCGCGGTCCAACTCCGTCTCGAGCAGCAGGTGGACCATGCCCATCATGCCGTTCAGGGGCGTGCGGATCTCGTGCGTCATGGTCACCAGCAGATCGCCCTTGGCCTGCGCCGTGGCACGGGCCCCGGCCAGCTCGGCCGTCAACTGCTCGGGGCCGCCCTGGACCGCGACGGGCTCGCCGTGCGGCGCAGCCGGGCGGGTCACGGCCGGCGTGCCTCCCTTGCTGCCACGCGACAGGAACGCGAACGCGGACGCCAGACCGCCACGCGGGCGCGATTCGGACTGCACCGGCTCGGGATTGATCGCGGCCCCGGCGGACACCGCCGGCGCGGGGCAGGGCGGCACCGTCGTGGACCCGCGCACGCTCGTCTCCGCGAGCGTCGGGCTGGCGGCGGACGCTGGCGCGGTCCCGCTGGCATCCGCGCCTGCCTCGAGCCCGCGCGCCGTGCCCACGAAGATCAGTCCGCCATCCGCGCGCTCAAGCAGGCACACCCGCGCCACGACCGGGACCTCGCGTCCCTCGCTCGCGAGCAGCGGCAGCGCCAGCTCGACCCGCGGAGTGCGCCGGCGACGCTGGCGCAGGGCCTGGCCCAGCACGCGCCGCGCCGCGTGCGGAGCGACCAGGGTGGACCAGTGCCGTCCGATCTGTTCATCGGCCACGCGCCCGGTGAGCGTCTCGAAGGCCCGGCTCAGCCACAGCAGCGCGCCGTCGGCATCGCAGGCAAAGAGCAGGTCCGGGCTGGCGTCGAGCAACTCGCGCAGTCCCGGGACGATGAGATGTGAACCCCTGACGTCATTCTTCATCGCACTTCGCTCGGCCATGCCGCCTCGGAGGGGTAGTAGCTTGAACCGGGGGGAGCTGTGCCATCCCGCCGCATGCCATGAACGCCCGGCTCCCGCGCAGGCGTCGGTCCTTCCGACACCCTGCAGCGAAGTCGGGCCCCCACCCCGCGACGAACCCGCACCTTACGCACGCGCCAGCCGCGGGGCCGGGGGCTGTTCAGGTCTGGTATCGGCAGGCGACCAGCCACGGTTCAGGTGAAAAGTGCGGACGGGCACGGGCCGGTCGCGGGAGCCCCTCAACCCCCCGCAAGGACCGCCTCGATGGCGTCCACCGCCGCGCTCGCCCCCCGCTCGCTCCGCACCCTGGCCCCGATCTGCCCCGCCCGCGCCCGCACCACCGGATCTCCGAGCAGGGCGTCGAGCTCGCTCGCCAGTCGCGCGGCTCGCAACCTCCGCCGCGCGACGACGCGCGCGACGCCGAGCCGTACACAGCGCGCCCCGTTGTCCGGCTGGTCGTGGCTGAAGGGCACGATCAGCATCGGCCGGCCTGCGCGCAAGGCCTGGCCCGTGGTGCCGATGCCGCCCTGGTGGATGATGCCCGCCGCGCGTGCGAAGAGCTCCGAGTGCGGTGCGTACGGCACGGCCATGACGTCACGCCGGGACGGCACGGGCGGGGCAGCGGTCCGTGGACCGGTGAGGAGCACGGCGCGTCTGCCCAGGAGAGCCGTGGCCTTCACGGCCTCGCGATAGAACGTCCCGGCAGCCCATACCGCCGCCGAGCCGAGCGTGAACACGAGTGGCGCCGGCCCCGCATCCAGGAACCCGCGCAGCGCAGCGGGCATGTCCCCGCCGGCCTCGTCGCGGTCCCAGAAGGCGAATCCGGTGGTGACCGTCCGCGGCGGCCAATCGGGCTGCGGACGCGCGAGCACCGGCGAGAACAGCGCGAGGTTGAGCACGGAGGAGAAGCCATCGAGGAGCGGATGCCCGCAGACGGCCGGCAGACCGGCCTCCGTGCGCAGCGCGTCGAGCCCGCGGAGCCACGGCCTGCTGCCCGCGCGCGCGAGTGCCCACAACGGCCTCCACGCCGCCGGCGGGAGTCTCAGCGCCCAGCGCGACGCGGCGCTCGTCGAAAGCACCGGCGGGTCGTGCGCCGAGAACAGGCTCAGCGGCTGGAGCACCGTGTGGATGCGCGGCATTCCCCGCTCCTCGGCCACCAGCGGAGCCGCCAGCGTCAGGACGTGCCCGACCAGCACATCCGCCCCGGCGCAGGCCGCGCGCAGGTCCTCGTGGCTCGCGCGCAGGTGAGGCAGGACCAGCTGGCGGACGACGAACTCGGTGGCCCGCGGCGAGTCGATCGCCCGGCGCATCGTCACGGCCGGGTCGCCGAAGTCCGCGAGGTCGGGACGCACCGCGTGGAACTCGATCCCGGCAGCCTCCACGCGCTCGCGGTAGGAGCCATGGGTGGCGAGCAGCGGCCGGTGGCCGCGGGCCAGCAGCTCGCGGGCCAGCGCGACGTAGGGATGCAGATCCCCGAGCGAACCGAAGGTGGTGAGCACCACACGGGCCATGGAGCGGGATGATAGCCGAGGCTTGTGGTGGGCGCGCCCCGGCTGGCGCTGCCCGGTTGGCGCTGCGTGGCTGGCGCTGCCTGGATGGCGCTGCCTGGATGGCGTTGCCTGGATGGCGCTGCCTGGATGGCGCTGCCTGGATGGCGCTGCCCGAACTGGCGCTGCCCAGCTGGCGCCGCCCGTCTGGCGCCGCCCGGCTGGCGCTGCCCGACT
>JANXPZ010000225.1 GCA_025357055.1 Candidatus Eiseniibacteriota bacterium | reverse complement strand
CGGGTGGTCCACGACGAGTTCAACCCGCACCGGACCGACACGGCTGGCCGGGACCGCTGCACCGAGTGCCTCACCGTCCTCAGGGATCAACGCCGGAGGGAAGCATGAGCACGACATGGAAGGGGATCGTCGGGACCGTCGCCCCGGCCCTGGCGACCGCGCTCGGGGGGCCGCTCGCCGGCGTGGCGGTGCGCGCCATCGCAGAGAAGGTCCTGGGGAAGCCGGAGGCGAGCGAGGCGGACGTCGCAGCGGCCGTGACGGGAGCGAGTCCCGATCTGCTGCTCAAGCTCCGGCAGGCTGACCAGGACTTCGCGCGCGCCATGGCGGACGCCGGGATCAAGCTCGAGGAGATCGAGGCGCAGGACCGGGCCAGTGCCCGGGCCCGGGAGATCGCCACGAAGGACTGGGTGCCGGCGGCGCTCGCGATCACGAACGCGCTCGCGTTCTTCACCCTCCTCTTCCTGATGCTCTCGCACTCGATCCCCGAGACCAACAAGTCCGCCTTCGACATCCTCCTCGGGATGCTCGCAGGCAGCCTCACCACGGTGATGACCTACTACTTCGGCAGCTCGCGCGGCAGCCGGGAGAAGGACGCCATCCTGGGAAGGGCGGTGAACCGATGACCATCCCGCTCTCCGAGACCCTGCTCATCGTGATCGTCTCGAGCGCCGGTACCGGCGGGGCGGTCTGGGGCCTACTGCGATCCGACGTCACGCGGGTGCTCAAGGACATGACCGCGGTGAAGAAGGCCCTCGGTCTCGAGCCCTCCAACGGGGAGATCAAGACCGCCTTCGTCCCGCGCGCGGAGTGCCGGCTCCGGGAGGAGGCCGCCGGGAAGCGACTCGAGGCGTGCGAGGAGCAGCTCGGGGACCACGAGCACCGGCTGACCGCAGTGGAAACAAAGGTCGCCGGCGCTTCCTAGCCCGCCGGTCGGCAGGGAGGCCCACCCAGACGCTGCATGGAGGGCAGCAGGCTACACTGGACAGCGCCCCCCTCCATGCCGATAATCAGCGGGCGACGCATCTTCGCGTTGCCCTGCGGGGGGGGCGGCATGGCAAAGGCGCTGGAAGTGGCGAAGGTCTATCTGGAGCTTGCTTCTGGGGGCGTCGAAGCCGATCCGATATCCAATCTCAGGCTTCAGAAGTTGCTCTACTACGCGCAGGGTTGGTCGCTGGCGCTCAGGCATGCGCCGGCCTTCTCTGAGCGAATCGAGGCCTGGGCGCTCGGTCCGGTCGTTCCCGACGTCTATCATGCGCTGAAGCACCATGGTGGGGGAGCGATCCCCGCCGATGCGGTTTCCGCCGATCCGCTCGGGGATGACGATGCGGGCTTTGTGGCGGAGGTCTGGGAGGCCTACAAGGGCTTCTCGGCGACGAAGCTCAGCGCAATGACCCACCTCGAAGAACCATGGCTAAATGCAAGAGGCAAGCGAGGGCCGAGCGAGGCCTGCAATGAGGAGATCACCACTGCTTCGCTGAAGGCCTACTTCGCGAGCAGGATCAAGAAGGCGTCCGCGGTCACGAAGAAGAAATGACTAGAGGTCGCTCGAAGGCCAGAATCAAAGCGCCGCGACTCGCCAGAATTGGGCCGATCCCTGCCACCCCCGAGCCGCACCGCAGCGTTCGCATCTCTCTTGAGAGGATTCGAGCTGGCAGTAACTACTGCCTGAGCCTCTGCGACCGTGATGGCGTCAGGGGCGCGATGGACGCACTCCGACAGGTAACCTCACTCTCGTGGTCCAACATCTCCCGGCACGCAGGACTACGGCTGAAGTGGCTCGATGAGCCAGGCCTCGCCGGGGTCTGTCGTCCAGAGTGGCTCAGCCAGGACGTCCGAATCGGAGAGGTCCGCGCAAGCGATAGATTCAGGATCTTGGGGTACCGGGACGGAAACGACTTTGTCGTCTTGTGGTTTGACCCCGACCACCGTGCAACCGGCGACCGTCCGGCGCACTCAGACTAGGACGGTGTCATCTCAGATGAGCAGGTGCTCGGGCCCAGCGCCCAGAGAAGGAGGGGAAGGACATGGCCAAGAAGAAGGGCGAGGAGACTAGCAAGCGTGTAGCGAGCAAGGCCGCGGAACTCCTGCGCGATCCGCGGACTCCAAAGGCAGTGAAGTCCGTCGCAGGAAGCGCCCTGACGCAGCGCCCTGGCAAGAAGTCCAAGTAGACTTTCTCGTGCTGCTGAGGCGGCGTCTGGGAGCCGGGGGGCCTCGCACCCCCGACGGCGGAACCGCATCGGAACTTACGACGAGCGTCGCCTGGGCGGCGGATACGGAACTCGGAAACGCAGCCCGGGAGACCGCCCGTGGGCCGAGAATCTACATCGGCCTTGAGCCTGCTTGAGCCCCAGGCTAGGGACGGATCGACGGACTGTGCTAGTGTCGTCTGGCCGTGGTTAGTCGTTGCGACGAATCACCAGTAGGGGCCTATCCGAGCGGAGCCACAGATGCCGAAGAGCCTCATCCCCAGGCTAGGTAGTCGCGCTACGCCTCCCTCCGAGAAGACGTCCCCGCGCGTGAGCCACGTGACCTTCGAGGGTCGTGTCCTCTACGATCCGGCTTCGGTGATTGGCAGCACTGCAGCGAGAGAGCACTTGCGGGAAATCCAAACGCCGCCCAGGTTACCCAAGTCCAATTCAGACAAGGTCGAGCGTTAAGAGCCGCGCTCAAGCACGATGGCGGATTTCGGGCCGACCCTCGTCCTCGCCCTGGCGGTCATTGGGTTCGTCTCGTTGCGATGGGCCTCCTACTGGGGCAGATATCAGTTGGCCGTGCTTGAGTGGCAGGAGAACCTCTTCTGGTGCACGGTATTCGGGGCCGGACTATTCGTCTACTTCCGCCTCTGTCTTCTTCCGTTCCTGCCCCACCGACTCTATGTGCCGATGGACCTGCTGGAACGCGTGGCGCGCGTTCCAGCGCCCGCGTCGGAACCCGTAGACGTCGTCGCTTGGGTCAAGACCTACCTTCCATTTCCCTTCTCCGGCTCACTCCTCGCGACTCTCGCTGTCGGCGTGGCGTTGGGTTGGGTCTCGAGGGTGCGCTGGACGCGCGTATCCTCCCTCCGACGGGTGCTGGTGGAGCACGGGGGCGGACTCCGCAACTTCCTACTGGACGCAGGGGATGAAGGTGCGCCGGTCATGCTCACGATGAGCAATCGCAAGGTCTACGTCGGTTTCGTCCTTGCTGCTCCCGGTCTCCAGAAGCAGGAGTACGTGAAGATCCTCCCGACCATCTCAGGAAGTCGGGACGACACGACGATGCGCGTCGTGTTCACGACTCCGTACACCAGGGCATTTGAGGATATCCAGAGGCGGCAGGCAGGAGGCGAACCCGTGTCAGCCACCATCGACGCATTCGGAATCATCTTGCCGGTCGACGAAATAGCCTCAGCCTGTCGATTCGACGCTGAGACCTACGGACGCTACTTCGCCCGCTCGCGGATGCGACTCCACGGCACGGGTCCGGCAGATTCGTGCACGCCCCTTATGGCAGGAGAGGAATAGCCTGCCCAACTGGGCCCAATGTCGGGCCGTGCCACGACCTAGTAGCGGCTGACCGCCGTGCGCCGCCGATCCTTCTTGACAGAGTCGATCTTCCTGCTACCCCTCTCTTGAGCGCATGAGCGGCCTCCCCGTAGCCGACTCGCCGCACGATTCGGATCAGGGAGGATTCCCCGCGCCATGCAGCGCGATCCCCGCCGTTGGCAAACGCCCTTCGGGCGCTACGTCGCGAGCCGTGGAGTCTCTTGGGTCGTAGGCCGGCTCGAGGCCGAGGGCCTGCCTGTCACTCCCTTCGCGGTCTACCACTGGGTGGCCGCTGACACCGCGCCCCGCCCGCCTTTCGCGCGCGCCATGGTCCGTGCCAGTGACGGCGCTCTTACCCTTGGCGACATCTACGGGCACCGCGAGCAGCTCTCACAGGGAGGCCTCGACCGTAGGGCGTTCAGGCGCGGGGCACGTCCGCTGGAGAGGTCCACGTGCAGATCAGCGTGACCGTGGATTCCTCGCAGCTGCAGGCGTGGTCGCTCCTGGCCGAGAAGAAGCTCGCCTACGCCGCTGTGAACGCGCTCAACGCCACAGCGAAGCGGATCCAGCAGGCGGAGTTCGAGCACGTACGGCGCACGTTCCAGGTGCGCACGAACTTCCTGATCGGGCAGAAGGCTGCAGCCACGATCAGCAGGACCGACTTCGCGAGCGTGAAGGCCGGACGCCCCTGGGTAGAGATCCACGTCTGGCAGGGGAAGCGCTTCCTCTTGCCCTTCTTCGAGGAGGGCGGCGAGCGTCGACCCTTCACGCCTGGCGCCAAGCATGCCGCAGTGCCGCTGACTGGCGCGGCGGCGCGCCCCTCGTGGCCCAGCTCTGTGCCCGAGGCTTTGAGGTTCAAGGCCCTTGGCTTCAAGCGTATGACGCGGGCGCCCGCCCAGGGTAGGAAGCGGAGGCGCAAGGCCCAGGGCATGCCCATCTGGCAAGGCCTGCAGCGTACCTACCTCATCCCGGGAGTCGGCGTCTTCCAGCGCAGCGAGGGCGGGTCGAAGTTGATCTACGCCTTCATGGGTGACCTGCGCATCCGCCCTCAGCTCGAGTTCGTGAAGACCGCGCTCGCCGTTGCCCAGCCTTGGTTCGCTGAGGAGATGGAGCGCCAGCTCGCCGACGCGCTCCTGCACGAGGCTGCGCGAGGCCGGCTGTGAGCCCGCGGCCGAGGGGAGAGGCCAGGCGCGGGTCCTCCCTGGGGGGTCGCCCTCGGGTGCCGGCGGCGCGTGCGCCTTCGCTAGCGACAGGGCGCGAATTCAAGTTGCCAGGTTGCCAGGTTGCCACCCCAGACCCCGTCATTTCCCCAAAGAAACGCGCGATTCCAGGTTGCCAGGTTGCCACCTCAAGTTGCCAGGTTGCCACCCCAGGTTGCCAGGTTGCCACCGAGGGGTTGCCAGTGGCCGGTGACGGGAGGCTGAGTGGCGCGGCGGCCCGGGCGGCGGTGGAGGCCGCTCAGGCGGTCGTGCCCATGATCATCACCCGGATCGAGCTGTGGAAGACCGAGCGCCTCGTGCCGCTCGAGCGGAACCCGCGCACTCACTCGGAGGCCCAGGTCGCCGAGATCGCCGCCAGCATGCGGGAGTTCGGCTTCCTGTGGCCGATCATGGTGAACGGCCAGACCCGGGAGATCGTGGCGGGGAACGGGCGCTACATGGCGGCCGTGCGCCTCGGGCTGCCGGCGGTCCCGGTGGTCGAGGAGCGGCACCTGACGCCGGTGCAGCGGCGGGCCTTCATCATCGCAGACAACAAGATCGCGCTGAACGCCGGCTGGTCGGACGAGTTGCTGGCCGAGGAGCTGCCGGCCTTGCGAGACCTCGGATTCGACCTCGGGATCACCGGCTTCAGCGAGGAGGAGCTGGCGGAGCTCATGGCGAGCGTGGGACCGGAGGCTCCGGAGGCGGAGCCTCCGGTCCCTCCGCCGCCGGCCGAGCCCGTGAGCCGAGCCGGGGACCTGTGGATCCTCGGGGAGCACCGCGTCCTGTGCGGCGATGCCACGCGGCTTGCGGACCTCCAGAAGGTACTCGACGGCCGGCTGGCCGACGCGGTGTGGACGGATCCCCCGTACAACGTGGACTACGAGGGGAGTGCCGGGACCATCCAGAACGATGCCCTCTCCGATGAGGAGTTCGGCCGGTTCCTGCGAGAGGCGTTCGCGAGTCTCATCCGGTCCATGCGGTCCGGGGCCCCGATCTACATGGCGCACTCGGACACCGGCGGCTTCACCTTCCGGCGGTGTTTCATCGAGGCCGGGTTCAAGCTGTCCTCCTGTCTGATCTGGCGGAAGAACGCCCTGGTCCTGGGCCGCGGGGACTACCACTGGAGGCACGAGCCCATCCTGTACGGCTGGAAGCCGGGGGCCTCCCACACCTGGTTCGGGGGGCGGGACAAGACCACCATCCAGGAGTTCGACGCGCCGGCGTTCCAGCAGGTCGGGGAGCAGGAGTGGCAGATCGCCCTGGGGGAGACCACGCTCATCGTCCGGGGTCAGGATCTGACGATCGAGCCGGTGCGCGGGACGGTGTTCTACGAGGACAAGCCGACCGCCAACGCTGAGCACCCGACCATGAAGCCGGTGGCGTTGATCCAGCGCATGCTGGCGAACAGCGCGAAGCGCGGGGCGCTCGTGCTGGACCCCTTCGGCGGTTCGGGCTCGACCCTGATGGCGTGCCAGCACCTCGGGCTCCGGGCTCGCCTGCTCGAGCTCGACCCGCGGTTCGTGGACGTGATCGTCTGGCGCTGGCAGGAAGCGACCGGAGGCGTCGCCCAGCTGGAGGGCTCTGGGTCGTTCGCCACCGTAGCGGAGCGGCGGAGGTGACCAAGGCCGAGCGGGTGGCGGCCCGGCAGTTCGCCCGGGCGCTGGCTACGCGGGTGGCGGCCGCCCATGTGGCGCAACGGCAGGAAGCGCTCGAGCGCCGGGGCCCCGAGGCCGGCGCGCGGCCGTCCGTCCTGCCGGCGTCCACGGCTGCCGGGGTCGCCCGCTGGCGGGCCGCGGTGCCGGCGGGACCCCGTGCCCACAAGCGGGTCTACTCAGCGGTGCGTGCGGGCCGGCTCGAGCGGCCAGATCGGTGCGAGGACTGTGGGCTCGAGAAGCGACTGCATGCCCACCATGACGACTACTCGAAGCCGCTCAAGGTCCGGTGGCTCTGTGGCTCGTGCCATCGCCTGGCCCACCGTGCCCTGGACTCCAGGACGGCACCCGGTGTCGGGGGACCAGGCGTATGTCCGCGGGCCTGACGCTTCGAGGGTACGCTCGGCGCCGGCGGGTCTCGCACACCGCGGTGCAGAAGGCGCTGGCCTCGGGCCGGATCACTCTCGGGGCGGACGGCCGGATCGATCCCGATGTCGCGGACCGGCAGTGGGCTGCCTCGACCGACCTTTCGAAGCCGCGGAACTCGGTGACTGGCGACCCGGGATCGCGCTCGAGATCCTCCGCGGCGCGCCGGCGCGCGCCCGCGACATCGGGCGTCGCGGCCGCGGAGGGCGGTGCCCAGGCGGTTCCGGGCGAGCGGGTGGCGGCGAGCTACCGCGAGTCGCTGGCCGCCCGGGAGGCCTATCGGGCGCGGTTGGCGAAGCTGGACTTCGAGGAGCGGACGGGGAAGTTGGTCAGCGCCGACGAAGTGCGCGCAGCGACCTTCCGGGTCGCACGCGCTACCCGAGATCAAATCATGGGGGTGCCGGCGCGCCTCGCCCCGCTGGTCGCCGCGGTCAGCGAGCCGCTGGAGGTTCAGCGCCTGCTCGAGGAGGCGCTGCGCGACGTCTGCGCCGAGTTGTCGCACGCCGTCAAGGCCATGGCGACCGCGGGCTCGCCGGGGGCCCGGTCGTGATCTACGTGGACGAACTCCGACCGGTCAGGGTGGCGTGGCTCGGCCGATTCGGCTGCCGCATGGTCTCTGACGACAGCATCGAGGAGCTGCTCTCGTTCGCG
>JANXPZ010000220.1 GCA_025357055.1 Candidatus Eiseniibacteriota bacterium | reverse complement strand
GGCGTTCGCGTCTCCCCCGCCGGCTCAGTGCATGGACTGCGGACCGTCCACCACGCCACCCGCCGGCACGTCACCGGTGAAGTCCCGCTCGGTGACGAAGGCGCCGACCCGGGCGTTGCGCCCCACCCGGATGTCCTTCGGGAGCATCGCCCCCTTGCCCACGACCAGCAGCCCGCTCGAGAGGTGACCCGGGCAGGCGCGGTTGGGCGTGCCCGAGTCCCCGTGACCCAGGACCGCGCCGTCTCCCACCCGCACGTCCTTGTCGAGGATGGCGTGGTCCAGCGCCGCGCCGCGCCCGACCACCACGTCCTGCATCACGATGCTGTCGCGCACCACCGCGCCCGCCTCCACCGTCACCCCGGGGAACAGCATCGAGTGCTCGACCCTCCCCGCGATCCGGCAGCCGTTGGCGACGAAGCTGCTCACGGCCGTGCCCCCCCGCTCGAAATACACGGGCGGCCGATCGGCGGTCTGCGTGTGGATCACCCAGTCGGGATCGGCGAGGTCGAGCGGCGGACGCGGGGCCAGGAAGTCCAGGTTCGTCTGGTAGTACGAGTCGAGCGTGCCCACGTCCTGCCAGTAGTGCTTGAAGCGGTGCGCGTAGACGTGCTCGCCGCGAGCCACGAGCCGCGGCAGGATGTCCTTGCCGAAATCGTGCTCCGAGTCGAGCAGCTCGGCGTCCTCCGCCAGCCAGCGCACCAGCGAATCACGGTCGAACAGGTAGACGCCCATCGAGGCAAGGCGCGAGTCCGACTGCGCGGGCTTCTCCTGGAAACCGGTCACGCGCCCGGCGCGGTCGGCCTCGAGGATGCCGAAGGAGCTGACCGACTCGGCCGGCACCTCGGTCACCGCCACCGTCACCGCGGCGTGGCTCGCCTTGTGGAACGCGTAGAGCAGGTTGTAGTCCATCTTGTAGACGTGGTCGCCGGAGAGCACGAGCACCTGCTCGACACGCCGCCGCTGGAGGTGGATCAGGTTCTGGTAGATGGCGTCCGCCGTGCCCTGGTACCAGTCGCTCTGGATCGAGCCGAGCGAGGGCTGCAGCAGCTGCACGCCGCCGCGGTTGCGGTCCAGGTCCCAGGGCCGCCCGAGGCCGATGTGCTGGTTGAGCGAGAGCGGCCGGTACTGGGTGAGCACGCCGATGTCGAAGATGCCCGAGTTCACGCAATTCGAGAGCGTGAAGTCGATGATCCGGTACTTGCCGCCGAAGGGCACCGCGGGCTTGGCGCGCCGCTCCGAGAGCAGGCACAGCCGGCTCCCCAGTCCCCCGGCCAGGATGAACGCGTAGCGCGACATCTCAGACCCTGCCCTCGTACCACGCGCGGCTCGGCAGCGCGCTGCCGGCGAGGATCTCGCGGGGCAGCCCCTCGAAGCCGGCGTGGATCCCGACCACCACCCCGCGACCCACGCGGGCGCCCGCCGGGATCTCCACGTCCTTGCCGATCAGCGTCAGCCCGTCGAGCCACGCGTGCGCCGGATCGTGCGGCGGATCCCCCCAGCCCACCACCGCGCCCGCGCCCACGGTCGCGTGCTTGTCGATGATGGTGCGGTCCACCTTCGCTCCCGGCCCGATGCGGGTGTCCGGGTACACGATGGAGTCCGTGACCTCGGCGCCACGCTCCACCACCGCGCCAGGGAAGAGCACCGAACGCCGTACGCGGCCGGACACCCGGCAGCCGTTGGCGACCAGGCTCTCCTCCACGTCCGCATGCTCGCCGAGGTGCACGGGCGGGCGCTCCTCGTCCCGCGTGAGCACCGGCCAGCGCGCGTTGAGCAGCTCGAGCCGGGGCGCCGGCGCGATCAGTTCCAGGTTGGCGCGGTAATACGACGCCACCGTGCCCACGTCATCCCAGTAGCCGGTGAACTCATGCGCGTGGACCGCCGCGCCCGCCTTCAACAGCGGCTCGATCACGCCCGCCACCAGGTCCGCCGGCCGGTCCCGCAGCAGCTCGCCCAGCGCCGCGGTCTCGAACAGGTAGACCCCCATCGACGCGTGCGTGGCCTCGGTGCGCCGCGGCTTCTCTTCGAGCCGCGTGACCCGCCCCTCGCGATCGAACTGCACCATGCCGAAGCGCCGTGACTCCTGGGGCAGCACGCGCGTGACCGCCAGCGTCACCGTGGCGCCGCGCCGCTCGTGCACCATGAGCATGCGCCGGTAGTCCATGCGGTAGACCTGGTCACCCGAGAGCACCAGCACGCGCGCCGCGCCCAGCGCCTCGATGCGGTCCCAGTTGCGGGCGATGGCGTGGGCCGTGCCCTGGTACCACTCGGCATCGTTGCGCGTGAGGTAGGGCTGCAGCATCTCGACGCCACCGCCCCGGTGATCGAAACCCCACGGCCGCCCGGCCCCGATGTGGTCGTGGAGCGAAGCCGGGGCATGCTGGGTGAGCACGCCGATCTGGGTGATCTCCGAGTGGCAGCAGTTGCTGAGGACGAAGTCGATGACGCGGTACTTCCCGCCGAAGGGCACCGCGCTGACGGCCCGGTCGGCGGTCAGGACGCTCAGGGCCTTGCCGCCGCCGCCCGCCAGCACCAGTCCCACCATGCGCCGCACGGTCGCTCTCCGGGGTTCGAGGATGGAAGGAAGGAGGCTCTCGTGCGCAGACTAGGAACCTGCCGGGGGGCAAGTCAAACCGACTACCAGGCGAACGAGGCGGAGATCAGGTGGGTGACGTCCAGGTTCGTGTCGCCGGGGAACTGCTTGTCGCCCGCGGCGAAGAAGCGGTGCAACTGCGCCGCGTAGTCCACCCCCACCTGCTTGTAACGCACGCCGGCGCCGAAAGCGAGGTCCTTGGCGTTCACGCCGGTGCGCAGGGCGAACACGCTGTGGTACCAGTACTCAAGCCCCGTGCGCAGGTCCCAGGTCGCTCCGCCCAAACTCAATTCCGCGTCGTAGGTGCGGTTCTCGAAGCCCCAGGCCAGGTCCGTCGCCCAGGTGAGCGCGTGCCGGTCGGCCGGATGGAACGTGAATGCGACGCCCGTGTCGAGCGTCGGGGCGATGAGTTCGCGCGTGCCGTTGCTCCAGACCAGGTAGGTGGTGGTCAGGTCGTGGAACACCGCGCCCAGCGTCACCGCGTCGGAGGGCATGTACATCACACCGGCGTCGAGACCCGCGCCGAACGACGTCACGTGCTGGCCGAACAGCGTGTCGGGGATGCTCTGGCGCACGAACTTGAGGTTCCCGCCGAAGGACCAGCGTTCGCCCCGCTGCCGCGCGTAGGAGAGCATGACCGCCAGATCGCTGCTGCTGGCCATGAAGAGATCCTCCGAATCGAGCAGCAGCCGCTCGCCGGGTTGCCAGATGCCGTCGGCCTGCCCCGGATCGGGCGTGCTCTCGTCACCGTCGACCCCGTAGTCGAGGAAGTCGATGCCCGGACGCAATGCTCCGGGACGCATGGTGATGGGGATGTCGTCCACCGCGAAGCGCACGATGCCCACGCCGAGGGCGGCGTTGCGCCCCTTGGGACCGCCGAGCGGCCAGACCCCGCCGAGGTAGTCGTGATTGGCGAGGCTGCCGAACTTCTCCTGGTGCTGCGGGATCACCTCGCGATAGGGCAGGTAGACCATGCCCGCGGGATTCCAGTAGGGCGCGGTCGCGTCGTCCGCCACGGCCGTGAAGGCGCCACCCATGCCGAGCGCACGGGCGCCGATCTGGATCTTGAGGAACTCGCCGGCGTACTTCGTGGCGCCGGCAGGCGCGGCCAGGACGAGGCTGCCGAGGAATGCGGCGAGGACAGCGTGGATGCGCATCGAACGGACCTCATGATGGACGGAGCCGTACCAGGGAATCCGAGCCTACGGGCGCGTTCGTTCAGATGTCAACCGCCCGGGGGATGGAGCGCCACTGGGGCAGGCTCGCGGTTCCCAGCCCGCGCGCGATGCGCCAGCCACCGTGCAGCCGCACCAGCTCGTGACCCGTCTGGAAGCTCTGTTCCTCGATCGCGCCAAGCGGACGGAACCGGACCTCGTAGCTCACGTACAACCGGCCGGCCGTGACCGGCAGCGAATGGAAGCCCTGGAGCCGGACCTCCCGCGTGGGCGGCATGAACCACAGCATCCCCGGGAACGGCTGACCCTCGGTGCCCTCGATCACGCACTCACCGGCGGTCACCGCATCGCCATCGCGCAGTGCCGACCAGTAGGTGGCGAGCGTCGCGCTCGGCGAACTGAAGCGCGCATCCACCAGACAGCGTTCACCCTGGCCGAGAAGCGCGAACGCCGCGATCCCGACCAGGGCGAGATGTCGAGCACGGATGCGTTTCTGCGAAGCAGCAGTTCCCCCGTCCCCCCTTGAACGGTCAGCAGGAGTTACCCCGCAGGGGGTGGCGCTTGTTCCAGAATCTTCAGTCCCCCCCTCCGCGGACGGGAGCGCGGAGGCAGGAAGGCGGGATGGCACTCGGTCGAGTTGCATGGAGGGCTCCTCCGGCCCAGGCAGGCCCGGGGTGCGTCAGGCGCTCCATGCCAGCGCGCGCGGGCCGTCGTGGACCGCTGTCTTCCAGAGGAGGAGAAGCGCACGAAGCGTTCCCGGCCGGGTGCCATGAGGAGGGAGCAGACGCCGCCCGGCACACCGTGGCGCACGGCAGGACAAGCCCTTGGGCAGGCTTGAGTTCAGCCGATCCGGGAACGTCTCCGGGATCCGGGATCAGCGCGGTCCGGGACGCCCTGGGCGCCGCGCCGGGCGGCCGCTTGCGCTCCCGCGCCCAATACCACGAGGGTTTTGACCCGGACCACGTGCAGCCGGACGGCCCGGAACCCGTGCTGCCGGACGACCCGGAGCCCGTGCAGCCGGACGGCCCGGAACGCGTGTCGCAGGGCGACCCGGAGCCCGTGCGGGCGGGCGACCCGGAGCCCGTGACGGCGGACGACCCGAAGGCCGCGTCGGCGGACGACCCGAAGGCCGCGTCGGCGGACGACCCGAAGGCCGCGTCGGCGGACGACCCGAAGTCCGCGTCGGCGGGCGACCCGAGGTCCGCGTCGGCGGGCGACCCGAGGTCCGCGTCGGCGGGCGATCCGAGGTCCGCGTCGCAGGGCGACCCGACGTCCGCGTCGGCGGGCGAGCCGAAGGCCGCGTCGGCGGGCGACCCGAGGGCCGCGTCGGCGGACGACCCGAAGTCCGCGTCGGCGGACCATCGGAATCGCGCGGGGTGAAGCGAGCCGCGCCACGCGGCGTCGGACGACCCGGGCCGCGTGAGAGCGGACCGCCGGGGCCGCGCATCGCGGGCCGGCCACTTCCTGCGAAGTCACTCCGGCCCGATGAACGTGAGACCGGGCGACCGGGACCGCGTGGCTGCGCCCGACCGGGGCCACGCGCCGCCGCGCGACCGGCGCCGCGCGAGCCGAAACGCTCGGGACGAGGCTGCCGTTCCCGGCGAACCGGACCGGGCCGCTCCTCGTGGCGCGGCGCCTCTCGCTCTTCGTGACGCGGCGCCCGCTGCTCTTCGTGGCGCGGCGTCCGCCGCACTTCGTGGCGCGGCGCCTCTCGCTCTTCGTAACGCGGCGCCTCTCGCTCTTCGTGGCGTGACGCCTGCCGCTCCCCGCGCAACGGAGTCTTCGGTTCTGCGCGCAGCGGGCTCTCGAACCGCGCGCGCGAGGGCACCTGACGCTCGCTGCGGCCCGGCGGCACCGACACGCCGCGGCCCATCCTCTGCCCCTCCCTGCCCGGGCGCGAAGCCATGCCGCCCTCCGCCTCCATCTTCTCGAGCCGCCTCGCCAACCGGTACGTGGCGTCGCTTCCCGAGCGCGGACTGAGGTAGCCTCCCTGACCACGCTGGCGCGGGCGGGCGCAGGCCGCACGCAGGCGGCGCACCTCCTCCTCCGAGAGCTCGCGGAAGACCCCGCGCTGCACCGGGCCCAGCCGCAACGGCCCGTACGCCGAACGGTGCAGCGCCTTCACCGTGAGTCCGACCGCCTCGCACATCCGGCGGACCTGGCGATAACGGCCCTCGTGCAGCGCGACCTCGATCATCGAGTCCCCGGGCTCGTCGGCGAGCACGCGCACGCGCGCAGGGGCACTGCGCACGCCGGGCTCGAACTCGACGCCCTCCTGCAACCGGCGCAGCGCCTCGGTCCCGGGCACGCGATCGAGACGCACGCGGTAGACCTTCATCACGCCGTAGCGCGGGTGCAGGAGCTTGTGCGCCAGCTCGCCGTCGTTCGTCAGGATGAGCAGCCCGCTGGTGTCCGCGTCCAGACGCCCGACCGGGAACAGGCGCGGGGCCGGTGGCATGAACTCGCGAATGGTGCGCCGGCCCTCGGGATCGTCGAGCGTGGTGATCACGCCGACCGGCTTGTTGAGCACGTAGTGGCGCAGCGCGGCGGCACCCGCCAGCGGCTGGTTGCGTACCGTGATGCGATCGCGCTCCAACTCGATCTGCGTCCCGGGCTCGCGCACCACGTCGCCGTTCACCCGGACCGCACCTTCCTTGATGAGTTCGTCGCACTTGCGCCGGGCGCCCACTCCGCGCTGGGCCAGCAGCTTGTTGAGCCGGACGCTCATTCCCGGTCCACGAAGAGGCTCGGGTCCACGCCGGACTCCTCCTCCGCCTCCAGGTCGTCTTCCGGCGGCGGTGCGAGATCGCTCAGCGCCGGCTCGTCGGCCGCCGCGAAGTCGGTCGCGACCTGCGTGGCCGACTGCGCCACTCCCGCGGGTCCGGCCGGCAAGATCTCGTGGCGCGTGATCAACTCGGGGTGCGCGGCCTCGCTCGCGGCCAGGTCCGAGGCCACCTGCGAGACCACCTCGAGCTCCATCATGTCGAGCTGCTCGGGCTCGCGTGCGGCGACCAGCGCCCGCAGTTCCTCGGGCCGCGGCAGCTCGGAGAGGTCCTTGAGACCGAAGTACTCCAGGAACTCCTGCGTGGTGCCGTAGAGCAGCGGCCGGCCCACCACCTTCGAGCGCCCGCGGATCGTGACCAGGTTGCGCTCGAGCAGCGTGGCGAGCACGGCGCTCGAATCCACTCCGCGGATGGCCTCGACCTCGGACTTCGTGACCGGCTGCTTGTAGGCGATGATCGCCATGGACTCGAGCGCCGCGCGCGAGAGGCGCATCTTGCGCTTGCCGCGCAGCATCCGCCCCACCCACTCGGCCTGCCCGGGGGTCGTCACCAGCATCCAGCCCCCGGCGATCTCCCGCAGTTCGACGCCCGCGTCCCGTGCGGCGCACTCCTCCCCCAGGTGGCGCAGCGCTTCGCCGACCTCGTCCGGACCGGTCTCGAGGGCTTCGCAGAGCAGGGTGAGTGGCAGCGGCTGGTCGGACGAGAACAGCAGCGCCTCAATCGCGGACTGGAGCTTCACGGGCGGCATGGGCATCACTTCCTTCCGGTGGCCGGTAGACGATCTGGATCTCGCCGAATCCCTCGGTCTGGACGATCGAGATCCGGCCGAGTTTGATGAGTTCGAGCAGGGCGATGAAGATGACGATCATCTCGATCCGCACCCGGCAGCCCACGAGCAGAGACTCGAAGGTCATCGTGCCCCGCTCGGCGGCCAGGCTCGCGATCAGCTGCATCTTGTCCTCGACGTCGTAGACGTCGCCCTGGACCTCGTAGACCGCCGGCTCGGGCAACCGGGACATGACCCGGTTGAGGGCGTCGATCAGGTCGAAGAGCGTGGCGGTGGCGAGCGGCAGCGGCCCCATCTCGTCGTCGCCCGGGACCATGCCGCGCTCGTGCAGCAGCCGGCGCTCGGCCTCGCGCTCCTTGAGCGTCCCGGCCGCCTCCTTGAACTGGCGGTACTCGATCAGCCGCTGGACCAGTTCCTCGCGCGGATCGCCCTCGTCCTCGTCCTCGCCCCCCACCCCGGGCAGCGGCAGCAGCATCTTGACCTTGATGCGCATGAGCGTGGCGGCCATCACCAGGAAGTCCCCCGCCACCTCGAGGTCGAGGATGCGCATGAGCTCCAGGTAGCCCAGGTACTGCTGGGTGATGTGCGCGATCGGGATGTCGTAGATGTCGATCTCGTCGCGCTTGATGAGGTGGAGCAGCAGGTCGAGCGGCCCCTCGAAGCGGGCGAGCTTGATGGTGACCGTCTGCCGGACGCGCGCCGCCGCGGGGTCGGCGCCCGCCTGCGCGTCGCCGGGCGCGGGCCCGGCCGCCACGAGCGGGAGCGCCGGGGCGGCATCCGCCACCGGCTCCGCCAGCACGGTGGGCGCCTCCGGCCCGTCGGGTCCCCTGCGCTCGCGGCGGCTCACCGGCCCTCCAGCCACGGGACCTTGAGCCGCATCGCCTCGCGCACCTCGGCGAGCGTGGCCGCGGCCACCTCGCGCGCGCGGCGGTTCCCCTCCGCCACGATGTCCCGCACCCGGTCCGGATCCGCGGCGTAGCGCTCGCGGCGCTCGCGGATCGGCGCCAGCGCATCGCTGAGGCGCTGTCCCAGGTCCTTCTTGTCCGGCACGCAGGGGAGCGTGCCCGCGCGGCAGCGCGCCGCGATGTCGGCCGCGCCCTCCGGATTGAACTTGCGATGGTACTCGTACACCACGCAGCCCGGGTGCACCGGCCGTCCCTCGGCGTCCAGTTCCGTGAGATCGGCCTCGGGACGGCCCGGGTCCGTGGCACGGGCCTTCTTCGGGTCGGTGTACGCCTGGCGGACCTTGCGCACGATCTCCTCGGGCGTGTCGGTGAGCAGGATCGTGTTGCCGACCGACTTGCTCATGCGGTTGCCGTCGAGGCCGCGCAGGCGCGCGAAGGCGGTGAGCGCCGCCTCCGGCTCCACGAACACCGGCGGACGATCCTGGCAGTAGACGAAGTTGAAGCGCCGCGCCAGTTCGCGCGTCAGCTCGACGTGCGGCACCTGGTCGTCGCCCACGGGCACGTGGGTCGGCTTGTAGAGCAGGATGTCCGCCGCCTGCAGCACCGAGTAGCCCAGGTGCCCGTAGGAGATGGTCTGCTCGTCCAGGTTCAGGTCGCGGATCTGCTCCTTCAGCGTGGGGATGCGCTCGAGCCGGGCCTTGCTCACCAGCATCGAGAGCAGCAGGTGCAACTCGGCGTGCTCCTTCACCTCGGACTGGATGAAGATGACGCTCTTCTCCGGGTCGAGCCCCGCCCCCAGCCAGTCGAGCACCATGTCGTAGATGTCGTCCTGCAGGCGCGAGGTGTCCTCGTAGCCGGTCGTGAGCATGTGCCAGTCGGCCACCATGTGATAGTTGCGCCAGCCCTCGTTCTGCAGGCGCACCCAGTTCTCCAGCGCCCCGACGTAGTTGCCCAGGTGCATGCGCCCGGTCGGGCGCATGCCCGAGAGGATGCGGCCGGTCTTCGCCACCGGGCCCATCACACCGCCCCCGTGCCCTGCACTCCGAAGAGCCCGAGGCAGGCGCTGACCGCGAAACGCAGCGGCGTGTAGAACAGCAGGTTCGACGTATAGCGGGACGAGAACAGGAACATGACGAGCACGAGCCCCACGAAGCGGAAGCGGTTCAGTGCGAGGGCGTGCCGGAGCCGGAGGAAGCGCATCAGCACCCACGAGCCGTCGAGCGGCGGGATCGGGATCAGGTTGAAGAGACCGAGCGCGCAGTTCCACACCACGCCCGCCAGCGCCATCTCGCGCAGCGGGGCGAAGAACGACGTCCACGAGCCTGCCGTCCCCGCTTCCGGGGCGAGCCGCGCGAGTGCGGCGAAGGCCAGCGCCAGGAGCCCGTTCGCGGCCGGGCCCGCCAGCCCCACCTTGACCGAGTCGTTGCGCGGGTCCCGCAAGCGGCCGTGGTCCACCGGCACCGGCTTGGCCCAGCCGAACAGGAACGGCGCGTGGAACAGGAAGAGCAGCACCGGCAGGACGATCGAGCCCATCAGGTCCACGTGCGGCAGCGGGTTCAGCGTGAGCCGTCCGTGCTCGCGCGCCGTCGCGTCGCCGCACCACAGGGCCATCAGCCCGTGAGCGGCCTCGTGCACGATGACGCTCAGCACGAAGACGGGCAGGATCAGGAAGATGGACGGGTCGAAGTGCACGGGACAGGCTCCGGGCCGGAGGATTCGAGAAGGTCCGGCCAGACTATCGGGATTGCCCCGTGGAATCAAGGCCGCCGAGGTTCAAGTAGTGCATGAAGGGGCGGCCCGGGGGCTGCCCTGGGCCTGCGTCCAGCGGCCCCGGACACCGCTCCCCTACCCGGACCTGACCTTCACCACCACCAGCGTCAGGTCGTCGTTCACGCCGTGCTCGCCCGCGTAGGCCGTGACCTCGTCCACCACGCCCTTGAGGATCTCCTGGGCCGTGCCCTCGGCGAGCCGCTTGAGGCAGCGCTCCAGGCGCTCGGTGCCGAACTGCTCGCCGGTGGGCAACTCGGCTTCGGAGACCCCGTCGGTGTAGAGCAGCAGCACGTCGCCCGGGTGGAGCGCCACCGGGCGCTCCTCGTAGCGGGCATCGGGCAGCACGCCCAGCGCCACGCCCCCCTCGAGCAGGTACTGCACGCGGCCGTCGGCGCGCAGCAGCAACGGCGGGTTGTGGCCCGCGTTGGAGAAGCTCAGGGAGCGGTTCTTCCAGTCCAGCACACCGTAGAACAGCGTGACGAACTTGTCGCGCTCCGTGCTCTCGTGGAGCAGCGAGTTCACCTTGCGCATCACCGCCCGCATGGTGAACTCGTTGCGGATCTCGGCCAGCAGGCTCATGCGGAAGCCCGCCATGATGAGGGCCGCCGGGATGCCCTTGCCCGAGACGTCGGCGATGGCGATGCCGAGCCGCGAGTCCGAGACGCGGATGAAGTCGAAGTAGTCGCCCCCCACCTCGTCGTGCGGCTGGGTGGCGCCCGCCAGGTCGAACCCCGGCACCTCCGGCGCGCGCTTGGGCAGGAACGAGGCCTGGATCTCGCGCGCGATGGCCAGTTCCTTCTCGAGCCGGCGGCGGTCGAGCAGCTCGCGCGTCAGCCGCGTGCGCTCGATGGACACGGCCGCCTGCGCGGCGAACACCGCGAGCATCTCGAGGTGCCCGCCGTGGAAGGCGTCCTCGCGATCCGATTCGAGGTTGAACACGCCGATAGTGCGCCCCTCGAGCACCAGGGGCGCCGCCAGCTCCGAGCGCGTCTCGGCGCGGGCGCTGACGTAGCGCGGGTCGCGGCGCACGTCGGGCACGATCACCGCCTCGCCGGTCTTCGCCACCCAGCCCACGATCCCCTCGCCCACCGAGAGCCGGAAGGCCTCGTCCGAGCCCTCCGGGTAGCCCGCCTCGCGCACCAGCTCCAGCCGCTGGCTCGAGCGGTTCACCAGGTAGATGGCCGCAGCGGCGTAGCGCACCACCTGGCGCAGCGAGCGGAAGATGGCCTCCAGGACCTCGTCCAGGTCGAGCGGCGCCGAGAGCGTCTTGGAGATCTCGAGCAAGACCTCCTTCTCCAGTGCGCGCCGTTCCGTCTCCTCGTAGAGCAACGCATTGTCGAGCGCGAAGGCCACGTGCTCGGCGGCCACGTCGACGTGGTCGAAATCCGCGTCGCTGAAGGAGCCGCCCTTGCGGTCCAGGCACTCGATGGCGCCGAAGACGTCGCCGCGGCGGAACAGCGGGATGACCAGCGCCGACTGGAACGTCTCGGTGACACCCACCAGGTCCGCCGGCGGCGGTTCCCCGGGACCGAGTCGCAGCGAGCGCTCCTGGGCGATCGCCCAGCCCGCCAGCCCCTCGCCGCGCGCCAAGCGCAACTCACCCGCGACCGCGCCGTGCTCCTCGTCGAACAGGCGCGCCACCAGCCGGTCGCCGCCGCGACGCGCCACCCAGATGCGCACCAGCCGGCACTCCACCAGGCGGCGCAGGTGGCGGCTCGCCGCGCGCAGCAGATCGATCAGGTTGGCATCGGACTGGAAGGAGTCGCCGCTCGGCGTGCCCAGCACGGAGAGCGAGCGCAGGGCCGCTTCGCGCTGGCTTTCGTCAGGTTCGACCGGGTCGCTGCGAGGGGTGTCAGACATGGACGGCGGACCCTAGCACGCGCCTCGGGGGGCCACAACGTGCGCGGACGTGGCGCTGGCACAGCAGCCGGCCGGGCGCTCAATTGCGCGAGATCCCCGGGGTCGTCATGAGAGAGCCCCGCTCGCAAGTCACCTGCGGACGGGGCTTCCCGTTGCGTTGCTTCA
>JANXPZ010000156.1 GCA_025357055.1 Candidatus Eiseniibacteriota bacterium | reverse complement strand
AGAACTCCGTGGCGACCTGCGTCGCCACCAGGCCCGACGCGTACTCGTAGGTGAACGCCAGGTAGTCGGGCCTGCAGGTGTAGCTCGACGTGCGGGTGTTGGCGGCGACCCGCAGGCGCACCTCGCTCGTGGCGGAGACGTACGCCGCGGGCGTGGTCGTGGTCCAGGTCTTGGTCACGTCGCTGGTGCTGACCGTGCCCGAGTTGATCTGGGTCCATGCGGCGGTGGTGAAGTTGTAGATGGAGAGCGTCTGCGTGCGGCTGACCGAGTAGTTCCCGTCGTAGGTGACGGTCAGCTTGGTCGGCGCGTACGCCAGCGTCGCCGAGCCGTACCAGTTGGTCAGGTAGGTGCTGCCCGACTTGGCGGAGGTCACGGTCATCCGGCTGGCGTCGTTCGCGGCGAGGTTCGCGACCGAACCGGCGGTGACGGTGCCGTTGATCATGGTGACGGCGGAGGCGACCTTCGTGTCGCTCAGCGGCGGCGGCGTGCCGCCGGTACCGTTGTAGTAGGTGTCGGTGAAGCCGGTGCCGGCGACCGTGTAGGCCGCGCCGGCGCCGGGATCGGCCTGCACGATGATGGTGCCGCCCACCTTGTCCCAGGTGGCGTTCGGCGCGACGCCCGAGCCGGTCTGGGTCCAGTAGGTCTTCACGCCCGCGTTGTGCAGGTTGGTGAGCGCGGTGGCCGTGGGGTGCCCGTAGGAGTTGCCGGTCCCCACCGAGAGGATGCCCACTTCGGGCGTGGTGGCGCTGAGCCAGCCGGCGGAGGTCGAGGTGGCCGAGCCGTGGTGGTGGACCTTGTAGACCTCGACGTCGCCCATCTCGGCGCCGACCGCCGCCTCGACGACCGACGGCAGGTCGCCGCCGAGCGCCTCGTCGAAGGAGCCGTAGGTCACCTTGTAGACGGTGCTGAGCGAGTTCTCGTCGGTGCCCGAGTACACGCCCGCGCCATTCAGGTCCACGCACTTGATCAACACCGGGTTCGCCGCGCCCGCGTCGAGCGTGATGACCTGGTTCTTGGCGATGGTCATGCGCTTCGCGCCCAGCGTGTTCACGTAGGCGGTGTAGGTGGCGCTCGAGTAGGAGCCGCCGCGGTCGTAGCCGGCCGTGCCCACGGTGATGCCGATGGCTGCCAGGTCGTCGATGCAGCCGATGTGGTCCGAGTGGTAGTGCGTGGTGAAGTGATACTTGACGTTGGTGATGCCCTGCCCCTGCAGATAGGTCTTGATGCCGCTGCAGTCGAGGTAGTTGCCGTCGTCGAACAGTGCGGTCTCGCCCAGCGGCGAGATCAGCAGGATGCCGTCGGCCTGGCCGACGTTGATGTGGTGGATCTGCAGCTTGCCGTTGACCGCCGCCAGCGCGAGGGCGGGAACCAGCAGGAGTGCGAGCGCGGCGGGGACGAGGAACTGCAGGGAACGGAGGGCACGGCCTGGCCAGCGGACATGGAACCGACGCATCGGGGAGACCTCTTCCTGAGGTACGAAACGGGGCGTGCGGCCTGGTACGGACCATCCCTGGCCACATCCTCGGGACACGGGTCGGGAACGACCCGGACCATCGCACGCGGTTCCTGAAGCCAGAGCGGAATCTAGTGTGCGCCGGGCCGGGATGCCAGAGAAAAGTGCAGACGCCAGCGGCAGACGCCGGCGGCCGGCGCGGCGTTCGACGGGCCCTGCGGACGCCGTGTAGACTCCGTGCCCTGCCGGCCGCCCGGAGCCATGGATCGCGAGAATCGAGGTCGTCCCCACGTGTGGTCCACCATCGAAGACAAGGTCCGGCGCGGCGAGCGGCTGACGAGCGCCGAGGGCGTGCACCTGCTCACCGAGGCGCCGCTGCTCGAGTTGGGCGTGCTCGCCCACGAGGTGCGCTCGCGCCGGAGCGACCCGCGCCTGGTCACCTACGTGCTCGACACGAACCCCAACTACACCAACGTCTGCACGGTGGATTGCCACTTCTGCGCGTTCTATCGCAAGCCGGGCTCGAAGGCGCCGGGCGCCTACACGCACGACGTCGAGGGCGTGATGCGGATGATGGAGGCGGCCGACCAGATCGGCGCCACCACGGTGCTGCTCCAGGGCGGACTCAATCCGGCGATCCCCTGGGAGTTCTATCCGGCCATCGTGCGCGAGTCGCGTCGGCGCTGGCCGCACATCACGCCGCACTTCTTCTCGGCGCCCGAGATCCACCAGATGGCGGCGGTCTCGGGGCTCACCGTGCGCGGCGTGCTCGAGGCGCTCCACGCGGCGGGACAGACGACGTTCCCCGGCGGCGGCGCCGAGATCCTGGCGAAGCGCGTGCGGCAGCGCGTCTCGGCGAAGAAGGGCGGGCCCGAGACCTGGCTCGACGTGCACCGCGAGGCCCACCGGGTGGGCATGCGCTCCACCGCGACCATGATGTACGGGCACGTCGAGACCGACGCCGAGATCGTCGAGCACTTCGACCACATCCGCGGGCTGCAGGACGAAACGAAGGGTTTCACCGCGTTCGTGCCCTGGTCCTACAAGCGCGGCAACACCCCGATGGAGGCCAGGGTCCCCCACGTCGCCGGCGCCTCCCGCTACCTGCGTGTGCTGGCGGCCTCGCGGCTCTACCTCGACAACTTCGACCACATCCAGGCGTCGTGGTTCGGCGAGGGCAAGAAGACCGGGCAGATCGCGCTGCACTTCGGCGCCGACGACTTCGGCGGCACGCTCTTCGAGGAATACGTCCACCTCGCGACCGGGCACCTGAACAAGGTCACCCAGCCGGAGATCGAGACGCTCATCCGTGAGGCGGGCTTCACGCCCGCGCAGCGCACCACCCTCTACGAGATCCTGCGCGTCTCCGACGGGCCCGAGGCGCTGGCGCACCCGGGCGACGGCGTGCCGCTCTTCGTCGAGGGCCTGAGCGAGTTGCCGGCCGAGTATCCCGCCGAGCTGGAGGGCGAGGAGCGCCCGGGCGGGGGCTGATCCGCTGCAGGCGTGCGGCAGGCCCCGCTGGCACGCCGTCCCTCCGCGTCGTAGTCTCCCGGCCCTCACCCGGAGGATCACCTTGAGCGCCACCGTCCACGCTCCCGAACTCGACCAGGGCCTCGCCTGGCTCAACACCGACCGGCCGCTGCGCTTCGCGCACGAACTCAGGGGCCAGGTCGTGCTGCTCGACTTCTGGACCTACTGCTGCATCAACTGCATCCACATCCTGCCGGACCTCGAACACCTCGAGGCGCGCTTCGCCGGCCGGCCGTTCCTGGTGATCGGTGTGCACTCGGCCAAGTTCGACAACGAGGCGGACCGTGGGAACATCCGCGCGGCGGTGCAGCGCTACGGCATCCGTCACCCGGTGGTGGTGGACGACGACATGCGCCTGTGGCGCGCCTACGGGGCGCGTTCCTGGCCGACGCGCGTGCTGGTGGATCCGGCGGGCGCGATCGTGATGACGGTGGGGGGCGAGGGCCAGCGGGCCGAGCTCGAGCAGGCGATCGAGACGCTGCTCGGGCAGTACGCGCAGCAGGGCGCTCTCGCCCCGCCGCTCGCGCTCACCCCGGACGCGGCGGTGCGCTCGGCCTCGGGGCTCGCGTTCCCGGGCAAGGTGCTGGCCGATCGCGATGGCGGGCGCCTGTTCGTCGCCGACACCGCGCACCACCGCATCGTGGTCGCCTCGTGGCCCGACGCCTCCGGGCGCTCGACCCTCCTGCGCGTCATCGGCGCGGGCGTGCCGGGGCGCGCGGACGGACGGGCCGAGACCGCCACGTTCCGCGCCCCGCAGGGCCTGGCGCTGGCGCGCGGGAAGCTCTTCGTCGCCGACACCGAGAACCACCTGGTCCGCGCGGTGGACCTGGCGACCTGGGAGGTCACGACCTGGGCGGGCACGGGCGTCATGACCAACGACTTCGCCGGCGGCGCGCGCGGGCCGGCGCAGGGCATCAATTCGCCGTGGGACCTGGCGGTGCACGGCAGCCGCCTGCTGGTGGCGATGGCCGGCACGCACCAGGTCTGGCGCTTCGAGCTGGGCAACGCGTTCGGACGCGCCTATGCCGGCACCGGGCGTGAGGACCTGGAGGACGGACCGGCCGAACGCGCCGCGCTCGCCCAGCCCTCGGGGCTCTCGGTCGCGGGGGACACGCTCTGGATCGCGGACAGCGAGGTGAGCGCGGTGCGCGGGCTCGACCTGCGCGAGGAGAAGGTGTTCACCGTGATCGGCGAGGGGCTCTTCGACTTCGGCGACGTGGACGGGGCCTATCCCGCGGCGCGACTGCAGCACCCGCTCGGGGTGGCGGCCTGGAGCGGGAAGGTGCTGGTCGCCGACTCGTACAACCACCGGGTCAAGCTGGTGGAGCCGGGCTCGCGCACGGTCACGTCGCGGCTCGGCGACGGAAGGCCCGGCGCGGACGACGGGCACGGGGGCCCGCGCTTCTCCGAGCCGGGCGGGCTCGCGGTCGCCGGGGATGAGCTGCTGGTCGCCGACACCAACAACCACCGCGTCGTGTGGGCCGACCTGGTGAGCGGCGCCTGGCGCGAGATCGCCATCGAGGGGCTCGAGCCTCCGGCCCGCGCGGAGCTGGAGCCCGCGATGGGCGAGGAGGCGCCGCCCGCGACGCTGTGCCGCGAAGGCGGCGTGACACTCGCCGTGGATGGCGGCCTGCCCGCGGGCGCGCATCCGAATCCGGAGGCGCCGCTCACGCTGCGGGTGCGGGCGCACGGGCGCACGCTCTTCCAGGCGACGCGCACGGTGGCAGTGTTCCCGGCGGAGTTCACGCTGCCGCCTGCGGCGGTGGAACCGGGCGCCTGGCACGTGGACCTCTCGTTCGCCTACTGCACCGCGGGCGATCAGGCGATGTGCGTGCCTGCGCAGAGGGCCTGGCGCGTGACGGTCGACGTGGCGGACGGGGGCGATCGGCGCCTCGAGCTGGGAGGCGCGCGCGCGAAGGATGGCGACCCGCCGCGGGGCTGAGCGCCCGCGTTCACGCGGCCGCTAGCGCGCCGCCGCCAACCGCGCCAGGGGAGGCTTCAGTTCGAGCCAGATCACGCTGAACCCGTCCGCCGTGCGCCATTCGCGGACGCGTCGAACGTTCCACTCGGGCCGGTTCGGAGCCTCGGCCGGAGCGGCCACGGCCTCCTGCCACCCGGGCCAGGCCTTCGCGGGATCGCGGAAAACGAGCAGCACGTGGCGGAACTCGAGCCGTCGTCTGCAGCCCTCGAGGTCCGCGGGCGAGAGCGCCAGGTGGAGCACCGGCCGTCTCGCATGCCAGGCCAGCATGGGGCCGAGGTTGCTCATCACCACCTCGTCCGCCGGGATCTCCCGGTTCATCAGCACCGCGATCTGGAGCAGGCTGAGCACCCTCGGCACGCCACGCTCGGCCGAGGCGACGCGCGCCTCGGCGTTGCCGCGCACCGTCTGCAACGAGCCCCAGCCCAGCGCCAGCAGGCCGGCCACGATGTAGAGCGCCCGGCGCAGCGGCAGCTGGGTCGCGAGATCCGCGGTCCGCGAGAGCAGGGCCCACAGCGCCAGGAGCCCCGTCGCTTCGAGCAGCACGCGCGCGGGGAAGACGAACCGGAGCCACGGGATGCTCACCGCCGCGCTGAGCACGCCGAGCGCGAAGGCGACGAGCACGACGATCGCCGCCACCACGGGCGGACGGAGATCGGAGGCTCCCCGCTCGCCCTGCCCGGAGCCCCGCCACGGCCACGCCGTCACGACCCACATGACGATCGCGCCCAGCCACAGGGCGCGCGGTCCGGTGAAGACGTCGAGCAGCAGCCGCGGGAGGTTCGCTGCGGCCTTGGCCGCGAGGAGTCGCGCGGCCTCGAGGCCTGCCGGCAGCACCGGCATCTCCGGCAGGTGATAGAGCGAGAACCAGGAGCGGCCCTGCACGCCGTCCCACACCACGAACCGCGTCAGATCCCAGGCGGGCGAGCCGAATTCGCGCCACTTGTAGAACCACCACGGGGCGAGCGGCAGGGCGTAGCCGAGCAGCACGAGTGCGAGCGCGCGCAGGCGGCGACCGCGCGGGGCGAGCAGCATCGCGCCCAGCGCCAGCACGGGCGCGAGCCACAGCATGTTCGCGCGCAGCGTTCCCGTCACGCCCAGGAGGAGCCCGAAGAGCAGCGGGCGGCGCGGCGCCTGACCGAGCGCCAGGGCCGCCAGCGCGAGCAGGAGGCCGAGCGTGAAGGGCAGCTCGGTGAAGCCCCCGGCCGCGAAGTGCTGCGCCTCGGGATCGAGGTAGAAGGCGAGCCCCACGGTGAGCGCCGCCACGAGGCGCCGACCCTCGGGCAGTCGTGGCGCGTGCCGGAACAGCAGGCGCGAGGCGATGACCGCCAGCAGGAGCCCGATCAGGATGAAGGAGCAGAAGGGCAGGACGACCGCGAGCCACTCGCGCTGGTCGGGTCGCGAGAGCTGGACGAGGGTCATGCCGCCCAGCCGGATCGCCTCCGGTGTCAGGCGAAACAGCGCCGCCTCGGCCAGCACGAGGCCGGGCTGGACGACGGCCAGAGGCCAGGGGGGCGCGGCGTGGCGGGTGAGCTCGAGCGGCAGGGCGAAGGTGGTGGCGAGCCGGCCGTGCACGGCGAGCTCGCGTGCCGCAAGCGCGTATTGTGCCGAATCGTAGTTGAGCACCGGCGAACGCCCGCCCAGGCCCCACGCATCGGCGTGCAGCATCCAGAGCAGACACCCCGCCAGCGGCAGGGCAAGGGCCAGGAATAAGGCGGCGAGTGACGTCCGTGTCCCGCTCACGGTGCGCAGAGTAGTCGCTGCGCCCACGCCCGACAACCGCCGGCCGGGGCCCGGCTGGCGGGGTTGTACCGTCCGGTCTTCCCCGTCGCCTGCGCCGGGAGCGGGCGCGTGGTGCCCGGTCCGGGGCCCGCTGCTGCGGATCGGGGCTCAACTTTTCCTCCCTCGTGCCGACTCTGTCAGTCGAGGGCTCCCCAAGCCCTCGCCCCGGAGGTGGGATCACCTCCGGCTGACCCTGGCGCCGAGGCGACCTGCGCGGCGCCTGACGGCCGCCCTTGAAGAAAGGTCATTCTCACGATGGACACGTCCCCGGTGGCTCTGGAGGGCATCTTCTCCGCCCTCGCCACGACCCTGGATCAACGAACTTCGCTGTCCACCAGTGCGCTCAATCGCGGGGCCAGCCTGCTCCAGGAGCAACGCTACGACGCCGCCATCAAGGAATTCAAGCGCGCCGCGGGCCTGAACCCGGAGTCGATCGACGCCTACATCATCATGGGCCGCACGTACTCGCTGATCGGCCAGTCCGCGGACGCCATCGCCGCGTTCCAGAAGGCGGTCAAGGTCGACCCCACTTCCGCGGACGCGCGCACCTACCTGGCGGGCGCTCTGGTCGGGGCGCAGCGGTACGGCGAGGCGGAGGTGCAGTACAAGGAAGTGATCAAGCTGGATGGTTCGGCGGTGGCGCCGCACAGCTCGCTGGGCTCCCTCTACCTCCTGATGGAACGCTACGCCGAGGCCGAGACGCAGTTCCAGAAGGTCGGTTCGATGTCGCCCCTGGACCCGAGCAGCTACTACAACCTGGGACTGGTCTACAACAAGCAGGCGCGCTACTCGGACGCCGTGAGCAAGTTCGAACGCGCCCTCGATCTGCAGCCCGGGAGCACGGACGCCAACGCCGAACTGGCGTATTCCTACCTCGGCCTCGGCCTGGAGGAACAGGCGACCGAGCAGGTCACCACGCTCTGGAACATGGACACCAACGAGAGCTGGGTCCGGGCCGCCGAGATCGAGGCGGTCATGTTCACGCCGAGGATCCAGTACGCGGACACCGCCAAGTCCACCTTCAACCCGTTCCTGATCTCGGGGGCGTTCGTCTCCCTGCAGGATCCCGCGCTGTCGACCCCGGGAGCGTCGGGGATGTTCTCGATGGTGTTCCGGTTCAACCAGGCCATGGATCTGGCCTCGGTGCAGAGCGCCATGAACTGGTCCATCAGCCAGGCCACGGGCGGCATGGGGGGCGTCTACAACAACGGGGTCACGCTGAACTACGACCGCGAGGTCGGGATCATGCCCATCCCCCTGGCCGTGCGCTACGATCCGGACAGCCGGGAGGCGACCGTGTACTTCCGCATCACCCAGAACGCCGCCGGGGACGGGCTCATCGATCCCCAGCACTGGGTGTTCAAGTTCTCCGGCACGGACGTGAGCGGCAATCCGATGGATCCCCGCGGCGACGAGTACGACGGCTTCGCCCGGAAGCCGTTCTAGGCCGGGATCAGCCAGGGCCCGGGTGTCCACGACACCCGGGCCCTCTCCGTTGCGGGGCGGTCGCGGCGTCGGGCGCGCGCGGTCAGTGCGCCGGCGCGCCGAAGGCGGTCTGCAGGATGCCCGCGACGTCCGTGGAGAGCCCGAAGCGCAGTTGCAGGCCGTCGGGCCCCGGGCCGCCGTCCGTATCGACGTCCATGTCCACGAACGCCCAGAGCATGCGGCGCGTCTCGTCGGGCGGGGCCACCGTCTTCCCGGCCTTCGCCGGCGCGAAGCGGACGGGTGGCGGGAGGAGCCGCCCCTGGAGGGCGACGTGCACGTCCCAGCGTTTCCCGGCGAACTCGCGGCCGAAGGTCTCGTCGCGCCCCATGCCCACCTCGACGCAGGAGCCCTCGAACCAGCCCGCGGTCCGCTCGAAGCCGAAACGGGCCTTCGTGATGGTGATGAATTCCGCCCCCCCCGTGCGCCCGAGCACGTAGGCGCCGCTCCAGCCGACCCGGAACGCCACGCCGGCGTTGGGGCGCACCAGCTCGAGTGGCAGCAGCAGGTGCACGCCGGAGCGCAGCACGATGACCGGTTGCCGGATGAGCGGCTGCCCCGCCTGGAACGGCCCGAGCGTGCGCTCGTCGGTGAGCGCTCCCGCCGTCACGTGCAGCGCGGGGCGCGGGGCCTTCGGCATCGGCAGGTCGAGGACGCGGAAGTCGATGCCCACCTCGGGTGAATTGGTGAGGCCGTAGGAGAGCCCGAGCGAGTCGGCCTCGACCGAGTGGAAGCGGCTCACCGAGCGCGCGAAACCGAGCACCAGGCGGATCCGCTCCGTGTCCGCGCGGGCCTGCGCGACCGGCAGGAGAAGGGTCAGTGTCAGGGCCAGGGCGAGCCCCGCGATGGACGCCAGATGGCCGGTGACCACGTGGCGTGTGGCGCCGGTGCCACGCCGAGACGATGAACGCATGCGACCTCCAGTAGGTTCCTTGGGACCGACCGACACCCGGACTCTCCCCGCCAGTATCGGCCGTAACGGCTCCGGGTCAAGCCGGGCCGGGACGTCGTGCCGTTGGCCAGCCGGGGTGGCCGGGAGTACGTTCGCGTCCGGTTCCGCACACCGGAGGGTTCCTGGCGATGGCCGTCTCACTCGACAAGTTCGTCCACCAGTACCTGCCCGCCCCGCGCGGCGGCGACGCGGTCACCTTCCTGATGCTGCACGGCACGGGGGGTGACGAGCACGAACTGCTCCACCTGGGCCCCACCCTGGACGATGGCGCTGGAATGCTCGCGCCGCGCGGGGAGGACCTCGTGGGCGCGGGCCCGAGCCTCCTGCAGAGCTCCGTCGCCGGCGCTCTCGACCTCGACGAGCTGCACGCGCGCACCTACGAGCTGGCCGACTGGGTGCGGACGGCCGCGGTGGCCCATCGCTTCGATCTCCAGCGCGTCGTGGCGGTGGGCTATGGGAGCGGCGCGGACATGGCGGCGAGCCTGCTGCTGCTCGAGCCCGGGCTGCTCGCCGGGGCTGTGCTGTTCCGCCCGGCGCTGCCGCTCGAGCCGGAGCGCAGGCCGCGCCTGCACGGCGTGACGGTCTTCGTCGCCGCGGGACGCGCGGACGAGAGCGTGGCGCCCGAGCGGCTGGAGGGGCTCACCTACCAGCTGCGCCGCTCCGGCGCAGACGTCACGCTGCACTGGGACAACGCGGGCCGGGAGATCGATTCGCGCGAAGTCGCCGCCGCGCGTGAGTGGCTGCGCCGCCGTCACCTCGCGCGCGGCCTGAAGGTGCACGACCCGCCCCTGTGAGCGCGGTGACGCCTTCGACGCGTTCCAGGCGCTGCGCAGCCTGTCGGACGTCTACGGCTGCTTCGTCGCTCCCTGCCCGGCCTGCCGCTGCGCCCTGGGCGTCGCCAGGATGCTCTTCCGCAGCCGGAGCAGCTCCTCGAACGCCAGCAGGATCACGCTGAGCCTGGCGCCCGTCTGCTGCCCGGCCACTCGCTGCAGGTGCCGCACGCCGACGTGGCCGATCGTGTAGCCGGCGCGATGGGCCCTGGCCAGGATCTCCGCATCGATCAGGGCCCCGTTGGACTTCATGTCGATGTGCCCGAAGATCTCGGCCCGGTAGAGCTTGAAGGCCGAATCCACGTCCCTCGCCTGGAACTTCAGGAGGAACTTCACCAGCGTGCCCCAGCAGAAGGCGTTCACGCGGCGGACCAGGTTGTCCTGCCGGTTGAGGCGATAGCCATTGACGATGTCGTACCGGCCGGCCAGGGGCAGCAACAGCTCGATCTGGCGGATGTCGAACTGGCCGTCACCGTCGGTGTAGAAGATCCATTCCTTCGTCGCGTTGCGGAAGCCGCTCTGCAACGCCCCGCCGTAACCGCGGTTGGGATCGTGGTGGATGGCGCGGATCCGAGGATCCGCGGCCGCCAGGCGGTCGGCCAGCTCGCCCGTGCGGTCGCGACTGCCATCGTCGACCAGGATGATCTCCCAGTCGAGGCCGAGCCGCTCGAGCGTCTCGACGGCGACGCGGGTGACGCCCTCTATGTTCGCCTCTTCGTTGTAGAACGGGAAGAACACCGTCAGCGACCGCACGATCGATTCTGCCATGATGGGGCTCCTACGCCTCCTGCGCTGCCGTGGACGGGACCCGGATCGCCCGCGCCCCGCTCCTGCGCTGCCGGCGCGAGATGAAGTGCTCGATGACGACGCCGGCGGCCGCCGCCTGCACGACCCGCATCCCGGCGACGTTTCGCGCCTCGACCTGCTTGACCAGGGACATGACCGCGATGACGAACAGCCAGGGCAGCAGCAGCCACATCATCTGGCGCCACTGCCGGCGCCTGATCACGGCCGCAGCCAGCATGGCCGCCACCAGCAGCGCCGACAGCGCCACCAGCAGCACGGCCGGCCCCTTGTGCTCCAGCACCATGCCGGGGTGCTTCAGCACCACGCCCAGGGGCGTCAGGCCCTCGCGCCGTCGGTAGTCACTGAAGAAGCGTTCGTCCCCGGAGGGTAACTCGTACCGCGGAACCATGGCCATGGGCATGCGCTTGATGAAGAGGGTCCGTGCCCAGAAGCCCGGATGCTCGCGCACGCACTGCCAGTACAGCCTGCGGTAGAAGCCGTCGGCCTCCGGTGACCAGGCCGTGGCGAACCCGCGGTCGCGGGCATCGTGTTCCACCCAGCCATCATTCAGCGTCACGCCCCAGGGGTTGGCGGGGTCCTCGCCCAACGCCTCGTACATGCTGCCGCCCGCGCTGGACGTGCTGAAGATCGGCCGGCCCACCGCGTGGTACGTCCACAGCACCCACGGCGACAGCAGCACGAGCATGGCGGTCCCCATCACGGCCGCGCCCGCGATCGATCGCCACAGCCTGCCCGAGTCGATCCAGGCGCACAGGAACAGCACGGCCGGCCAGGCCAGGAACTCCGGCCGGAAGTAGAACGCCACGCCCACGGCGACGCCGGTCGCAGCCCACGCCCACGGCCGGCCCAGCCTCGTATGGCTCGCCAGGCACAGCACCAGGGCCGAAAAGAAACACACGAACGCATCGGGCTTGAAGGTCAGCGACAGCAGCAGCGGTGAGGGGAGAAGGACCCACAGCCACGCGGCCACCAGGCCGGGGGCGGCTCCCAGGACGTTGCGCACGAAGACGAACAGGAGCAGGCAGACGGAGGCATCCAGGAGGGCCGAGGTGATGCGCATCAACCTCACCATCCCGTCGAAGTTGCCGATCGCGTAGTAGCCCCACAGCAGGAGGGAATAGCCGGGGGGGTGCAGGGTTCCCGGCACGAAGCCCCGGGTGGACACCGGATACGGGTGCCCGGCGTCGATCCGCCCCCCCGCGGCCTGGCGCTCCCTGGCGGCCACGTCGGGGCGCTGCCCTCCCACGGCGTCCTGCGTCTCCTGCAGCATTCCCCGGCCGGACGCCATCGACAGCGCGCCCTGCAGGTATCCCGTTTCCAGGCCGTCGGTGAACGGATGACCCACCGTGAAGCCCAGCACCAGCCGAAGGATCAATGCACTGACGAAGGCCGCCCAGACCATCCGCTGCCGCCACCACGGGACGGGTCGCGCTTGCTGCTGAGGGTGATTCATTCCTTGAGAGCCTCCAAACAGCCCGGACGACGATCTCCAGTCAGATGACGACGGTGCAGGCGTTCGTCAGCTCGCTTCCAAGGTCGATTCACCGGGTCGAAGGCGGTGAGTGGAAGACCCAATACCTGGAGAGCAGAAAGTTCGCGATGGTGACCGGGGCCATGATGATGAACCAGGACAACGTCGGCGCCCAGCCCAGGATGTCGACGAACAGCGCGACGCCCGCGGCGCTGGCGCCAGCCATGAAGAGCTGGACGACGACGAAGCGGAGTCCCTGCTTCACGACCGGAGCGCGGCTGCGGAACGTGAATCGGCCGTTCCAGAAGAAGCTCCAGGCGACGCCCGCACCGTAGCTGATGAGCTGGCAGAGCGAGACGGGCAGGGACGCCTCGTGGGGCAGGCGGAGGAGTCCCTGGAAGACACAGAAGCTCACGAAGGAGTTCGACAGGCCGACCATCAGGAACCGGGCAAAGCGCGCATCGAATGCGGCGAGCAGCCTGACGCGCAATCGCCCGGACGCACGCGTGAGGCGATCACTCATCTGGGCTGCGCCCGGTCGTCTGCTCGATCAAGAACCCGGGAACGGTTCTTCACTGTCGGGAGGGGGCTCCCGACAGCGCAGCGCAGGATTCCCGCCACGATGAAGAGGATCCCGAATCTGAGAGACACGACAGTGAGCATGGAGATCCATCCCGGGACAGCGCTGCCTTGGGCATGCCGCACGATGATCTGGCGCCTCGCCATTCTCCGTGAAGTCTTTGGCTGAGTCGACGAGGAGAGGTGCCACGGTTCATCCGAACGCCTTCCTTCCTGTGAAGGGAGCGGGGGGGGACGGATGAACCAGGAGCCGGGTGATTGTGTCGCGACTTGTCCCGGGTTGCAAGGGTCGGCCCCTCCCGTGTGGCTGCTACATGATTCTGTCCGCCCTAACTGCAACGTGAAAGTGTCCTCCCCATGGGATACCTCACGATGAGCCAGAAGGAAGCACCCCGGCCCGGCCTGGTCCGGGCAGCCGAGCAGGGCAGCATCACCAACGCGGA
>JANXPZ010000107.1 GCA_025357055.1 Candidatus Eiseniibacteriota bacterium | reverse complement strand
ACCCTATTCCGTCGATAAGTCCCTGAGCGCTCCGGCCGATCCGGTGAAGCGGTCTCCCGAGGGTTGCTCTTGACTCGTGGGCGGTTCGCCAGGGGACCTGGTCGCGTCCTGGTTCAGCGCAGTGGCGGGTTTGACCGTGCGCGAGACTGCGCGGGACAGTTTTGCCCCATGGGGTTCTGCGAGGCGCGGGGCGAGGGTGGGAATCAGCCGGTCGGCGCGAACAGGCGCTGACGGGCCCCCAGCAGCAACGCGGTTCCGGGATGATCCTGGGCCAGGCACAGGATGAGCCGACGTCCGTGGCGAATCAGTCGTCCGGCCATGGAGAACAGCAGGAACCTGAGCCGGCGCGGCCGCAGCGACTGACAGTCGTCGGGCAGCGCCAGGGACTTGAGCGCCACCAGCAGGTTGTGGGTGAGCACGACCAACTGCCACCAGGCGGCATTGACGCCGAACCGATAGCTCGGCAGCACCCCGCCGCCGAGTTCGTTCTTGAGCACGTCGTGGGCGGGCTCGACCGTGCCGCAGCGTTCATGTGACCAGCGCAACAGCCGCTCGCCGTCCCAGTCCCAGCGGTTGGTGACGGTGGCGTAGTAGTGGACGCTGGCGCCATCGGCGAACAACTCGCGCTGCCGCGGCCGGGCCCGGATCACCAGATACCGATCGGGCTGCAAGGTCTTCTTCGTGCTCGCCTCGGTGGGGATGAACTCGACCTCGGCCCACTCACGGTCGAGATGCACCAGTTCGGCGCCCTTCCACTGCCGGAACGGCCGCCAGGCCGCCTCGGGCAGGGCCTGGATCTTCGCCCGAATCTCCGGGCTCAGGTCCGCACTGATCGCGAACGGGATGTTCGCGGTCCGTAACGGGTCCAGCAGCGCGTGCTGGTAGCCAGCCGAGTCGCTGCGCACCGCGAACTGGGTCACCCCCAACCCCCGCAGCCGGGCCATGCTCTGCTGCACGATCTCCAGCACCCCGCTCTGCGCCGGCACGTTGCCGTCGCGGAACTGGCTCTGCACCCACACCCCTTGTTCAGCCCAGCACACCTGCAACGGCTGGTAGCCCGTGCCGCCCTCGTACAGGGGCAACGCCGTGCGCTTGTCGGAGGGGATCACCGTCGCGTCCACATCCAGGGTCGCGTGGGTCTGCTTCACCCGCGCTTGCAGCGCGCGCAGCAGTTGCTCGTGGACCGCGGCCAGACCCTTGAGTCCCGCCGAGTCGGCCGGGATGTACGCCGTGTGGGGCACGCGGGCCCGTTCACCCGCGTCATCGTGGAACCGGCCCAGGAACGCCCGCAGCGTCTCCGCCGCCGGCAATGCGGTGCAGCCCCACAACCGCAGCAGCCCCGCATCGGCGTGCAGGATCCGCACGTCGTCGACGCACTCGCCGCCGGCCGCCAGCAACGCCACCAGCGTCTCCACGCACATCGCCTCGGGGTAGCCACGGAGCCGCTGTTTGAAGTGCACCTGCTCCCGGACCGCCGTGGCCAAACCGAGGGCCCGGAACCCCTCGATCACCAGCGGCAAGCCGGCATGGGCGGTCACCGTGGCCGGGGAATCGACGATCTGGACTTGAAACGGCAGGCGTCCCGCGCGTAGGTTCATCCGTGCACCTCGCTGGTGAAGAGTTGAGTTGGTCGCTCGCCTCTTCTTAGCCGCTCTGGCTGCGGCCGGCAAGGTGCATTTTTCTGCCCGGTGATCCGATTACCAGGGAATCAGGGGTCTCTCTTCTCCCACATCGGCCTGGGCCGTGACCGTGCCGGGGGAGGGGCGCGAAGGCGGCTCCGCGCCCGGCATCGCGCCCGGCGACGGCGTGGGCGACAGGCCGGCCGTTCCGGCAGCGCGCCGCGCGGCGCCGCCGCCCCGCCGCCTCTACGCAGGCATGGTCTTCGGCGCTGGGCCGCTGGGCAACGGGGGGGACGACGGGTTCGGGACCGTCGGTCTCGTCCTCGGCGGCTACCCGCGGCCGCGGATCCGAGTCGACGGGACGCTCACGTTCGACGGCGTCGCGTTCCTCCCGGACAGCGCTCCTGGCAGGGCGTTCATGGACGCCGAGGCGGAGGAGATCGGGCTCGACGTCACGGCGCGCTACGATCCGTCGAACGACAAGGCCCACATCCGTGTCTATCCGCTGGTGGGCATCGGCGCGGGAACGATGTTCTGGGACTACTCGAAGCCTGTCACCTTCATCGAGGACGGCGCACCGAGGACGGTCGGCTATGATGGCATCTTCTACTTCTCATACTTCGCCGGCCTTGGCATCGCCTTCCAGCTGACCCCGTGTCTGACCGTGGGCAGCAGCGTGTCCGGCGGCACGCGCGTCTACGACCGGAGCATGGGCAGCGGGCTGCAGAACGACCTCCTGAAGACGACCGGCTTCGCGAAGGTCCTGCTCGAGGTCAACTACCGGGTCCACTGAGCGGCGGCATCGGCCCTCCGGGATTCCGGGCCATGCTCCACGGGCCTGGAGCGGACTCCACGCCCATGAAGCCCCGGCCGCTCCAGCACCGGCGCCGCCGTACACCGGAGACGCCGACGCTTCCTTCACGCGTCCCCGCATCCTCCTGCTGCGCTGCGGGCTGCCGCTTCGTGGCCGGCACTGCCGGGCCCCGTCCGTTCGCGGCACCTCGCTTGCAGTGCCCCTGCATCGTGTCGATGCCTGCGGAGCGGCGCGAGCTGCGCGCCGAGCCCGCGCAGGTGAGTCGCGCCTCGATCAAGGAGGGGGCTACCATGAAGACCTCGTGGATGTGGAATGTGATGCTCGGAATGGCGCTGGTGATCGGCGCCCAACCGGCGCCGGCGTCGGCGCAGAGCCAGGGCTCGCAGCCTGGCGGCCAGACCGTCCTCGCCGAGCCGGGGGCAAACGCGCAGTCGTCGCAGCTTCAGCGGAGCAGTTGGAGCGGGCCGCGCATGGGTCTCATGATGGCTCCGGGCGACGGGTCGATCTCGCGCCGGTTGAAGGACCACGGGCTGGGAAGCGTCGTGAGTCAGTTCGGCTGGCAGTTCGAGCGCCGGGTCGTGCCGTTCGGGGGCGGACCGCAGCTCGTGACCGAAGCGATCCCCCTCTTCGGTGGCGTCGAATACGGGAAGCTCGTCCCGAGCCTCACACTGGTCATGGGGGTGCGGACCCCGTCATGGTTCGAGTTCGGCATGGGGCCGAGCTTCACCGCCGTCAGCGCGACCGGCGTCAACTCGGGGCTCGTCATCGCCGCAGGCAAGTCGATCAACTATGGCGCCGCGTGCATCCCGCTCAACCTCGCTGTCTCGACCAATCCCAAGGGCACGATGGTGACTCTGATCGCCGGCTACGCCATCGACCAGGCCGTGCGGTGAATCCGGGATCCGCTACCGGGCCGGTGCTGATCGCCCTGCCCGTGTCCGCGATGCCCGTGGCCGCCGCGACGTTCACCCCGGAAGCCGCCGCGGCTCGGACGATGGAAGGCCCGTCCGTCGCCGTGGCTGCGGCGGACTCCGGCCCCGGAGCCACGCGATGGTGAACGGCAGCCGGCCTGCGTCGAAGATCGCCTGGCGTGGTGGTATGTTGACGGCAGCCACCCGGAGGCCACCCCTTGCCCGAGCTGTCGCAGCGCCTGCAGGACGCCCTCTCCGATCGCTACCGGGTCGAGCGCACGCTCGGCCGCGGCGGCATGGCCACGGTGTTCCTCGCCGAGGACCTCAAGCACCGCCGCCGCGTCGCCATCAAGGTGCTCGAGCCCGACGTCGCAGCCGCCATCGGTTCCGAGCGCTTCCTGGGTGAGATCGAGACCGTCGCCCGGCTCACCCATCCGCACATCCTTCCCCTGCACGACTCCGGAGTCGCGGATGGCCTGCTCTACTACGTCATGCCCTATGTCAAGGGCGAGTCGCTGCGCGACCGGCTGGCCCGCGAGCGGCAATTGCCGCTGGAGGACGCGCTGCGGATCGCGCGGGAGGTGGCCGACGCGCTGGACTACGCCCACCGGCGCGGCATCGTCCACCGGGACATCAAGCCCGGGAACATCCTGCTCGACGAGCAGCACGCCATGGTGGCCGACTTCGGTGTGGCGCGTGCGCTCGCGGCAGTCGGCGATGAGCGGCTGACGCGCACGGGCGTGACCGTGGGTACCCCCTCGTACATGAGTCCCGAACAGGTCGCGGGCGGGGCCGCGGACGCGCGCAGCGATGTCTACGCGCTGGGCTGCGTCCTCTACGAGATGCTGGCGGGGCAGGCGCCCTTTACCGGCCCCACGGCCGAGAGCATCCTCTTCCAGCACCTGAACGCCGCGCCGCCCCGCGTGACATCGCTGAGGCCTTCCGTGCCAGGCAGGGTGGAGCAGGTGATCTTGAAGGCGCTGGCCAGGACCCCGGCGGACCGGTACGCGACCGGCGCCGAATTCGCGGAGGCCGCCCGCCTGGCGAGTGAGCTGGCGAGCGCTCACTCGCCAGGCCCTGCGGCGGACTCCGCGCCGGTTCGAAGGGGGCCGCCCTCGGTGGCGGTCCTGCCCTTCATCGACATGAGCCCGGCGAAGGATCAGGAGCACCTCGCCGACGGGCTCGCCGAGGAGTTGATCAATGCCCTGGTGCGTGTCCGGAACCTGCGGGTGGTCGCACGGACCTCGGCGTTCGCCTTCAAGGGCGCGAAACTGGATGTGCGGGAGATCGGCGCCAGGCTCAGCGTCGATACCGTGCTCGAAGGCAGCGTGCGAACCTCCGGCAACCGGCTTCGCATCACGGCCCAGCTCATCAGCGTCGCGGACGGCTTCCACCTCTGGTCGGAGCGCTTCGACCGCGAGCTGGTCGACGTCTTCGCCATCCAGGACGAGATCTCCGTGGCGCTGGTCGCGAAGCTCAAGGGCGAGCTGCTGGCCGGGGAAGAGGCGGCCCTGCGGAAGCGCTCCACGGCAGACCACGAAGCCTATGATCTCTACCTCAAGGGACTCCATTTCCTCTACCGGCCCGACCCCGAGTCCTTCGCCAGGGCATTGAGGTTCTTCCGGGACGCCACTGCGAAGGATCCGGACTTCGCGCTCGCCCATGCGGGCATCGGCACCGTCCACGCGAACCAGGGCATCCTGAATCTGGCGCCTCCGGCCCAGATGCTGCCCAGGGCGAAGGCCTCCCTGAGGCGCGCACTCGAAATCGACCCGGACCTCGCCGAAGCACACCTGGGCTGCGCCATCCTGGCATTCTGGTTCGAGTGGGACTGGAACGAGGCCGAGCGCAGCATGGAGCGCGCCCTCGCCCTCAATCCCGGGAACGCCACGGCGTACGGCACGCGGGCCTGGCTGCGCCTGACCCAGCGGCGGCTCGACGACGCCATCCGCGACATCGACAGGGCCCTGTCGCTGGACCCGCTCAAGCCACTCCTCCACGCATGGTCGGTCGGGCTCCGGGCGGCTGCCGGGAGACCGGAAGAAGCCCTGGCCGAGTTCGCCAGGGCCGTGGAGATCGATCCGCGGCTCGGCCTGGCCTTCTTTCACGCGGGAGTGGCCTACATCACGAAGGGCCTCTTCGGCGAGGCGACCCGGGCGCTCGAAAGGGGAAGGGAGCTGGCCGTCGTTCCCGGCTGGACCGAGGGCCTCCTCGGGCTGGTCAGCCTGAAGCAGGGCGACTCCGGGCGGGCCTCCCGGATCCTCCAGGAGATGATCGAAGCCCGGAAGACGAGCCACGTATCGGCGACCTCGATCGCCTGGCTAGCCGCGGCGCTGGGCAGGCACGACGAGGCGTTCGCCTGGCTCGAGAAGGCCTACGAGGACCGGGACACGTTGATGGCCTTCCTTCACGTCTACACGGAGATCTTCAGTTCGCAGGTGTGCTCGGATCCGCGATACGCTGCCGTGCTGGGGAAGATGAAGATCGCGCGATGAGCGCCCGCGGCGCGACCGGCCCGCAGGTGCAGAGGCCTCGAGCCGCTCGACGTCGCGATGAACGGCGGGGCGATTGACGGGTGCGACGGCTCGTGTAGTCTGAGCCGGTCCCTCTTCGCCTGGTCGAGCTGCACGGGCTTCGATGCTCCCGCCTGCCGACCGATGGAACGGAATCGTTCGAAAGAGGAGTTGCCTCCATGAGCCTGCTCCGGCTGCTTGCGATCTTCTGCCTGCTCGCGACCGTCTCGACGTCGTCCGCCCCCAGCGTCCAGGCCGACGCCTTCCGCCCGGACGGCCGCTACGATCCGCGCGTGCCGTCCCCGGCATCGGTGCTGGGCTTCGAGCCGGGAGCCAGGCCGGCGCGTTACGAGTCGGTGGTGCGCTACGCCGAGGCGCTGGCGGCCGCGAGCCCCAACGTCCGCCTCCAGCGCTACGCGCGCTCCCACGAGGGACGCGACCTGTTCGTCATCGTCGTCTCGACCGAGGCCAACCTCGCACGCCTCGACGCCATCCACGGCGACCTCGCCCGGCTCGCCGACCCGCGTCCCGCGATCGCACCCGCGGAGGTGAGCGCGCTGATCGAGCGGACGCCGGCGGTCGCCTACCTGGCGTACGCCATCCACGGCGACGAGCTGTCGAGCACCGACGCCGCCCTGCGCGTGGCCTACGAACTGGCGGCGGGGGAGAACGACGACACGAAGGCGTTGCGCGAGAACCTGGTGGTGCTCATCGACCCGATGGAGAACCCCGACGGGCGTGAGCGCATGCTCGCGATGACCACCGCCTACGAGGGCGGCGTGCCCAACCCGGACCCCGACGCCCTGTCCCATTCCGGCTTCTGGCCGTGGGGCCGTGGCAACCATTACCTGTTCGATCTCAACCGCGACTGGTTCGCCCTCGTCCATCCGGAGAGCCGGGGACGAGCAGGCATCCTGCGCACCTGGCGCCCGCAGTTGACGGTGGACAGCCACGAGATGGGCCTGGAGAGCACCTACCTGTTCAGCCCGCCGCGCGATCCGTTCAACCCGAACCTGCCGAGCAAGGTGCGAGACTGGTCGGAACGCTTCGCGGCCGACCAGGCGCGGGCCTTCGATCGTCGCGGCTGGAGCTACTTCACGCGCGAGTGGAACGAGGAGATCTATCCGGGGTACGGCTCGTCGATCGCCACGTACCAGGGCGCGGTCGGGATCCTCTACGAGCAGAGCGGCACCGACGGCCAGCCGATCCGCAAGCCCTCGGGCCGGGTGGCGAGTTACGAGGACGCGGTGGCTCACCAGTACACCAGCTCGATGGCCAACCTGACCACCGCCGCGACCCACCGTCACGAGCTGCTGCGCGCGTGGCGCGATGCCCGCGCCGAGGCGGTGGCGCGCGGCACGCGTGGACGGGCGCGCGCGTTCTACATCGTCCCGCAACCCGACCCGGCGCGCGCGGAGCGGCTCGCCACCCGCCTCGCGATGCTCGGCGTGGAGGTGGAACGGCTCGGGACGCCGGGTTCGCTGGGCGGCGCGCGGTCGCTCTGGGACGGCGGCGTGCGCGAGGCACGGCTCCCAGCCGGCACCTACCGCGTCAGGCTCGACCAGCCCGACGGACTGCTGGCGCGGGCGGTGCTCGAGCCGCACACCCCCATGGCCGACTCGTCGCTCGCGCAGGAACGCGAGCACCTCGAGCGCCAGAAGGAGACGCGCGTCTACGACGCGACAGCCTGGTCGCCCCTCCTGGCCTCCGGGCTCGAGGCGTGGTGGGCGCCGGACCTCGATGGCCTGCGCTGGACGCGCGTCGCGCCCGACCCCGCACCCGCGCCGCCGGCGGGGGGCATCGCCGCCGGTGCCGCGACCTACGGATGGGTGTTCGACGGCAGCACCGACGCCGCGCTGGTGCTGGCGGGGCGGCTCTCATCGGCCGGATGCGCCGTGCGCGCCGGCGAGAAGGCCCTGCCCCTGGGGACGCTGGTGTTCCCGCGCGGGAGCTTCCTGCTGCGCGCCGAGGAGAACCCGCCCGCGGCCGCCGAGACGCTGCAGTCCCTGGCGAGACAGGCCGGGGTGACGGTGATGCCGGTGGCGGGAGCGAGGGTCCCCGACGGCCCGGACCTGGGCGGAGACTACTGGCAGTTGCTGCAGCCGGCGCGGGTCGCGATCCTCGCGGGCGCCTCGCTCGACGCCAGCAGCGTCGGATGGGCCTGGAACCTGATCGACCGCGAGTGCGCCCTGCGGGTGAGCCTGCTCGACATCGGGCGCGTCGCGGACATCGACCTCGCGCGTTACAACGTGCTGGTGATGCCGAACAGCCGCGGCGGGGCGGAGAGCTACCGGCGGGCGCTCGGCGCAGGCGGCTTGCGGGCGTTGCGCAACTGGGTCCAGGGCGGCGGCACGCTGATCGCGCTGAACGGCGGGGCGGCGTTCGTGGCCGAGGACTCGACGCGTCTCAGCGCGGTGCGCCTGCGCTCGCAGGCGCTCAAGGACTTCCCGCCCGCGCAGCTCGGTCTTTCGGACGACGCCATCCGCGCCCTGGAGCGCATGCAGGGCATGGGTCTCGCTCCGGGCGCCACGCCCGTGACCTCGTGGGGCCCTTACGAAGAGCTGGACCGGGGTCGCGCGCTCGGCATCCCGGGGCCCGGTTCGCCGCTGCTCGGCCCCGGCACGCGCGCCTGGCTCGGGATCCCGGAGGCCGCGGCCCCCGCGCCCGCCGCGCAGAAGACGGTCGACGTGAAGGAAGCGAAGGGCCCCAGCGACGAGGAGCGGCAGAAGGCGCTGGCCAAGGTCGATGCGCGGCTGCGGCGCTTCATGCCGAGCGGCGCCATCCTGCGCGTGGACCTCGACCCCGAGCACTGGCTGGCGTACGGCTGCGGCGACCGTGCGGCCGTGATGACGCGGGGCGATGACGCGCTGCTGGCCCGCGATCCGGCCGTGACCGTGGGTCGCTATGCCGCCCCCGGCGTGCTCCACCTCGGCGGGCTCCTGTGGCCCGAGGGTGCCGGTCGCATCACGCAGACGGCCTACCTCACGCAGGAGGCGTCCGGGCGCGGGCAGGTCATCCTGTTCGCCGGCGATCCGAACTACCGCGGCTATTTCTGGGGGACCGAACGGCTGTTCCTGAACGCCGCGCTGCTGGGACCGGGCCTCGGGGCGACCCACACGATCCCGTGGTGATCCAGCGGAGTGGAGCGCCGGAACGCTCGCTCGCTCGCAGGGTCATGGCCCGCGAGCGAGCGCAGGGCGTCGTGACCATCGACGGGACCGTGTTCCGCCCCGCCATCGGATCCGGAACCCCCTGACGTGATGCGCCACGGGACTTCCATTGCGACGTCACGGGCCTTCCGGAACCCGGCCCTGAGGACGGCGGGGCTCACCGGCCTGGCGATGATGGCCTTCGCCGCCAACTCGCTCCTCTGCCGCGCGGCGCTCGCGGGCGGCCACGCCGACGCGACGAGCTTCACGGCGCTGCGCATCGCGGGTGGGGCGGCCGTTCTCGGCCTCCTCGCGCGGGCGCGGGGGAGCCCGAGGCCCCGTAAGCATCGCGCCTGGGGCTCGGCCATCGCGCTCTTCGCCTACGCGATCGGCTTCTCGCTCGCCTATCTGCGGATCCCGGCCGGGATCGGTGCCCTGCTGCTCTTCGCCGCCGTGCAATTCACCATGATCGGCGCCGGCCTCTTCACCGGCGAGCGGCCGCGGCTCGTCGAGTGGGTCGGCCTCGGCCTCTCACTCGCCGGGCTCGTCGTGCTCACGCGGCCCGGTCTCGCGCGCCCCGATCCCGTGGGCGCGCTGCTCATGCTCGGCGCCGGAGCGGCGTGGGGCGTGTACTCCCTGCGGGGGCGGCGGCACGCGGACGCGGTGGCGGCGACCGCCGCCAGCTTCGCGCGCGCGCTGCCCCTGGCCCTGAGCGCGTGCGCCGTCGGAGCGTTCCTCGCGGCGACGCGCCTCGATGTCACGGGCGTGCTCCTGGCGCTCGCCTCGGGCGCGCTCGCTTCCGGCCTCGGCTACGCCGCGTGGTACGCCGCCCTGCGCGGCCTCACCACCACCCGCGCGGCGATCGTCCAGCTCAGTGTCCCGCCGCTGGCCGCGATCGGCGGGGCACTCGTGCTGGGGGAGGGCTTCCCGCTGCGGCTCGTGGTCTCGAGCCTGCTGATCGTCGGCGGGATCGCTCTCGCCGTGCTGGGGCAC
>JANXPZ010000089.1 GCA_025357055.1 Candidatus Eiseniibacteriota bacterium | reverse complement strand
CACCGCGTCGGCGCCCTCCATCCCCCGGTTCACGAGGACGTGCGCGGCGGCCAGAGGCGCGCCCAACTCGCTGGCCAGCGCCAGCGCCCGGCCGGCGTCACGCCGGGGATGCGGCACCCATTCGGGAGCGGAGGGCGGAGCGATCACGGGAGGCCTTCGAAGGGGAGCACGCAGCGCGCGGTGGAGGACGACGCTTTCGGCACGCTATCAGCCTCGCGTCGGAAGGGTCAAGGTCGCGAGGGCACCGCGGGCGCCGAAGTCGCGCGCGCCGGGCGTACGGCGGGCGAGCGCAGGGTGCCTCTGCTCGTCCACCGCACTCCCGGCGCGCGCGATGCTTCCTCCAGATCCTCCGATGCCCCCGCCGCCGCGGTGCCCGCTTGCGGCGGCACCGTGCGTTCGGCGGCTCTTCGGAGGGATGAACCCGAGTCTCCCGTAAGCCGAATTCTGTCGGATTGCTCCGTGGTGATCATTCGTCTGGGGCGTGCGTCTCCGCGCGCCTCGATGCGACCGACCCCGGGGTGATAGCGGAGCGGGACACACTCCTCCCCCTCTATGCGGTCTTGCTCCAGGTGGGGTTTGCCGAGCCGGCCCCGTCACCGGGACCGCTGGTGCGCTCTTACCGCACCGTTTCACCCTTGCCCGCAATGCGCCGCGCCCTTGCGGGCAGCCACGCATCCGTTGGCGGTCTGCTCTCTGTTGCACTTTCCGTGGGCTCGCGCCCCCTGGGAGTTACCCAGCACCTTGCCCTGTGGAGTTCGGACTTTCCTCGAACGGCTTCCTCGGCGACCGCTTGCGCGGAAGTGTCGGAGAACCGCCCGCGATCACCTGGGAGACTCGGAACCCAGGACTTCGTCGAGTGCTTCGTTGACGAGCCGATCGGCGTGAGTGTTGGCCTCGCGCCGCACGGAGCTGAACCGCACCCGGCCGAGCTTCGCCAGCGCCCGGCGGGCCTCCGCGTGGAGCACCTTCAGGCCGGCGTTCTTCACCCGGTACTCGCCCGTCATCTGCCGCACCACCAGTTCGGAATCCATGCACACCAGCAGCGGATCGGCTCCGGCGCGCGCGGCCGCCTCGAGCCCCGCGATCAGCGACCGGTACTCGGCCACGTTGTTGGTGGCCGGCCCGATGCACTCGCCGCGCGCTTCCGCCTCGCGGCCCGCAGGATCGAGGAGCACGTAGCCCAGCGCCGCCGGCCCCGGGTTCCCCCGGGAGCCACCGTCACAACGCACGATCCACTCGCTGCCTGGCTGGATGCTCACGCCCCGAGGTTAGACGAACGCCAGCGGACTCACAAGCGCGCGAACCCGGCGCGCTCGCGCGCGGAGCGCCCGGGCGCCGCAGCGTCCGCGTGCCCGCTCAGCCGGTCGCGTCCGCGGCGGGCACCAGCCAGCCGGCGCGCTCGAGCGCCTCCCAGGCGTCCTCTTCGCCGCGCTCGATGAGCGCTGCCGCGTTCGCGGGATCGAAGCCCAGCACGCCGCCGGGCAGGGTCGTGTCGGGCTCCACCACGCAGATGCGCGCCGGGTCGCCATCGCGCGACCAGCCCGCCGGGAGACTGCGCAGCTCGGCCTGCATGTCCCGCCAGTTCGCCACCTCGAGCAGCCGGCTGCCGAGCGCGAACAGGCTCGGCGGCGGCGGCGACGGCAACGGAGGACCGCTCGGCGACATCAGCACGACCAGTGCCGCGTCGGCGTCGGCCGCCAGGGCGACGTGCAGCGGCTGGTTCGCGAAGCCGCCCGCGTCCACGAAGTCGCGCCCCCGGATGCGGACCGGCTCGAAGACTCCCGGGATGGCCGAGGACGCCAGCACCGCCTGCAGCACCTCGGCCGGCTCGCGCACCCGCACGACCTCGCCCAACCCGCTCTCCAGCCGCTGCACGAAGGCATCCCCCGGCGGCGGCCCGGTCACGAAGTGCGCGATGCGCCCCGAGTCGATCGCCAGGGCGCTGATCACCAGGCGCACCTCGGGATCCACGAGCCGGCTCGCGTCGCCGGCCCCCACCAGGCGCTCGAGCAGGCGCTGCCGTCCGGCCGCTCCCCACAGCCCGCGGCCCCGCGTCTCCGGCGTGAGCAGGTGCGTCATGCGGCGCGACCAGCCACTCGACCGGCCCGGGCGGTTCGCCAGCCAGACCACGGCGACCGCGAGCAGGGCGCTCACGGTGAAGCGGTGCGGCCACGGCACGCCGAGGATCCAGACCACGGCGTAGACCATCCAGAGCCCCAGCACGATGCGGCCGAAGCGGCGCGAGGTGCGGCCGAGGTCCGCGACCGGGCGCTGGCGCGCCAGCCAGGACTCCACCGGGCGAGAGAGCGCCATGGCCAGCATGCCGGCCACCGCGAACAGCCCCCACATCCACAGGTCGAGCACCGTCGAGGCCCGGTCGATGCGGGCGCTGCCGTGCTTCCAGAGCCAGTAGGAGCCGGACAGTTCGCGCGAGCCGACCAGCGTGAGGAACAATTCGACCAGTCCCAGCGTGGCCACCAGCGCCCCGAGGGCCCGCAGCACCAGCGTCACCCAGCGGAACCCGACGTCGGTCGCGGTCATGCGCCGCCAGACTTCCTCGAGCACCGCCGTGCGGCCGCCGTGCGCTTGCCACACCACCGCGTTGATCGCCCCCACCGAGACGCCGGCCACGATGCTGGGGACGAGCCGGACCGCCTCCACCACCCGGAGCACGCCGACCTCGTAGGCCCCGAGCGCTCCGCCCCCGGAGAGCACCAGCGCGATGCGCCGGAAGGGCAGGTCGGGTCTCAGGCGACGGGGGCCCGGCACCCGCTCATCCGCAGCGGGACGCTCGCCAGACGGGCCCGCGGCCGCAGAATCGTGCATCGGGCCGGCCGGCTAGGTCTCGACGGGAGGCCAGACGATGATGCGTCCGCAACCCTCGCAGCTCATCATCCGGTCGCGACGGCGGGCCTCCTGCAGCACGGCCGGCGGCAGCGTGCGGTAGCAGCCACCGCAGGCGCCCTTGAGGATCCCCACCACCGCGCGCCCGTCCCGCGAGGCATGGACGCGCTCGTAACGCGCCCGCGTCACCGGGGCCAGCTCCCTGACGTGCGCATCGCGCCGGGCCTCGAGCACACCCAGCTTCCCCTGTTCGGAGGTCTCCTCGGCATCGATGAGCTTCGCCCGCGCCGCCGCTTCGGCCTCCGCGCTCTTCAGCGCCTGCTCGAGCGCCGGCCGCTCGTGCTGCTCGCGCTCCTCCTCCTCCATCCGCTCGAGCACCCGGGTCTCGATCTCCGAGCGCTTCCGGCGCGCGCCTTCGATCTCGTGCAGGAGCGCGGTGTACTCCTCGTTCTTCTTGATCGCGGGGAGCTGCTGCTGGAAGCGCCGCTCCTGGTCGACCAGCGCGCCGGCCTCGCGCTCGAGTTCGCGGCGCTGCTTCTGCGATTCCACCCCACGCGCCCTGGCCTGTTCGAGCCGCTGGCGCGCCTCCACGATCCGGTGCTGGAGTTCCCGTCGCTGCTCCGGGAAGCGCGCCAGGACCTCCCGCACGGCGAGCGCCTGCTCGTCGAGGTCCTGGAGCGCCCAGAGGCGGTCGATCTCCTCGCTCATCGTCTCTCCCCACAAATGAAGAGCGGGGGCGTCCGCATGGGACGTCCCCGCTCGACTGCGCGCACCGCCGCCCCGGCTGCATCGGGCGGGCGGTTCGGGCCGACCGGACCTCGACCACGCCACCTCCCGGCCGGCCGGGGGCCGGCGCTCGCACGCGGTGGCAGGATCATCGGTTCACGCGCTCCTTCGTTCGGATGCGCTCGCATCGGAGATGGTGGGCGGAACAGGACTCGAACCTGTGACCCCCTGGTTGTGATCCAGGTGCTCTGCCAGCTGAGCTACCCGCCCCACTCGACTCGGCCCGCACCCGGGCCGTCTGCGGTGTTCGATTCTGGGCCCACCTGGATTCGAACCAGGGTCTTGCCGGTTATGAGCCGGCCGCTCTGGACCACTGAGCTATGGGCCCGGTGCTCAAACCTCGTGCCACCGGTGCCCGAAACCGATTGTTTCTAGCACCCGTTCGCGAAGGGTGTCAAGGCGCGCCGCGCACCCGCGGCCGCCCACCGGCCCCGCGCTCCGCCTACAGCAGTTCCGTGTACGCCTTCAGTCGCCGGCTCCTTGTCGGGTGCCTCAGCTTGCGGAGCGCCTTGGCCTCGATCTGCCGGATGCGTTCGCGCGTCACGTTGAAGAAGGCGCCGACCTCCTCCAGCGTCCGCTGTGCGCCGTCCTCGGTGAGCCCGAAGCGCAGCCGGATGACCTTGGCCTCGCGCGGCGTGAGCGTCTTCAGGACGTCGCTCACCTCGTCGCGCAGCATCGCCGAGGCGGCCGAGTGCGCGGGGCTCACCACGCTCGTGTCCTCGATGAAGTCCCCGAGGTTCGAGTCGTCGTCCTCGCCGATCGGACGGTCGAGCGAGATGGGCTCCTGCGCCGCCTTGAGGATGCTCTTCACCTTGTCGGCCGGCAGGTCCAGGCGCTCCGCGATCTCTTCCGGGGTCGGCTCGCGCCCGAGCTCCTGCACCAGGCGGCGCGAGACGCGCACCACCCGGTTGATGTGCTCGATCATGTGCACCGGCACGCGGATGGTCCGGGCCTGGTCCGCGATGGCCCGGGTGATCGCCTGCCGGATCCACCAGGTCGCGTAGGTCGAGAACTTGTAGCCCTTCGTGTAGTCGAACTTGTCCACCGCGCGCATCAGGCCCGAGTTGCCTTCCTGGATCAGGTCGAGGAACTCGAGGCCGCGGTTGGTGTAGCGCTTGGCGATCGAAATCACGAG
>JANXPZ010000087.1 GCA_025357055.1 Candidatus Eiseniibacteriota bacterium | reverse complement strand
CTCCACATGCTGCGGCGGGGCCTCGCCGGCCTGCACTCGCAGGAGGCGATGACCAAGCTGCTCGAGCTGATGAACCGCTGCAAGACCAACGCGGAGATCTTCGAGCTGCTGGCGCGGGCCTGAACGTGCTCCAGATCACCGGCCCGGCCCCCGGGAGCGGGCCGTCCGTCGCCCGCTGGCGCACGCTCGTGACGTGGCTGGCGCTGGCCGCAGTCGTATGGCTCGCCGTCGGAGCCGGCGCCGGGCTCTCCCGGATCTGCACCGCGGGACGCGGGTTGCCACAGTGGGACAGCGCCACGCATGGGCTGGCCGGCGTGGATCTGGCGCACGCAATGCGCGGCGGCGACATTCTCGGCTTCCTGGCGGGCATCAACCGCCAGGCGCTCTGGCCGCCGGCGCACTCGCTCCTGCTGTTCCCCTGGCTGCTGGCACTGGGCGACGACTACGCGACGGCGAATCGGCTCAGCAGCATCCTGTTCTCGGCCACCGTCCTGGCCCTCTACCTCGCGGGCTTGAAGCTGCATCCCCGGCGCGGGGCCTGGGTCGGCGCCGCTGCGGCGGCGCTGGCACTGCTCTCCCCGCTCTATCGGCTCTTCGGCACGCTCTGCATGCTCGAGATGCCCGGGGCCTTCCTGCTCTCTCTGGCGGTGTGCTGTCATGTCTGGGCCGACGATCCGCGGGCCCCGCGGGTCCTGCTCGCGACGGCGGGCGCGAGCAGCGCGGCGCTGTTCCTGTGCAAGTACAACTACGGCCTGCTGTGGCTGGCACCGCTGGCGGCGCACGAGTGGCTGGGGCTTCCGTCGCCGCGTCGCGCGGCATACGTGGCGCACGCACGCGCGTGGCTTGGCTCGCGCCGCTGGCTGCGGCCCTTCCCGCTCTTCATGCTGGCCTACCTGCTGGCGCTGGCAGCCATCCTGGTCACGGGTGGCTGGGTCATCGAGGTGATGGGCGTGCGGGTCTCGATCCGCTCGCCCGGAAATCCGGCGTACCTGTTCTATGTCCTGGCGCTGGGCTGGGCCCTGCTCCGCATCAGGCGGACCGGCGGCTGGCGCGCCGCCTGGCAGCGCATCGGTCCCCGGGAGCGCGTCCTGGCGACGACCCTGTTGCTGCCGCTCGCGCTCTATCTGCTGATTCCCTATCCCAATCGCATCAAGGAACTGTTCGGCTTCATCACCAACCGGGAGTCCGGCCCGTCGCTCTGGTCGCTCGACGGGTTGCTGTTCTACCCGCGAGCGTTCGCTGAGGAGTATTCCCTGTCCCCCGGGCTGGGCTGGGCCGTGCTGGCGCTCGCCCTGCTGCCACCGCGGCGGTGCGCGGCAAGGGATCCGCGACGACTCGTGTATCTGGCTCTCTGGGTGGGCCTGCTGGCGACCGCCGCTCACCACTACCGCCAGCCCCGATTCCTGTTCACGACGGCGGTGCTGGTCTGGCTGAACGCCGCGCGCGCCGCGGTCGCACTGCTCGACGCGGCGCTCTCCCGCTGGAGGATGACCGCCCCGCGCGAGGCCATTTGGACGTGCCTGATCGCGGCCCCGCTGGTCTGGGCAGGCCGGGAGACGCCTTCCGCGGAGGCCACTCTGGCCCGGCATCGGGCCTGGAACTCGGCGGCGACGATCGAACCGGTGCTCGAGTGTGTCCTGGACCAGGTCGAACAGGCCGGGCAGCGCTCGGTGCTGCTCGGATACTCGAACGGCCTGAGTCCCGCGCTGCTGGCCTGGCAACGACGGCTCACGCATCCGGCCATCCCGGATGATCGCCTGCCCAGGAAGCTGGAATGGCTTCCGGCCGACGCGGGCGAGTCCGCCATCCTCGAGCGCATCACCACGCTCAGGCGCTCGGGCGCGCTGGTCATCGCCGCGCTCGCGGACGATTCCCTGGGAGCGCAAGACGCCGAATACCGGGCCGAGACCCGGGCCGACTATCTGATCGTCGCGCGGCTTCGCGCCGACCCGGGCGTCCGGATGGAACTCGAGACCCGGGTCGCGGGTTCGGGCTTCAAGGTCTCCCGGTTCCGATTCGTCCCCCGCGCAGCAGGCCAGCCCGGCGACGCGCCATGAACAGGCCCCGGACCGGCGACCCCGCCGAACACCACCCCCGCTCCATGAGAGAGAGGTGGAACCGCTCATGAATCCTTGTCCCATCTGCGAATCGACGCAATCTCCCCGTCAGCTCGGCAAGGCCCTCCTGGCGCGTGATGATTGTTTCGACCTGGTGGAGTGTGGCGCCTGCCGGGTGCGTCATCTGGACCCGCTGCCGACCCGGCAGCAGTTGGCGGCCTTCTACGCTCCTCGATATTACGGGAGCGACTGGTACAAGCAATTGGGCCGGGGGATGGCTCTTGCCCGCCAGGAATTGAAGCGCCTTCCCGCCGGCCGTTTCCTCGACGTGGGCTGCGGCCTGGGCTATTTCATCGAGGGCATCCGGCGCCATTCAGGCTGGAGCGTGTCCGGCGTGGAGTTCTCCGCCGAGGCGGTCGCGCATGCCAGGGGGCACCTGCGTCTGGACGTGCGGCAGGGAGAGCTGGTGGAGTGCGGTCTTCCCCCGCGCTCCTTTGATTTCATCCATGTCAACAATGTGCTCGAGCACGTGCGCGATCCGCGGGGCTTCCTGAAGGAGTGTCGGCGACTGCTCCGTCCGGGTGGGTGGTTCTACCTGTCCGTGCCCAATGGGGTGGTGGACTCCCGGAACCTCCTGGAGTTCGAGCGCCGGCGGCGCCGGCCGGGTCGCAGCAAGGATGGTCATCTCTTCTTCTTCCCCGGGGCGACGATGCTGGAGCTCCTGGACCAGGCCGGCTTCCAGGTCACGCGGACCTATACCTATGGCATCCGGCGCGGGTTGCGGATCCTGGGCCTCCTTCCTCGCGGGAAGAAATGGCAACGCGACTACGAATCCCGGCCCTCCGTCGTGGAGCCGGGCGGGACGCACCGCCAGGTGGTATTGCCGGCCGGCAGGACTCGTCCGGATTGGTACTATCTCTATCGTCATCAGGAAGCCCGCTTGAAGCGTCTGCCCGGCCTGCGGGGGTATGGTCTGGATTTCTCGATCTATTCCCGATAGGCGCGCCGTGGCATCCGGACTGCCGGACGACCGCTGGATGATCTTCCGGAAGCGGGGTACGCTCTCCGGCTCGCGCAGGACCCGGTCCGCCGTCCGGAGGGGATTCGAGGGGCTCTTCATTCTTCCGGGGAGGGATCGGTGGGCAAGGGGATCGAGAGAGCAGGCAAGCTGGCACTCGCCCGCTTCATCTCCCTGTTTCTGTCGAGTCGGCGCATGGCCGCCCGGGAGTTCAGCCGCCTGGAAGTGTCGCGGCTCCTCATCATCCGGCAGCATCACCAGATGGGAGACATGCTGCTCGCCGTTCCCGCGTTCCGGGGGCTCCGAACGCGCTTCGGCGGCGCGCGGATCACGCTCCTGGCGTCGCCGGTCAACGCCGCGTGCGTGCAGCGCCTCCCGTATGTCGACGAGGTGCTCGTCCTGCCGCGGACCCGGGGTCTCCGACGAGCCTGGGATCTCGTGCGGTTCGTCGCGGATCTCAGGAGACGCCGCTTCGACGTGGTCATCGTGCTCAATACCGTCTCCTTCTCGGTGACGAGCATGCTGCTGGCCGTGGCGAGCGGCGCGCGGCTGCGGACCGGCTCCTCCAGCGCGCCGTTCGGCCACGACCTGACCTCCCGCTTCTACCACCTCGACCTGCCGCTGCCTCCGCGCGAGGATCTTGCCGCGATGCACGAGAGCGCGCACAACCTTCATCCGCTCGCGGCGATCGGCGTGAAGGTGACGGACCTGACCTCCGTGTTCGTCCCGGCGGAGGAGGACGAACGGGAATGCGAGCGCTTCATCGCCGCCTCGTTCGGGGCCCGGGGGAGGTTCATCGTCGTCCATCCGGGAGCGGGAAAGCCGCAGAACGTCTGGCCGGGGAGCAGGTATGCGGAGGCCGCGCGGCTCCTGGGCGAAACGTTCGGGTGCGGGGTGGTCGCGACGGGCGGGCCCGCCGACGCGGCGGCGCTCGAGGCGTTCCTCGAGGCGTGCGTCGATCGCCCGTTCGTCCTTCCGTGTCCTTCCCTGGGGTTTCTCGGCGCCCTCATCCAGCGCTCGACCCTCACCCTCTGCAACGATACGGGCATCATGCACATCGCGGGCGCGGTCGGCGCGAGATGCGTCGCCGTGTTCGGGCCGACCGATCCGGCACGCTGGAAGCCGGTCAACCAGACGGTCGTCGCGGTGCGGGGGAAGGACGGGAACGTCGATTCGGTGAGCGTCGATGAGGTGGTCGCCGCCGCGAAGGCGTTGATCGGCGGTTGAGGCCGGCGCGGGCGTGTCCGCCGGGCGCGCGAACGCCCTCACCAGGTTGCAGGTCCGGGTCCGGCGCGGGCGCGGACTCGAGGCAGGCGGAAGGGATGGCCGCCGCGTCCAGCGCGGGCTCGCGCATGGATGTTTGGCTGGACTATCCACGCCATGGTCCATTTGGACACCGTCTCGTTTTCAATTCCTTGACTCACATCGGACCAGTCGGGTGTACTTTCGTTTCGCAGCAGGATCCTCCGTGAATCCTTTTCGGGGAGGAGCCATCTGAATAGCCAGGTTTGGGAGACGGTGTTCGAAGACCCTTGGGTGCGGCCCCCGAGACTTTGGATGCCTCTCCCGCTTTAACCACCCCGCTCGCCGCAAGGTGCGCGGGGTGGTTCTTTTTCGGGCGCCGCGCAGCAGCAACAGGAACGCCACCCCGGGAGGCCCCGGAGTGGCGGTGTCGTCACGGCTGCGACGTCCTATACGCGCTCGACGAAATCCCCCGTGCGCGTGTCGATCTTCACGCGGTCTCCCACCTCGATGTAGGACGGCACCTTGATCTCGATCCCGGTGACCAGGACCGCGGGCTTCGCGGTGTTCTGCACCGCCGCGCCCTTGATGTTGGGAGTCGTCTCGCTCACCTCGAGCTCGATGAACATCGGCACCTCGATGCCCACCACGCGGCCCTCGTAGTACATGGCCTCGATCATCATGCCTTCGGTGAGGTAGCCGACGTTGTCGCCCAGCACGTCGGCGTGGAGCGACACCATCTCGTAGCTCTCGGTGTTCATGAAGTGGTAATCGTCGCCGGCGCGGTAGGAGTACTGGAGCTTGTGCTCCTCGAGCGGGGCGCGGTCCACCTTGTCCTCGGAGCGGAACCGGTGCTCGGCGTTGGAGCCGGACTCGATGTTGACGAGGCGGGTCTGGACCATGCCGCGCCAGTTGCCGGGCGTGACGTGCAGCACGCTCGTCACGCGGTGCGGCTTGCTGTTGTGCATGATGACCATGCCCACCTTGAGCTGGGTCGCTGCGATCACTTCGGACTCCTCGATGCTGGGATGGCGGGCGAGGGGACCACGGCCCCTCGAAGGGCCTCCCCATGGGAGATTCGGCCAGATAGTGTGACCGATGGCGGCCCGGGGGCGCAAACACGGCCCGGAACGGTGTGGGTCCGAGCACCGGGAGGCGGAGCCGGCCTGACCGGGCCCCCGCCGCGGGCGGGTCGCCGGACCCGCGGGTGATCGGCCGACCTTCGGCCTCGCTCAGTCCCGCCCCGCTCGCGCGAAGGGCCCCGGCTCGCGCCGGGGCCCCCGCATCGCTTCCGTCGGGTGAGGTCTAGAAGTCCTCGCCGCCGCCGTATCCGCCGCCACCGCCACCCGGCATGGCCGGCGCCTTCTTCTTCTCCGGGATCTCGGCGACCAGGCACTCGGTGGTGAGCAACAGGCTCGCCACGCTCGCCGCGTTCTGCAGCGCCGAGCGCGAGACCTTGGTCGGGTCGATGATACCGGCCTTGAACATGTCGACGTAGCTTTCCTTGTCCACGTCGAAGCCCATGAACTTCTCTTCGCCCTTGTAGGCCTTGACCTTCTCGACGATGATCGAGCCCTCGAGCCCGGCGTTCTCGCACAGCGTGCGCAGCGGCTGCTCGAGCGCCCGCTTGATGATCATCACGCCGACCTTCTCGTCGCCCTCGAGCTCCTTGGCGAGCCGCTCCAGCGACGCGAGGCAGCGCAGGTAGGCCACACCGCCGCCAGGCACGATGCCCTCCTCGACCGCCGCGCGGGTCGCGTGCAGCGCGTCCTCGACGCGGGCCTTCTTCTCCTTCATCTCGGTCTCGGTCGCGGCGCCGACGTTGATCACCGCCACGCCGCCGGCCAGCTTCGCGAGCCGCTCCTGCAGCTTCTCGCGATCGTAGTCGGAGGTCGTGTCCTCGATCTCCTTCTTGATCTGCCCAATGCGGCCCTGGATGTCGACCTTCTTGCCCGCGCCCTCGACGATGGTGGTGTTCTCCTTGTCCACCGTGATGCGCTTGGCCTTGCCCAGGTCCTCGACCTTGGCGTTCTCGAGCTTGATGCCGAGGTCCTCGGTGATGACCTTGCCGCCGGTGAGGATCGCGATGTCCTCCATCATGGCCTTGCGGCGGTCGCCGAAGCCCGGCGCCTTCACCGCGCACACCGCCAGCGTGCCGCGCAGCTTGTTGACGACCAGGGTGGCGAGCGCCTCGCCCTCGACGTCCTCGGCCACGATGAGCAGGGGCTTGCCGCGCTGCGCGATCTTCTCGAGGATCGGCAGGAGGTCCTTCATGTTCGAGAGCTTCTTCTCGTAGAGCAGGATGAAGGCGTCCTCGAGGACGGCCTCCATGTTCTCCTTCTCGGTGACGAAGTAGGGCGAGACGTAGCCCTTGTCGAACTGCATGCCCTCGACCAGCTCGTGCGTGGTCTCGATGGACTTGGCCTCCTCCACCGTGATCGTGCCGTCCTTGCCGACCTTGTCCATGCACTCGGCGATGATCTTGCCGATCGACTGGTCACCGTTCGCGGAGATGGTGGCGACCTGCTCGATCTCGCGGTTCTCCTTGACGGTCCGGCTCAGCTTCTTGAGCTCTTCGACCACCGTCGTGACGGCCTTGTCGATGCCGCGCTTGATGGCCATGGGGGCCGCGCCGGCGGTCACGTTCTTGATGCCCTCGCGGAAGATGGCCTCGGTCAGCAGGGTCGCGGTGGTGGTGCCGTCGCCGGCCACGTCGGAGGTCTTCGAGGCGACCTCGCGCACCATCTGCGCGCCCATGTTGAGGAACGGATCCTCGAGCTCGATCTCCTTGGCGACGGTCACGCCGTCCTTGGTCACGGTCGGGGAGCCCCACTTCTTGTCCAGCACGACGTTCCGCCCGCGGGGTCCGAGGGTGACCTTGACCGCCTTGGCCAGGATCTCCACGCCCTCGAGGACCTTGGCGCGCGCCTGCTCGCTGAAGATCAGTTGCTTCGCTGCCATGATGCCTCCTTAAGATGAGAACGGGCTCCGCCCGGCCACCCGGCCGGGGAGCCGCGGATGGGTTACTTCGGGGACGACAGGATCCCGAGCACGTCATCCTCGCGGAGGATCGTGTACTCGACGCCGTCGATCTTCACTTCCGTGCCGCTGTACTTGCCGATCAACACGCGGTCGCCCTTCTTGACCTCCATGACGAAGCGCTTGCCGTCGTCGCCCATGCGGCCGGGGCCCACGGCGACGACCTCACCCTCCTGGGGCTTCTCCTTGGCGGTGTCGGGGATGATGATGCCGCCCCGCACGGTCTCCTTCTCCTCGATGCGGCGGACCAGGATGCGGTCGGCGAGAGGCTGGATCTTCATGAGTTCCTCCTCGTGGATTCTTGTCGGCCCCACCGGGGCCAGATGGAAGTGGCTGCGCTCTGGGCCGCCCGGGAGCCTGATCGGGCCGGACCGTGGCTGCACGCGCCATCATTCCGCGAACGTCGCGCTCCTCGCCCATGTTGCCGGGCGGCCACACCGGTCACGCGAGCCGCAGTGGTTGGACTGCGCCGGCCGGTCTGGATCCGAGAACGTCCCCCGGGACCGCCTCACGGGTCTTGCCAAAACGGCACAGACTGTCTGGCGGTCACCTGCAGGAAGCGCCAAACTCGCAAGAACGGACCTTCGTGTCAAGCGGGGCATTCCACGCGCAGTCGCGACTGCACGCGGGCCCGCGTGGAATGCGGCCGGAAACGTCCAACGGGGAGCTGCGGGGCGCCGGGGCGCGGCGTGCGGGGCGCCTACTTCGCCAGGGCGGTGTCCTCGAAGAGAGCCTGGCGCGGGACGCCATCGAGGAAGCCCGTGCTGACCTGCCCCTTCACGGTGGCGACGTCGTGAGGCTTCGGCATCTGGCTGCGCGTGAAGGTCACGATCGTGTCGCGCCCCTGCACGAGGTAGAAGGCCCAGCCGGCGCCGACGGCGAAGACGTCGTCCCCGACCCGGCCGCGCACGACCACGGCCCGGCCGTCGAAGCGCGCCGGATAGCGGCGCAGTTCGGACAGCGAGGTGGTGCCTGCGCCGCGCGGCCACAACCAGCCGGCCAGCAGGACGAGGACCACGAACGCCACGGCCACCCAGATCTGCATGGAGCGGCTGGTGCGCAGGCCGTCGAGCGCGACGACCCACCACGGCTCGCTCAGCGCGACGAGCGGGGGTGGCGCTGGGGGTGGGACCGCGACCACGCGCGGAGGATCCTCATCACGGCCGGGCAGCCCGTGGAAGCGCGCAGGGGCGGGCGGGACGGGCCCGTCCTCGACCGGCTCCGGTTCCGCGGGCAACACCAATCTGAGGGACGGCACGCTGCTCGCGACCGGCGCCCAGATCCCGGGCGGCGCGGTCCGGCGCGGCCGAGCGGGCGCGGCAACGACCTTCGCCTCTGACGCCGTCCCGGCCTCCAACGCGCTGCCGATCTCCGACGCCTTCCCGGTCTCCGCGCTCTCCACTTCTGGCTCAGCCTTCGCGGCGAGGCCGGGCGGAGACACGGGCTCGGGAACTCCGGGTCGCCTGAGAACGGGCTGCGGAAGCACCTCGGACGGAGCCGCGAAGGTGGGGCTCACCACGAGGCCGGGCGGAGACACGGGCTCGGGAATCCCGGGTCGCCTGAGAACGGGCTGCGGGAGCGTCCCGGGCGGAGCCTCGTCGGTGGTGTCGTCGTGCGGATCGGCAACCGCGCCCAGGCCGTCATCCGGCCCCGTCAACCAGTCGGGGGCGGCTCGGTGTGGGAACGGCAGGATCTTCCCCGGCTCGGAAGCCCGCGGTTCGTCGAATTCGAAATCGTCCGCTTCGGAAAACACGATTCGGACCTCCGCGGGCCTGGCGGGATCGCCAGCCGCGACGATTCATGATGCGCTGCCGTGAACGCGGGTCATGGGTCGTCCCGGCCTGACCTCGTTATCGGCAGGCAGACCGGCGGGTCTTAGCACCCACTTGGGGGCACGGAATGCGCTTTCTGCGTCCCGGCAATGCTCAGCGAGACTGCAGTTTGCGGTAGAGCGTGCGCAATCCGATGTCCAGCATGGCGGCCGCCCGCGGCTTGTCGTTCCCGCAGTGCCGCAGAGTCGCGTTGATGAGGCGGAACTCCACCTCGTCCACCGTCATGCCCACCCGCAACTCGAGCTTCTCCCCCGCGCCGTCCACTTCGCGCAGCGTGTCCGGCAGATCCGACAGGTCGAGCGCCCTGCGCCCCTCGGCGAACATGACCATGCCCTCGACGGTGTTGCGCAGTTCGCGCACGTTGCCCGGCCAGGGCTGGCGCATCAACCGGTCCAACACTCCCCGGGTCATGCCCGTCACGCGGCGGCCATGTTCGCGGTCGAGCTCCCGGATGAAGCCCCCCACGAGCAGCGGGATGTCCTCGGACCGCGCGCGCAGGGGCGGCATCTGGACGCGCACCACGCTCAACCGGTAGTAGAGGTCCTCGCGGAAGCGCCCGGCCGCCACTTCGGCGGCGAGGTCGCGGCTGGTGGAGGCGATGAGACGCACGTCGGCCTTGAGGGACTCGCCGCCGCCGACCCGCTCGAAGGAGCGATCCTGCAGGACGCGCAACAGCCTGATCTGGACGGTCGGGGACAGGCCGCCGATCTCGCCGAGAAAGAGCGTGCCGCCGTCGGCCAACTCGATCCGCCCCTGCCGCACGGCGCTCGAGTCGGCGGGAGCCCCGCGCCCGTGCCCGAACAACTCGC
>JANXPZ010000004.1 GCA_025357055.1 Candidatus Eiseniibacteriota bacterium | reverse complement strand
GTGTTGTAGATCTCGATGAATCGGTCGGTCGTGTAATTGGACTGGGGATCGCACAACTCCGAGAGGATGATGCTGGAGCGGGCAGGAGCGACTGAGACGGACACGGCGAACATCGCGGCCACGAACAGCGCGGGGAGTCTTCGCAAGGATGGGGGCACGCCTTTCCGGATTTGCCCACACGGCGCCTGCGGACGGGCCTCCTCGACGTCGCCTGGATGCTGCAGTCGATTCGCGCCCCGCCTTCGCCGGTGCAGATGTGGAATGGTTGCCCATAATCCTACGCTGAGCGAGGCCCGGATGAAAGACGCTGCCGGTCCGGTCGGGGGATGAACGTCATCCGACCGTGCGTTTTGCAGGCTTTGCCCGCGGCCCGGGCCGTGGCCCTCTCCCGTCCGGCTGAACGGGCGGCCGGAGCGGCCGAGAAGCAGCAGCCGATGGCGGGAGGCCCGTTCGACGGGCAGCTCACGCACCATGCACGAAGGCCCGGCGGGTGCCGGGCCTTCGTCCGTCGCGATGAGGACTACTTCTGCTTCGCCGCCAGGAACTCTTTCGCGGCGTCCATGCCCGCCTGGAAGGCCTGCTCGTTGAGCGGGATCAGCTTGGCCTTCTCCTTGAGGGCTTCCCGGATGGCGGCGATGAAGGTCTCCGTGGGGAACAGGTTCGTGGCGGCCTGGAGCGCTCCCAGGGCCACGATGTTCTTGACCACCAGCTTGCCCAGTCCCGCGGCGATCTCGGTGAACGGCACGCCCACCACGGTGATGCTGGGGTCCCCGGGCTTCACATCCCGGGCGACGGAACTGTCATAGATGATGAATCCCCCCTTCTTCACCGTGAGTCCGAACTTGGCGAGGCTCGGGGCGTTGAAAGCGATCAGGATGTCCGGGGTGGGGCTGGCGGGGTTGAGCACCTCGTCCCTGGCCACGTGGACGTCCGCGTAGCTCGTGCCGCCGCGGCTCTCGGGACCGTAGCTGGGGATGTGCGTCCCGTCGAAGCCCTCGTTGATGGCGGCCACGGCAACCAGCATGGCGGCCGTCTGCGCGCCGTCCCCGCCTGCGCCCGCCAGCTTCATGCTGATGTCGTGGGGGTTCAGATGCGCGGGGAAGCCCTTGCAGAAGCGCGCCTGGGCCTGCGTGCTGGCCTCCACGGTCCGGGTGAAGGTCTCGGCCTCGAAGCTCGGGGCCGGGAGCTTGAACCAGGGCTCGACTTCGACGTCCTTCTTCACGCCCAGAGGGAAGATGGGAAGCATGTGCTCCTTCACCCACTCCTCCGCCTTGTCGGGCGTCATCTTCAGATGCGTCGGGCACTCCGCCAGCACCTCGACGAAGGCGTAGCCGCGGCCCTCCTTCTGGATCCTGACGGCCTTCTTGATGGCCCGGGCGGCCTTCTTGCGGCCGGCGGGCGTGAACAGGGCCACGCGCTCGACATAGACGGGCCCGTCCAGGCTGGCGATCAACTCCGCCATCTTCATGGGCTCGCCGTTGAATCGATTCCGACCCGACGGACTGGTGGCAGTGGACTGGCCCATCAAGGAGGTCGGCGCCATCTGGCCGCCGGTCATGCCATAGATGGCGTTGTTGATGAAGATGACCGTGATCGGCGCGCCCAGCTGCGCAGCGGCCACCGTCTCGGCCAGGCCGATGGAGGCCAGGTCGCCATCGCCCTGGTAGGAGATGACGATGGCTTCCGGGTTGGCCATCTTGTGGCCGAGGGCGACGGCAGCGGCACGGCCATGGGCGGCCTGCGTGTTGCCGGTGTCGAAGTAGTAATAGGCGAACACCGAGCAGCCCACCGGACTCACCAGCACGGTGTTGTCCTGGACGCCCAGCTCTTCGATGGCGTCGGCAAGGTACTTGTGGGCGAGACCATGGCCGCAGCCAGCGCAGTAGTGCGTGGACTGGCCCTTCAAGCCCTCGCCGTGGGAATGGCGCTCGAACTTCTGATAGAAGACGGACATGAGGGCCTCCCTACTTGCCGAGGATGGAGTTCACGTGATCGACGATCTCGGTCTGCTGAGGCAGCATCCCGCCGAACCGGCGCACGTACGTGAGGGGGGGCAGCTTCTCCACGCCCGCCTGGCTCATGTTCAACCGCAGCTCGTCCATGATCTGACCGCCCGCGTTGGCCTCGACCACGACGATGCGCCGGATCCTGGGCAGCAGGGCTTCGAGCTGCCGGACCGGGAAGGGCCACATGGTGATCGGGCGGAAGAGCCCCGCCTGGATGCCCTGGTCGCGCAGGCTCTTCACGGCGCCCTTGGCGGCGCGGGCGGGCGTGTTGCAGGCCACCAGCAGGACCTCGGCGTCCTCGGTCAGGTAGGACTCGGCCCGCGCCTCCACCTTCATGGATTGATACTTCGCTTCCAGGTGCGCGTTGAACTTCTCCAGGTCCGTCTCCTGGAGATGGATGGAGGAGATGAGGTTCCCGCGGTGGCCCTGGTCGCCGTAGACCGCCCAGCCGGGGATGCCCGGCTTGACCATGTAGTCGGGGAGCTGGACCTTGCCGGTCATCTGGCCCAGGTAGCCGTCGGCCAGCAGGACGACCGGGTTGCGGTACTTGAAGCTGAGCTCGAACGCCAGGATGGCGTAGTCCAGCATCTCCTGCGGAGTGCTGGGCATCAGCGTGATGCAGTGGCTGTGCCCGTGACCCAGGCCGCGGCAGGCCAGCTTCACGTCGGACTGCTCGGGGGCGATGTTCCCCAGGCCGGGGCCGCCGCGCATGACGTTCACGAACACGCCGGGAACCTCGGAGCCCACCATGTAGGAGATGCCTTCCAGCATCAGGGAGAAGCCGGGGCCGGAGGTGAACGTCAGCGAGCCGATGCCGGCGCCGCCGGTGCCGTACATGTGGTTCACGGTGGCGACCTCGGAGACCGCCTGCAGGAAGACGCCGTTCAGCTTGGGCAGCAGCTTGGCCATCAGCTCCGCACCCTCGGTGGAAGGGGTGATGGGGTAGCCGTAGAAGTGGCGGCAGCCGGCGAGCAGGGCGCCCACGGCGGCCGCGTAGTTGCCCTTGATGATCAGGGGCTGGGTCTTCGGCAGCGGAACCTTCCGGGCGGGGATGTCCACGGGCGCAGGCGCCGCGTCCGGCCTGACCCCGAAGAGCCTCGCGGGATCCTGCAGCTCGTAGGTCTCGCCCTGCTCCATGGCACGCAGCCCGTAAGGCTCCGGGCAGGCGTCGATGCACAGACCGCAGCCCGTGCACTTCTCCAGATCGAGCACGATCGGGACGATGCCCGTGAGGGGATTGATCTCGTCGGCGAAGGCGATGCAGCCCTTGGTGCACACGTTCACGCACCGGCCGCAACCCTTGCAGTACTCGGGCACCAGGAACGGCTTGGGCTTCTCTTCCACGCTGGGCATCGTCACTCTCCTCGATTTCCAAGGCTTCGATCGGCCGAGAATCCTCAGAGTGCTCACTACGGTCCGTGAGACTACCGGAAAGGGGCACTCCTGCGCACGTGGCCCGGTCCTCCCCGCGGCGGTGGATCCCTCACGCGCGCAGCTGGCGCCTGCTCCGCCCCGCGTGCCGCCGGGCGCAGCCCGCCCACGTCTTCCCCGCCGTACGAAATTCGGCGGACTCATCCGCAGCGTCAAGGGTGTAGGATACGGCGCTTCGCGGCGGGTTCGTCGTGCGTCCCGTCAGCGACCAGGACACCGTTCTTCGCCTGGAGGCCCCCCGTGACGCCCCGCCACCGTCCCTTGCTCCACGTCTCCGCCCTTCTCGCCGTCCTGCTGTTCCTCGCCGCCGGTGCGGCGCCTGCGGCCGCGGCCCCCCCCGCCCTCGGCGACTCCCTGCACCTCGATCCGACGGTGCGCACCGGGACCCTCCCCAACGGCCTGCGTTACTTCATCCGGCACAACGACCGGCCCGCGGCGCGGGTCTCGCTGCGGCTCGCGATCGCGGCGGGCTCCACGGCGGAACAGGAGGACCAGCGCGGCTTCGCACACTTCGCCGAGCACATGGACTTCAACGGCTCCGAACACTTCAAGCCCGAGGAGATGATCGCCTATCTCGAGGCGATCGGATTGCGCTTCGGTTCCGACGCGAACGCCTACACGTCGTTCGATGAGACGGTCTACCGCCTCGACGTGCCGACCGACCGTGACACGCTGCTGGACCGCGGCCTGCTGGCGCTCGCGGACTTCGCCGGACGCGCCACCCTCAGCGACACGGAGATCCAGAAGGAGCGCGGTGTGGTGCTCGAGGAGTGGCGTCTCGGGCGCGGCGCCGAGGAGCGCATCACGCGCAAGCAGTATCCCGTGCTGTACCACGGCTCGCGCTACGCCGACCGGCTGCCGATCGGCCTGCCGAAGGTCATCGAGAAGACGCCCGCGGCGCGCCTGCGCGACTTCTACCGCACCTGGTACACGCCCGAGCGGATGGCCGTCGTGATCGTGGGCGACATCGACCCCGCGCGGATGGACAGCCTGCTCCGCGTCCACTTCGGCGACCTGAAGCCGGCGGCGCACGCTCCGGCGCGCCCCCGGTTCGACATCCCGCTCCACCGCGAGACCCTGGTCTCGGTGGCGACGGACAAGGAACTCACGCTCTCGGGCGTCACGCTCTACTTCAAACGGCCCCTCCGCACGACGCGCACCGTGGGGGACTTCCGGGCGGATCTGATCGGGGGCCTCTACGCCGCGATGCTCAACGCCCGGCTCGCCGAAGTCTCGCGCCGGGCGGACACGCCGTTCCTGTGGGCGGGCGCCTCGCCCACCACGCTCGGCCGCACGCTCGAAGCGTGGTTCGTGTACGCCACCGTGCAGGACGGCGGCATCGAGAAGGCCCTGACGGTGCTCCTCGAGGAGACGGCGCGCGTCCGCCAGCACGGGTTCCTCGCCAGCGAGCTCGAGCGCGCCCGCGAGAACCAGCGCTCCGCCGACGAGCGCGCCTGGGCCGAGCGCGACAAGAGCGAGAGCCCGGACTTCGCCCGGGCCTACGTGAGGGGCTTCCTGAACGATGTCCCCGTGCAGGGGATCGAGGCCCGCCACACGCTCACCCAGGCCCTGATCGACGGCATCACGCTCGACGAGGTCAACGCGCTCAGCGCACGGCTCATGCCCGGGGCCGGCCGGGTCGTGCTGGCCACGGCGCCCGACAAGCCGGACGTGCCCGTGCCATCCGAGGCGACGCTGCGCGCGCTCGTCGCCCGCACCGGGCGGGCGCCGCTGGCCGCGTGGAGGGACGACATCGCCGGCAGCGTGCTCATGAAGACCCCGCCCGCGCCGGGCCGCATCGTCACGCGCCGCACGCTCGACGAGCTCGGCGTCACGGTGCTCACCCTGTCGAACGGGGTCGAGGTCTGGCTCAAGCCCACCGACTTCAAGGCCGACGAGATCATCTTCGGCGCCGAGGCCCCCGGCGGAGCCTCGCTCGCCGACTCCGCTGCCTTCTTCACCGCCAGCTTCTCGCCCATCGTCGTGGCCCGCTGTGGCGTCGGCGGGTTCACGGCGACCGACCTCCGGAAGCTGCTCGCCGGGCGCATCGCGGGCGCCGGGACGTACGCCCAGGCCTACGTGCACGGGCTGTCGGGCGGGGCGCGGCCCGCGGACCTCGAGACCGCCCTGCAGCTCGCCTACCTGGATTTCACGCAGCTCACTTCGGACACCGCCTCGTTCATCTCCATGCAACGAGGCCTCCACGGGTTCCTGACGCAGCGTTCGAACAGCCCGGAGGCTGCGCTCGAGGACACGCTCATCGCCGTGAACAGCGGCGGCTTCTACATGGACCGGATCCCGAGCGTCGCCGAGATGGACTCGGTCCGGCTCGAGGACGCGCTCGCCTTCCACCGCCGCCTGTTCGCGAACGCCGCGGACTTCACCTTCTTCATGGTCGGCTCGTTCCAGGTGGACTCGGTGGCGCCGCTCCTCGAGCGCTACGTCGCGTCACTGCCCTCGACGGGCCGGCGGACGTCGGCCTACGTGGCGCGGGGGCCGCGCTACCCGACCGCGGTGCGCCGGGTCGTCGTCCGCAAGGGCGTCGAGCCGCAGAGCAGCACGAGGATCACCTTCTTCGTCAACAGCGGCCTCGAGGAGTTGGACCTGCATCGTGCGAGCTCGTGCGCCTCGGTCCTCACCGAGCACCTGCGGCAGTCACTCCGCGAGCTGCTGGGTGGGACCTACAGTGCGACCGCCTCGTTCGCGTTCCTCAGCCCGCTGCCCGGGTACACCACGATGTCGATCGACTTCGGCTGCGCCCCCGGGCGCGTGGACTCCATGGTGGCTGCCGCGCTCGCCGAGGTGCGGACGCTGCGCGAAGCCGGGCCGTCCGACGCCGATCTGCAGCGCGAGCAGGAGATCCAGCGCCGCGAGCTGGAGTCCGGGCTCAAGGAGAACGGCTACTGGCTCGGAGCCCTTCAGATCATGAACCAGCTCGGCTGGGACCCCCGCCGGCTCGCCCGGCGCCGCGAGCGCATCGATCTGCTCACCACGTCGGACCTGAAGGAGACCTTCCGCAAGTACTTCCCGCTCGACCGCTACACGGTCGTCACGTTGCTGCCCGAAAGCGGGTCGCAGGCACCGGCCCGATAGCGCCACCTCGAGCGGCTCGTCCAGTCCCCGGACCCCGGCGGTCCGTCACGGACCCATCGGCCCGGCCTTCCTTCTCCCGGTGCAGCGTGCGTCATGCTGCCAGCAGCGCATTCGTGTCGACCGCGAACTCCTCCGGGTCCAGCGCGCGCGCGACCCGCTCGTCGGCCGGCATGGGATCCCAGACCTCCGGCGACTCCGGACCCTGCGGCGACGAATCGGGGCGCAGCAGCACCCGGCAGTGCGGCCGGCGGAGATCCCTGGGATTCGGGCTCAGACTCATCACCACGCAGCCGGATTCGGTCAGCATCACGGTGCCCGCCGGATAGAGCCCCACGGTCTTGATGAGGGCCCACACCACCCCGGGATCCAGCTGCTGGCGCCTCTGGTTCAGCACGAAGCGCAGCGCCTCGAATCCCGTGAACGGGCGCTCGCGATACGCGCGATGCGAGGTGAGCGCGTCGAAAAGATCCGCCACCGTCACGATCCGGGAGAGGACCGCCTGCGTTCCCCCACCCTGCACCCGGGGATAGCCACTGCGGTCGGCGTTCATGTGGTGCTGGAACGCGGCGCGCATGCAATCCAGGGTCAGCGGCATGAGGCCCGGCAGGCGGCTGATCATCCTGACGCCATCGAGGGGGTGACGCTGGATCCGCTCCCACTCGTCGGGCGCGAGCTTCCCGGGCTTCTGCAGGACCTCCGCAGGCACCATCAGCTTGCCGAGATCGTGCAGCAGCGCGGCCACGCCCAGGTTGGCGAGTGCCTGGCGCGGAAGGCCCAGCGCCTGCCCCATGCTGATCGAGAGCACGCTCACGTTGACGCAGTGGGCGTACGTGTACTCGTCGTGGTTCTTCATCGCCGTGAGCCCGATGATCGAGAACTCGTCCTTCAGGATGCTGTCCACGATGGGCTGGACCAGGCGGCGCGCCCGGTGCAGCGCCGGACGGCCGGTCCGCGAGGCGTGGGCGATCAGGGAGCGCGTGCCCTGCAGGGCGTTCCGGAAGTTCTGGCCTGCCCGCCGGCGGTCACTCTCCGCCCCGTCCTCGGCCCCGCCTTCGCCCTCCGCCTCGCTCCCGCCCTCCGCGGCCCCTTCCACACCGGACGGCCGCGAGCCCATCTCACTGAGGCGCACCGGCACGGCGTGGAGGACGCCAGCGCGCGTCGCTCGGTCCGCGAGCTGCTGGCCCTGCGCAGCGTCCCGGGCATCCAGGAAGCAGCGGAAGAACGTCTCCAGCTCGGCGGTCGTCAGGCCCTGCGTGAATCGCAGCCCGCCGAGCCCGCGCACCTCGAACTCCACCATCAGCGAGCGGCGCAGGTGTACGCGATCCGGGTCGGGCTTGAGACGCACGCCGTTCAGGAAGAAATGCTCGCCCATCCCGATCAGGGTGACGTCGCCGTCCATCACGCTCTCGATCGAGACCATGAGTTCCTGAAGATGATCGCGGAGCGCCTGGTTGGTGCTGCCGTAAAGCCGCAACCCTCGCAGCACCGCGTGGAGGCACTGGAGGAGTTGCGGGCCGAGCAGCGATTCGCGGTCGTCCTCGGCGGCCCCGCGCGGCGTCCGGATCGAGGCCGGCCGGTCACTCATGGGACTGGGCTCCCGCGAGCGCGCACTCGCAGGCGGAACGGACCCGCCGGTTCCGGGAGCCGAGACCCTGCTGCAGGACCTCCCGCGCAGCGGCCCCGCCGATGCGGGCGATGCAGCGGGCGACCGCCAGGCGGTGGGCTTCGAAGTCGGCGGAGAACCACCGGCTCTCGTACAACTCGGCCCCGAGCCGCGGCAGGACCTCGTCCCCCGCGACCCGCGCGAGGGTCGAGTAGACGGCGCGCCGCTCCTCGGTCGGGCGCTCGTGGAAGCCGTCCTCCAGGAGCCGATCCAGGAGGACCCGCGCGACCTCGGCGTCACGTGCGCACGAGAGCTGATGCAACGCGGAGCAGAAGGTGCGCGTCTCGGCGCCGTCGAGCATCCCGAGCAACACGTCGCGGGCGTCCCGGAGCTCCTGGTGTGAGAGGGCGGAGATCACTTCCCGGCGCACGCGGTGATCCCCATGCCCCGCCACCGACTTCAGCAGACCCACCACGGGCAGGCCGCCGATCCGGCCCAGGATGTGGACCACGTTGCGGACCACGTACCAGCGCGGGTCCGACAACCACGGTGCCAGCCGCTCCGGGGCGTCCCTGGACAACTCCGCGAGGGCGCAGGCCAGAGGCAGGCGCGTGCGCTGCTGCCGGCTCTCGGCGAGGACCCCCATCAGCCACTCGACCGCCGGGGGGCCCAGTTCGCGCGCGAAGGCCAGGAAGTCCTGGACGCCACGTGCACCCTGGCCGTCGACCGCGCAGATCGCGCTCGACGTGGTCACCGCATCGGGCTCGCAGAGCTCGCTCAAGAGCGTCGCGATGGCGTCCTCGCCATCCTTGCGCCCCACGAGCAACAGTGCCGCCCGGCTCGCCTCCGGCCAGGCGCCGACCATCAGCGCCTCCTGCAGCAGCCGCACGAGGAAGCGCCCCAGCTCATCCCGCTCGTCCGCTGCAGTCTCGGCCTCCAGGCACTCGCAGATCAGCGCCAGCGCGCCCTGGAGGAGACCGGTCGCGCACTCGGCTTCATACTCGCCCCGCAACCGCTCCAGCTCGAGCGGGCCCAGCGCCTCGAGTTCGGCAAGCGCCATCGCGGACTGATCGAGGGGCTCGTCGGCGATCCAGTCGTCGGAACGGGACGGCCCCGCTTCGATCGCGGCATCGCCTTGCGGCGCGCCGGCGCCAGCGCCCGCGCCCGCGCCAACGCCCGCGCCGGGGCCCGTCCGGGGCCACGGCATCAGCGACAAGCCTTCGTCACAGCCCGCCAGGTCGCCGTCTTCACCGTCCATGGGCATCTCGGTCGTGACGGATTCGGTGCTCAGGTGTGCGAGCTCGGCGTCCCAGAGCAGCGTGACCAGGTCCGCTTCGTCACCGGTCCGGCTGGTGACGCGCAGCAGGGCATCCACCAGGGCATCGATCTCCCGCGGCTCCACTCCGGGCAGGAAGGTGACGCTGCGAATCCCGTCCCGAAAGAAGGTCATGCCCAGGTTGTCCTCGCGTGAGCGCGCGGGATAGAGGGAGGTCTCGCCGTGGAAGACGTCGCTGGAGGTACAGCGCAGGGTGAGGGGGCCATGCTCATCGAGCAGTTGCATGAGCGAAACTGTGAGCTCCTCGCGCAGACGCAGCACCGTGGGATTGCCGCCATCGTAGAGCCGGCAGTTCTTGAGGGTGCGAGCGAGCCTGGCGGTCCACGCCGAGGCCGCCTTGACGATCGCGGTCTCCTGCGGGACGCCGGCCTGAGCGGGCGTGGTCTTCTCAGCAGAACCCTGCGGACTCATCGTGTGACATCGCCTTCCGGGGGGTGTGCAGGCGCCGACAACCGGGTGCAACCTCCTCGTTCCTTCGGCCCCCGGCGCCCGATACTGAAGTCAATTGCTCGGCGCTGAACCTCGCTCGCCGTGCGCGGGGCCGGTGGGTCGCGCGCGCACTCCCGTCGCGGACCGGCAGGCACGCTCCAACGCGTCTTGCAGCAAGCGCTTCTGCGTTTCCCGGGCCCGCTCACGCGCGCCTGCCCCCCGGAGGGCCCCGGCGTCCTCCCGTCCCATCTGCACGGACCGTCAGCCGGTGCCGGCGGGTCCCCGGCCCCGGTCTCCGACACGCCGCGATTCCTGGGCTATGATGGCGGTCACGACTTCGTTGCGCACTCCGAGCCGCCCTTTCGCACCCTGACTCACGTGGAGAGTCCGCCATGTTCGACGTCCCCTACGCGCGCAGCCACTTCCCCGCTCTCACGGAGGACTGGGCGCTCTTCGACCACGCCGGCGGGAGCGTGCCGCTCGCGGGCGTCATCGAGCGCGTGCATGACTACATGAGCCACTGGCAGGTCCAGCTCGGCGCCACGTACCGCCACTCGGCCACGGCCGCCGCGCTGGTCGCCGGGGGCCGGTCCGCCATGGCGAGGCTGGTGAACGCCTCGCCGGATGAGATCGTCCTGGGCCCGTCCAGCACGACGAACGTGCGCACGCTCTCCCGGGCGTTGCTGCCGCTCTTCTCCCCCGGCGACGAGATCGTCGTGACGAATCTCGACCACGAGACCAACATCGGAGCCTGGCGCGCACTCGAGGCCGAGGGGCTCGTCATCCGCGAGTGGCGCTTCGACCCCGAGCGCCTGGAGCTGACACTCGAGGAGCTGGAACCCCTTCTCCATCAACGCACCCGGCTGGTCTGCTTCACCCATTGCTCGAACCTGATCGGCACGGTGCACGACGCGGCGGCGATCATCCGCCGGGTGCATGAAGCGGGCGCACTGGCCTGCGTGGACGGGGTCGCCTGCGCCCCTCACCGGCGCGTGGATGTCCAGGCGCTCGACGCCGACTTCTACTTTCTCTCGATCTACAAGGTGTTCGGCCCCCACCTCGGGCTGCTCTACGGGAAGCGGGACCTGCTGCTGCGCGCCCGCGGACAGAACCACTTCTTCATCCCCGAGGACGAGGTCCCCTCCAAGCTCGAGCCGGGCAGCGTGGTCCACGAATTGACGGCCGCGCTGCCCGCCATCCTCGAGTACCTGCTCGCCCTGGACGAGCGCCATCACCCGGGCTCGCCCGCGCCGGAGACCGCGCGGCTCGATCGGGTCTTCGAGGACATCGCCGCCCACGAGACCGCGCTCGTCGCGCCGCTGCTCGACTTCCTGCGCTCGCACCGGGGCGTGCGCGTCCTCGGGCGCGAGACGGCCGATGCGCGGCGCGCGCCGACCGTCTCGTTCGTGGCGGAGGGCCGCGACTCGAGCGAGATCCCCGCCCGGCTGGATGCCGAGCGCATCGCGATCCGCTACGGGCACTTCTACGCCCATCGCGCGGTCGAGGCGCTCGGCCTGCACGCGTGCAACGGCGTCGTGCGCGTGAGCATGGCCCACACCAACACGACGGACGAAGTCGGGCGACTGATCGCCGCACTCGACCGCGCGCTGTAGCGGAGGCCGCGCCTTGCGAGGCACCGCGCACCCGTCCAGCTCATCTCAACCGGCATGACCACCGACTCGAGGAGACCGAGACCATGCGGACCCACGCACTGACCGACGGAGTCCACTGGGTGGGGGCGATCGACTGGGACCGCCGCACCTTCGACGAGCTCGTCCCCCTGCCCGACGGGACCAGCTACAACGCCTACCTGGTGAAGGGTGGCGGGCAGACCGCGCTGATCGACACCGTGGACCCCGCCTTCGCGGACGTGCTGCTCGACCGGCTCGCCGCGCTGGGCGTCACGCGGCTCGATTACGTCATCTCGAACCATGCCGAGCAGGACCACTCGGGCGCGCTCCCCGCGGTGCTGGCGCGGCATCCCGAGGCGATGGTGGTCGCGACCGTCAAGGGCCAGGGCCTGCTGATGGACCTCCTGGCCATCCCGGCGGAGCGGTTCCTCCCGGTCGAGGACGGCGCCGTCCTGGAGCTGGGCGGCCGCACGCTGCGCTTCATCCACTTCCCGTGGGTGCACTGGCCCGAGACCATGCTCACCTGGCTCGAGCAGGATCGCCTGCTGTTCTCCGGCGATCTCTTCGGCGCCCACCTGGCGGTCGGCGGCCTGGCGGCACCGGAGGAATGCGTCGCCATGGAGGCCGCCAAGCGCTACTACGCCGAGATCATGATGCCCTATCGCAACGTGATCCGTGGCAACCTGCCGCGCGTGACCGCGCTCCCGGTGGACACCATCTGCCCGAGCCACGGGCCGGTGTTGCGCCGTCCGCAGGCCATCCTCGACGCCTACCAGGGCTGGGTCGCCGACCAGCCGGGCGGCCGGGTGGTGATCGCCTACGCCTCGATGCACGACTCCACGCGGCTCATGGTGCAGCGCCTCGCCGAGGCGCTGCTCGAACGCGGGGTGGGCGTGGACCTCTTCAACCTCGCGACCGCGGACCTCGGCCGGTTCGCGGTCGCCCTGGTCGACGCAGGCACGCTGGTGCTCGGCTCCCCCATGGTCGTCGGCGGCGCGCATCCGCTGGTCGCCAACGCCGCCTACGTCGCCAACCTGCTGAAGCCCAGGGCGCGCTTCGGCGCCATCATCGGCTCCTACGGCTGGGGCGGGAAGATGGTCGCCCAGCTCACCGGGCTGGTGCCGGCGCTCAAGCTCGACTGGTTCGAACCGGTCTCGGCGAAGGGCCGGCCGAAGTCCGCCGACCTCGAGGCCCTCGACCGGCTGGCGGACGCGATCGCGGCGAAGCACGCGGAACCCGCGAACCCGCAACGTGACGTGGGAGGCCAGGAAGCACGATGATGGCGACCCTTCTGATCGTCGCCTTCGCGGCCGTCGCGCCCGTCCCCGCGCTCGGCCCCGGCGACCTGATGCCGCCGCTGCGGGGCGTCTTCCTCTCGGGGAGGAAGGCCGTGCTGCCGGATGCGGCCCGCGGCCGCGTCGCGCTCGTGGCGCTGGGCTTCAGTTACGACTCGCGCTTCGCGGTCGAGGCCTGGACCACGCGCTTCCGCCGGGACTTCGGCGCCGACAGCGCGGCCACCTTCTTCGAGGTCCCGATGATCGGCGGCATGGCGCGCGTGGCCCGTCCGTTCATCGATGGCGGGATGCGCCGGGGCACACCGAAGGCCCTGCACGAGAACGTGATCACGGTCTACGGCGGGGCGAGCGAGTGGAAGTCCCGCCTGGACCTCCGCGGCCCCGACGACGCCTGCGTCGTGCTGCTCGACCGCGCGGGCCGGGTCGTCTGGCGCCACGCCGGCCCCTTCCGCGAGGAGGACTACGCCCGCCTCGCCACCGAGGCGAGGCGAACGCTCGCGCCCTGAGCGTCCGCGGTCCCGCCCCGCCGGCGCCCGGTTACTTCACCGGCCTCGGCGGGTTCAGGTACTTCGCCAGGAAGCGGTAGATCTCGCGCCGCGCGTCCTTCGCGAGCATGGTGTCGAGCCGGTCCATGCTGTGCCCGCCGGGCGCGTCCTGGAAGACCTTGACCTCGAACGGCTTTTCCGCGGCCTTCAGCGCCTCGATCAGGTGCTGCACCTCGACGTAGCGCACGTCCTCGTCGTTGGTGTTGGTGTGGATGCGCAGCGGGATCTCGAGCTCGTTCACGTGCCAGGCGGGCGAGCGCTTCTTGTACTCCTCGAGGTCCTGCTCGGCGGTCTTGCCGATGTGATAGGGCGCGCTGAACAGGCCGCGGTACTCGTCGTCCGAGTAGCCCATGCGCTGCACCAGGTCCGAGACCGGCACGCCGGCGAAGACGCACTTGTAGTCCTTCGGGTGCTCGAAGGCCTCGAACAGCACGATGAGGCCGCCGTGGCTCCAGCCGATGAGGCCGACCCGGTCGCGGTCGAGGAAGTCGAAGTTCTCGAGCGCCCACTGCACGGCCGCGTGGCAGTCGTCCACCTCGCGCCCGCCGTAGTCGATGAGCTGGTAGAAGCCCTTGCCGTACCCGGTCGAGCCGCGGTACTCCGGCGCGACGACCACGTAGCCCTGCGCGAGCAGCTCCTTCAGGATGTGCACGTGGTAGGTGGTGAAGTCGGCGTGCACGCCACCGTGCGGCAGGAGCAGCAGCGGCAGCTTCTCGCCCGGTTTGCGGTTCTTCGGGACGAACGTGTAGGTGTAGAACTTGACCGGGTTCGTCGCGCCCGCGGCCTTCGGGTCCTTCACGTTCGCGGGTGGCGGTCCGGTGATGCGCCACTTGTCCACTTCGGCCACGTCGCCGAGCCTGACGAAGAAGGCCACGTCGTCCACCGCCTTGGCCAGCTCGTCGAGACGGTGGTTGAGATCATCGTTCGCCGCCTTCAGCTCGCGCACCTGGTCCTCGAGCGCGGGCGGGGCGGGCTCGCTGCTCGCGGGCTGCGCCACGGCGAGGCACGCGAGCAGCAGCGCACCCGGCAGCAGTCTCGTCATCGGCCACGATCCCATCGGACGTCCTCCATCGCCAGGTCCCATCCCGCGATCCCGCTCCCGTGCCCGCGAAGCCTCCTCCGGGGCACGCAGCGACCGCGTGAACGACACGATAGCCTCAACCCGCCCGGAAGTCATGGTGCCAGGGCGCGGGCCCTGCGACCCGTGCCCTGCGCGGATCCGCAGGCGGCAGGCGCCCGTCATTGGTATGATGCGCGGCGATGCAGCGCACCCCACCCTCCTCATCGAGAGCCTGGAGCCCGGCCACCTGGCTCGGCGGCCTGCTGGTCGCCGCGGCCGGCGTCTGGGTCTTCCGTGGCGCGCTGACCTACTTCTTCTCGGCGGACGACTTCCCCGCACTGGCCCGGGCAGCGGGCCTCCTGCCGCGCCTGCACGACCCGTGGCGCCTGCTCTCGGGCCAGTTCTATTTCGATCTCCTGCGGCCGATCGCGGGGCTCGACCCGCGCGGCTATCACGCCGCGAGCCTCCTGCTGCACGTGGCCTGCTCGGTCGTCCTGTACGCCCTGTTGCGGCGCCGGCTCTCGACCCCGGCCGCGCTCGCGGGCGCGGGGTGCTTCGCCACGCACCCCTCCCACTATGCCGCCGCCTACTGGGTCTCGGCCGTCGGCGCACCGATGGCCCTGCTGCTCAGCCTCGCAGCGCTGGCCGCGGCCCTGCGCCCGGACCGCGCGCGCTGGCTCGCCGTGCCGCTCTTCGCGGCCGCGCTGCTCGCCCGCGAATCGGTGCTGCTGCTGCCCCTCGCGCTCTGGGCGTTGCTCGACTGGGAGTCATGCCACGATTCCCGCCGCGGGGCGCCGGGCTGGCGCGATCCGCTCGTGATCTCGCTGATCGCGCTCGCCGTCGCGCTCACGCTCCACCTCGCCGCGACCGACGTGATGGGGACGCGCTCGGGCCCGGGCGCCTATCAACTCGACTTCGGGCGCGCGACGCTGGAGAACCTCTTCACCTACCTGGGCTGGAGCGCGAACTTCCTGCTGCCCACGGTGCTCCGTTTCCAGGACGCCGCGGACCCGCTGGTCTACGGCTGGGGCGCGGGACTGCTCGTCCTCTGGCTCGCGGGGCTCGCCCTGCCGGGACTCAGACGCCGTGGCTGGCTGGTGGCGGGAGCGCTCTACCTCGCCCTGCTGCTGCCTGCGCTCCCGCTCGCACACCACACCTACCGCTACTATCTCTATGCTCCGCTGGCGGGCTTCGCCTGGTGCGTCGCCGCCGCCTGCGACCTGCTCTTCGAGCGCCTGCGGCCCGCGCCCGGGCCCGCGCAGTCGTCCCGGCGTTCGCTGCCAGCGACCTCCCCGACCGGCCAGCCGGACGCCGACCCGCGTGCCTGGGGCCTGGCCCTCGCCGTGGTCGCTCTGCTGACCGTGAACGCCGGGCTGCTGGTCCGCAAGATCGAGTTCATGCCCCTCTCGGTGGCTCCCACGCTGCGAGCCGACGCCGTCGTGGACCGTGCGCTCATCGCGGGGCGGGCCATCGCGGACCTCCGGAAGTCCACGCTCCCCGCGCGGGCCCGGCTCCTGCTCTGGTCCCCCATCGGGCGCTCGTTCGCCGGGAACACGGGCGAGAGCTACTTCGAGCAGAACGTGAGAGCGGCGCTCTTCGAAGGTCTCGCCGTCCGCGTCTTCTTCCCCGCGGTGGACAGCGCCCGGTTCGTCACCACCTACCGGTCGATGCCCGAGCCCTACCGCTACGCGGTCTACCGCCCGGACGGCGCGCTGCGCGTCGCCGGTTCGGCAGAGCTCGACTCCGTCGTCGGCGGCTCCCCGCCGGCCCGCTGAGCGGCCGGCTCGAGCACCTTCAGCACCAGCAGGGTGATGTCGTCCTGCGCCTCGGTGCCGTCCAGGAACTCGCGCAGCGTGGCGAGCAGGCGCTCCGCCACCTCGCGCGCAGGCAGCGTGCGGGGCATCGCGGACAGCGCCGCGTAGAGGCGCTCCTCGCCGAACTGCTCTCCGGTGACGTCGGCCGCCTCGCTGATGCCGTCGGTGTAAAGCACGACCAGGTCTCCGGGCAGCAGGCGCACCCGCTCCTCCTCGAACTCGACCCGCTCCTGGAACCCGAGGATCAGCCCGCCGCGCTCGAGGAAGCGCCGCTCCCCGTCCGCCTGCTGCAGCACGGGCCAGTTGTGCCCGGCGTTCGAGAACGACAGCTCGAGCCGCTCGCCGTCCACCCGGGCCAGGAAGAAGGTGGCGAACTGCTGGACCGCCGTGCTCCGGTACATGAGGTGGTTGATGTTGCGCAGGATCTCGGCCGGCGACCGGACGTTCGCCGCCTGCGTGCGCAGCGAGGCCTGGAGCATCGAGGAGAGCAGGGCGGCCGGCACGCCCTTGCCCGAGACGTCGGCGATGGCCACGAACCAGGATCCATCGCCGGCCTCGACCACGTCGTAGAGGTCGCCGCCGACGTGCTTCGAGGGCAACGTGAGCGCGTGCACTTCACACCGCGGCAGCACCGGGAACTCCGAGAGCAGCGAGTTGCGCTGGATCTGCCGGGCCAGGTTGAGCTCCTCCTCGAAACGCGCCACGGCCACCCGGTCCCGCAGCAGGAGCGCGTTCTGCAGGGAGACCGAGACCTGCCCGGCCAGCGTCGCGAGGAGCGCGGCGTCCTCCGAGGTCAGGGGGGTGCCGGTGTGCTTCTCGCCCAGCAGCAGCGCCCCCACCAGTTCCTCCTGCCAGCGCAGCGGCACCACCAGCGAGATCCCCAGCGCCGCGAGGAATGCGCGGTCCGCGGATCCGAGGCCCTCGACCGGATCCGCGACGCGGAAGCTGCCCTCGCCCGCGGGCACGTTCCCCAGGAGTCGGGCGACCCGCTCGAGCGCGGCACCGTCGAGCGGAGCGCCCGCGCCGCTGCGGCCGATGGGTGCGCCGCGCCCGAAGACCGCGACGTGCCCCGTGCGCAACAGCATCGCCTCGGTGAGCGTGGTGATGGTGCGCCCGAGCAGCGCGTCCAGATCGAGGGTGGTCTGAAGCTCGCCCGCCAGCCGGCGCAGCACGTTGCGGTAGTCACCCGGGTCCTTGAGGAACGCCCGGTCGAGCATGGCCTCGAGCCAGGCCACCACCGGCTGCGAGAGGGCCAGGGCCACGATCAGCATCACCGACTCGATCACGCGCACATCGGTCCCCACCGCCGCGCTCAGCGCCCGGGTGAGTCGCTCCGCCACCACCAGGTAGATCCCGACCAGCGCCGCGGACGACAACGCGTAGAGGATGCCGCGGCGCGCCAGCAGCTTCGCGTCCAGGAACTTGTGCCGCACGACGGCGTAGGCGATCGAGCCCGGGCCCAGCGTCAGCGCGGCGAAGGTCAGGCTCGCGCGCAGGTCTTCCGCGAGCTGCAACCCGAGCAGCGTGGGGATCGAGCTGGCGGCGCTGTAGAGCACCAGACTGGCGGACAGCCCCAGCGCGACCACGCCGATCTGCTGGCGCAGCCGGGGCACGCGCGCGCGCCGGTAGGAGTCGAAGAGCAGCGCCATGGTGGCGAGCCCGAAGCCCAGGTTCACGAGCGAGAACAGCGCGCGATGGACGAAGAGGAAGAGCTTGACGACGAGCCCGAGCAGCGTCGCCAGCGCACCCAGGTAGTGGAGCGGCCCGAGGCTGCCGGCCTGGACGTCCGGCCGCCAGGACGAGGCCACCAGGACGACGAAGACGTGGAAGACGTGGGGGACGAAGATGAGCGGCGTGAACCCCACGCTCCACCGGCGGCCGATCCGGAGCAGCGGCCGGCGCACGAAGGCACGCTCCTCCGGGAAGATGCTCGCGAACAGGAAGAGCGTGGGGAAGAACAGCTCCCAAAGGTAGGAAAGATCCCGAAGCGTGCCGGGGGCCGCCGTGGTGCCACCGCGGGAGGCCATGAACGAGAGGGCCGCGAAGACCGCCCCCAGCCCGCCGAAGAAGAGCATGAGGGCGACCACCCGGTTCAGCCGTTGACCGGGGTTCTCGCGCAGGATGAGGAACCCGAGCAGGAAGACCAGCCCGCCCAGCGAGAGGTTCAGGGTGGACAGGAGCAGGAACGCGTTCATCGGACTCCAGTGTCCGGCGGCCGTGGCCACCGGAGCGGGGCACCCCCCGTACTACGCTCTGGCCCGCCGAACGCTGCGGCGGCGGGCGGCGGGCGCCTCGTAGCGGGCCACCACCGTGCTCCAGATCCCGCCGCGCACGTTGAACTTCCCGATCACGGTGAGCTTGCGCGGCCGCAGGGCGCGCACCAGGTCGTCGAGGATGAGGTTCGTCACCTGCTCGAAGTAGTGGCCCTCGTCATGGAACGACCAGAGGTAGAGCTTGAGGGACTTGAGCTCGACGCAGGTCCGGTCGGGCGTGTAGACGACCACGATGGTGCCGAAGTCCGGCTGGCCCGTGACGGGGCACAGGGCGGTGTACTCGGGGCACTCGTGCCGGATGACGTAGTCCCGGTCCGGGCTCGGGTTCGGGAACGTGTCGAGCGTGCGTCTGGATCGGATGGGCATGGCGGCTCCTCCTCGTGCGCCGCAGTCTGAAGGCCGCCTGCGGCGGGGTCAAGTCCCCCGGCCCGGATGCTGCGCGCCCCGGCCCCGCGCGTGCTATCGTCCCCGGCCCATGAAGCGCATCTATCTCGAGACCTACGGCTGCCAGATGAACGAGGCCGACAGCGAACTCATCGCCGGCGTGCTGGAAGCCGCGGGGCTCGAGATCGTCGAACGGCCCGAGGACGCCGATGTGCTGCTGCTCAACACCTGCGCCGTCCGGGCGCACGCCGAGCAGCGCGTGCTGGGCCGGATCACGGAGCTGGGCCGCTTCAAGGCGCGCCGGCCCGAGCTGCTCGTCGGCGTCACCGGCTGCATGGCCCATCACCTGCGCGGGCGGCTGCTCGATCACGCGCACACGCTCGACTTCGTGGTGGGCCCCGACGGCTACCGCGACCTGCCCGCGCTGCTCGAGCGCGCCGCGCACGAGCCCGTCGCCGTCGTGCGCCCCGACCGCGACGAGACCTACGGCGACCTCGAGCCCCGCCGCGCCCCGGGAGTGCGCGCCTGGGTGACGGTGCAGCGCGGCTGCGACAAGTTCTGCAGCTACTGCGTCGTCCCCTACACGCGCGGACGCAGTCGCAGCCTCCCGCTCGCCGACGTGCTGCGCGAGGTGCGCCGCTCCGTCGCGGACGGCTGCCGCGAGGTGATCCTGCTCGGCCAGACGGTGAACTCCTGGCACGACGGCGATCACGACTTCGCCGACCTGCTGCGGGCCGCGCGTGACGTCGCGGGCCTGCTGCGCCTGCGCTACATCTCGCCCCATCCCACGCACGTGGACGAACGGCTCATCGAGGTCATGGCCGAGGGCGGCCCGCTCTGCCCGCAGCTCCACCTGCCGCTCCAGTCGGCCTCGGACCGCATCCTCGAGGCGATGGGCCGCGGCTGCACGCTGGCGCAGTACGGGGACGTGATCGCGCGGCTGCGCGCCGCGGTGCCCGCGCTGGCGCTGTCGACCGACATCATCGTCGGGTTCCCCGGCGAGACGGCGGAGGACTTCCAGCAGACCGCGGACTTCCTGCGAACGACGCGCTTCGACAGCGCCTTCCTCTTCAAGTACTCCGCCCGGCCCGACACCCGCGCCTTCGGCCTCGAGGAGACCGTGCCCGAGGTGGAGAAGAGTCGCAGGCTTGCTTTACTGATCGGGCTGCAGCACGCCATCTCGGGCGCCATGAACGACGCCTGGATCGGGCGCGAGGTCGAGGCACTGGTCGAAGGCCCGGCCCGCCGCAACCCCGCGCAGCTCTACGGCCGCACCGCGCAGTTCAAGGCCGTCGTCTTCCCGGCAGACGGAACGCCTGCGGGCACGCTGCGCCGTCTGCGGGTGACCGGCGCGACGACCATGACGCTGGTCGCGGCGCCGGTCTAGCCGGCCCCGTCCCCCACCGACTCCCACGCCGCCAGTCCCGCGCCCACCGCGCCCGCTCGCTCGCCCAACGCCGCGCCCACGACCCGCACGCCGCCGCGCAGCGACTCCAGCGCGTAGCGCGTCACGGCCGCGCGCAGCGGAGCCAGCAGCGCATCGCCAGCATTCGACACGCCGCCCCCGATGACGACCACTTCGGGGTCGACCAGTTGCACGGCCGCGGCGATCAGGGCGCCGAGCCGGTCGGTCATGCGCTCGACCAGACGCGTCGCGCGCGGGTCGCCCGCGGCGGCGGCGGCAAAGACGGACGCGACGTCCGGGGCCTCGAGCCCCGCCTCCACTGCCCGCGCCACGAGCCCGCTGCCCGAGCACTCGGGCTCCACACAACCCGGCACTCCGCAGCGGCAGGGGAAGCGCCCGTCCATCGGCAGGTGCCCGAGTTCGCCCGCGCCCCCGTGGGCTCCGCGCAGGACGCGGCCCTCCACGATCACGCCGCAGCCGATGCCCGTGCCGACCGTGATCGTGAGCGAGACCCGGGCGCCCCGGGCGGCGCCGACCCGGTGCTCCGCCAGCGCGGCCAGGTTGGCGTCGTTCCCGACCACCAGATCCTCGCCGAGG
>JANXPZ010000230.1 GCA_025357055.1 Candidatus Eiseniibacteriota bacterium | reverse complement strand
AAGAGTTGAGTTGGTCGCTCGCCTCTTCTTAGCCGCTCTGGCTGCGGCCGGCAAGGTGCATTTTTCTGCCCGGTGATCCGATTACCAGGGAATCAGGGGGGTGCCCCCCCGCGTGACGGAGTCCGCCCGCTGTGCTATAAGAGTGCGTTGCGCGCCCGTAGCTCAATTGGATAGAGCGTTAGCCTCCGGAGCTAAAGGTTACAGGTTCAAATCCTGTCGGGCGTACCACCCTTCCCGCCTCCCTCATGCCGGATCTCCCGCACGTGCCCCACGAACCCGATCCGGAAACATCCGGACTGCGCGTCTTCCCGGCCTCCCGCGATCACGCGGTCCGCGAGATGGCGGGCATGTTCGACGACGTCTCGGGCCGCTACGACCTGCTGAACTCCGTGATGACGCTCGGTCAGGACCGTGCCTGGCGCGCGGCCATGTGGCGCGCCGTGCCGGAGGCTGCGGGCGTCGTGCTCGACCTGTGCACCGGCAGCGGCGTCTCGCTCGGGGGGCTTCGGCGACCCGGCCGCATCCTGCTGGGCGTGGATGCGAGCCTGCGCATGCTCGAGCTCGCCGCGGATGAGCACGGCCCGTGGGGCTGGGCCCCGCGCCTCGCCTGCGCCGACGCCTTCCGCCTGCCGTTCCGCGACGGCGCCCTGGACGCCGTCACCATCGCCTTCGGCATGCGCAACCTGCGGCCGCGGACGGGGGCGCTGGCGGAACTGGCCCGCGTGCTGGCCCCGGGCGGAACGCTCGTCGTGCTCGAGGCCACCGCACCCCGGCCCGGCCCGCTCGCGCCGTTCCACCGCTTCTACGCGCGCCGCGTCATCCCGTTCCTTGGCCGGCTCTCGCCCGACCCCGTGGCGTACCGTTATCTGAGCGCGTCCATCTTCGAATTCGGAACGGGGGAGGAGTTCGAGCGCGATCTCGCGGCGGGCGGCTTCGCCCTCGTCGAGCGGCGGGCGTACCTGTTCGGTGCGGCCCGCCTGTGGACCGTCCAGAGGCTGGCCGGGGAGGCCGGCGGGACGTTGCGAAATGCCCGGCCCCGGGCTCGTGGTCGGGGGAATTTCACGCAGGGCAGCCACGCCGCGGAGCAGGAGTGGCGCTGGTGGACGTCCACCCGGGCGGTCGTCTCCGCGGCCCTGACCGGGAGCCTGCTCTGGGCCCTGATCACGTGGGTCAAGTGGCGTCCGGCGATCAACTTGGAGCCATGGCAGGACCGCATCTTCTGGCTCCTCATCGTCGCCGGGCTGGCCGGGTTCTCCATTCGGACGCTCGTCCTGGTCCTGCGATTGCTCGGTCCGCCTCCCCCTGGCTGACCCAAGGGGCATGGTGGCACACGCGTTGCACGTTCCCAGCGGATTCTGACCCAATCGCCGAGGCCGGGACGTCCCAGCCTCGGGACCCGTATGGGGCAAGCCGCGCCGCAGCAGGGGCCCGGACACCGCCGGCGGGGGTCACGAAACGAGCCTCCGGCCCGGGAGCCCTGATGGTGTCGCGTGAGAAAGCCCTCGACGAACTGCTCGACCTCACGGGCAGCCCGGGGCTGAACACGCGTGCCGGGCTGCTCCAGCGGGTTCTCCAGACCGCACTGAGCCTGGTGGAGGCCGACGGCACGACGCTGGTGGCGCCGCACCAGGGCAGCCTCGAGCGCCTGGCGGCCACCCTGGAGCACAGAGACCTGCCCGCCCATGAGTTGTCGCGGCGCGGCAGCGAGTTCACGCGCCTGCTCGTGCACGTGAGCCGGCCGCTGTGCATCCCGGACCTCGCCGCCGACTCGCGCGTGGAGGCCAGCGACGCCTGCCCGGAAGTGGACGCGGGCCCCGCGCTGTTCGTGCCGATGCGGCGCCGCGAGCACGCGTCCGGCTACCTGGCCGCCTTCCGGTCGCGCGGCGCCGCGCCCTTCTCGCCCACCGACGCGCGCCAGCTCTCGCTGCTCGCCGCCTGGACGGCGATGGTGCTCGAGAACCTGCGGCTCTGCGAGAGCGTGGAGAAGCTCGCCGTCACCGACGATCTGACGCAGGTCTACAACTACCGCTTCCTCAAGATGGCGCTGAAGCGCGAACTGAAGCGCTCGACGCGGTTCGGGCAGGAGCTGGGGCTCGTCATGCTCGACGTCGACAACCTGAAGGGCTACAACGACCGCAACGGGCACCTGCGGGGTTCCTACCTGCTGCGGGAGATGGCCGCGCTGCTCGCCCGCCAGGTGCGCTCCTTCGATCTCATCGCCAAGTACGGCGGAGACGAATTCACGCTCATCCTGCCGCAGACCGGGATCGAGGGGTCGGTGGCGGTGGCCGAGCGCATGCGCCGCGCAGTGGAGGAGCACGCCTTCCCGCTGGAGGACGCCGGCGTCATCACCATCAGCCTGGGAGTCGCGATCTCCCCCCACGACGCCGAGGACGGTCAGACCCTTCTGCGGACGGCCGACCAGGCCCTCTACGTCGCGAAGCGGCAGGGCAGGAACCGCGTGCTGACGTACCGGGACGTGGCGAAGCAGGCAGGCGCACTCCGTTGACCCCCACGAGCGGGAGTCAGTAGACTGCCCCGGATTGTCCTGACGGCAGGGACGCGGCCGGGCGCGAAGAGCCCGGATCCATGACCAGGAGGAAGGAACCCGATGGCGGACGATGTCGGCATCGCAGTGGCGGGCGCCGGTGACCGGAGTGCCGACCTCGCGCGCGATCTCGCCAGACTGCCGGGCAGCCGGCTGGTGGCCCTGCACGACAACGAGCCCCGGCGCCTGAAGGATTCGGCGGCCCTCCACCCGGCGACCCGCCAGACGACTTCGCTCGAGGAGCCGGCCGCCGCGCGGGCGTCGCTCGAGCAGGGCGGCACACCCGCACGCCCGGCCCCGGCCGGGCAGGAGGCATCATGACCAGCGTCGTCCATCCGAGCGCCGTGATCGGCGCCGGCACCACGATGGGAGAGGGCTGCATCATCGGCGCGAACGTGCGCCTGGGGACCGGCTGCCGGCTCGGCAATCACGTCGTGATCCACGAGGACACCGTGGTCGGCAATGACGTGCGCGTCGACGACCAGGCCTCGCTGGGCAAGCTGCCGATGAAGGCGGCCAACTCCGCCACGACGACCGAGCAGGTCCTGCCGCCACTCACGCTGGGGGACACCTGCATCGTGGGCACCGGCGTGGTGCTCTACCGCGGCGCCGCGATCGACGCCCGCGTGCTGATCGCCGACCTCGCCACCGTGCGCGAGAACGTCACCGTCGGGCGTGGCACCATCGTGGGACGCGGCGTGACGGTCGAGAACGTCTGCACCATCGGCCGCTACTGCAAGCTCGAGAGCGAGTCCTACATCACCGCCTACTCGACCCTCGAGGACCGCGTGTTCGTCGCCCCGGGCGTGATGAGCTCGAACGACAACTACGTCGGGCGCACCGCCGAACGTTTCAAGCACTTCAAGGGCCTGACGGCGAAGAAGGGTGCGCGCCTGGGCGTCGGATCGATCTACCTGCCCGGCGTGACCATCGGCGAGGACGCGATGGTGGCGGCCGGTTCGATCGTCTCGCGCGATGTCCCGCCCCGCATGATCGTGATGGGCCGGCCGGCCAAACCGTTGCGGCCGGTGCCGGTCGAACAACTCCTCGAGAACCAGGGCTGGATTGACTCCTAGAGGAAAGGAAGAGGGCATGGGTGGGGAATTCGCGAAGGGCACGATGAACGTGCCGTTGCTGGACCTCAAGGCGCAGTACGAGACCATCCGGACGGACGTGGACGCCGCCGTGCGCGGGATCATGGAGTCGGCCCGCTTCATCGGCGGCCCCGAGGTGAGCGGCCTGGAACAGGAAGTGGCACGCTACTCGCAGTGCGCGCACGCCGTGGGCTGCGCGTCGGGCACCGACGCCCTGCTGCTGGCGCTCTGGGCGCTCGGCGTCGGTCCGGGCGACGAGGTCATCACCAGCGCGTACTCGTTCTTCGCCAGCGCCGGGGTCATCACCAACAACGGCGCCACGCCGGTGTTCGTGGACATCGACCCGCGCACCTACAATCTCGACCCGCTCAAGCTCGAGGCCGCCTTCACGCCCCGCACCAAGGCCGTGATCGCGGTCTCGCTCTACGGCCAGTGCTGCGACATCCCGGCCATCAAGGCGGTCTGCGACCGGCACCAGGCCTTCCTCATCGAGGACGCCGCCCAGTCCATCGGCTCGGAGTGGGAGGGCAAGCGCTCGGGCTCGATGAGCGACTTCGGCGGTTTCTCCTTCTTCCCCTCGAAGAACCTCGGCGGCGCGGGCGACGGCGGCATGGTGGTCACGCAGAGCGAGGAGTTCGCCGAGCGCGTCCGGCTGCTGCGCGAGCATGGCTCCAAGCCCAAGTACTTCCACTCGCTGGTGGGCACCAACTCGCGGCTCGACGCGCTGCAGGCGGCGATCCTGCGGGTCAAGCTCCGGCATCTGGACCGCTGGAGCGAGGCCCGGGCGCGCAACGCGGCGCTCTACAACGGCCTGTTCGAGGGCTCCCGCGTGGTGCGTCCCCACCATGACCCACGCACCCGCCACATCTACAACCAGTACGTCATCCGCGTCCCGAAGCGGGACGAATTGCGGATGTTCCTGACCGAGCGGACGATCGGCAACGAGGTCTACTATCCCGTGCCGCTCCATCTCCAGAAGTGCTTCGCCTCCCTCGGCTACAAGGAGGGCGACATGCCCAACGCGGAAGCCGCCGCGGCGGAGACCATCGCCCTGCCCATCTATCCCGAACTGACGGAGGAGCAGATCCGTTACGTGGCCGCGGCGGTCCGGGAGTTCGTGGACTCGTAACGGCTCATCTGGGTTTTCCGGCGCGTCCCGGCTCCCCGCCCTGAGTGGACGCGACCGGCCGAAGACCACCTGCCGCACCGGCCGAGCCCCATGGCCGGCGCGGCGCGCCGGGATGACAGGCGTGCATCGCGCACCCACCGCAGGTGGGGCGCGGAACGCCCGTCGCCCCGGACGGTCCGGGCAACCATGTCGGAAGACCAGCGCGAGTCCCTGCGCGAATTGATGCGCCGGGTGGACGAGGTCCGCGGTCTCTCGGGACGCTCCGAGGGCCAGGTCGCCCTCGACCCCGGTGACGCCGACGCGTTGCGGGCGACCCTCGGCGAACTCGTCGAGGAACTCGAGACCAGCCATCGCCGGCTGATCGAGACCAACGTGCAGCTCGTCTCGCTGCGCGAGGTCGCGAGCAGCATCGTGAACACGGTGGACGCGGGGGAGACCACGCGCACCGTGACCCGCTACCTGGCGCGCGCGTTCGGCTTCGACGAGGTCTTCCTGCTGCTCCTCGACCGGGAGAAGCAGCGGCTCGAAGGCACCTGGATGCACGGCCGTCACGATCGCGGCATCGCCCTCGAACTGCCCGTGCTGGGGGAGCAGGGCGCCATCGCCCGCGCCCTGTGGCTCAACCGCACGGTCGCGCACCACGCCGCGCAGCGTCATCCCGCCGCACTGCTGCCCGAGGGGCACCCGCTGGAGGAGACCATCGCGGGGCTCGGCGCCGTGCTGAGCGTGCCCCTGCAGCGCAGCCACACGCTGCTGCCGGGCGGCGAGATCCACGAGATCTGCGGCGCGCGCTGCATCGTGGGCGACGCCACCGTGCTGGTGCCCCCGCCCGGTCCCGCGGCCGGGACCTGGGCCGCCGACCGCGAACAGCGCCAGCGCCACTGCCTGAACTGCGACTCCATGCCCCTGCTGGGCGTGCTCGGCGTGGCACGCTCCGGCCACGGCCGCGGGGAGGGGCCGGGCGGCCCGTTCCAGACCTCCGACATCACCATGCTCGAGTCGATCGCGCTCTCCATCGCACCGATGGTCGAGAACGCCAGCCTCACGCAGGAGCTGCGCCGCAGCGAGCGTTTCCGCGAGCACGTGCTCGACAGCATGGCCGGCGCGCTGGTCGCGGTGGACCTGCGCGGCGCGGTGCTCACCTTCAACCGCTCGGCCGCGGACCTGCTCGGCTTCCGCGAGGACGAGGTGCTCGGCCACCCCTTCGGCGAGCTGGTCGGGGCGGACGGCGAGGCGGCGCTGCACGCCACGCTCGAACACGGCAACGAGGCGCTCCGCGAGGAGGTCATGCTGCGCGCGCGCGACGGCTCGCCCGTGCCGGTGAGCCTCACGACCTCCCTGCTGCGCAACGAGAAGCGCGCGGTCTACGGCGCCATCGCGACCTTCGTGGACCTGACGCCGCTCAAGCGCGCCGAGGAGCACGCCCGCCAGCTCGACCGGCTGGCCGCGCTGGGGCGCTTCACCTCGAGCGTGGCGCACGAGATCCGCAACCCGCTCACCGGCATCGCGGCAGGCGTGCAGTACCTGTCGCGGGGGATCCCGCCCGCGGACCCGCAGCGCGAGAACCTCGAGTTCATCCTGAAGGAGATCCGCCGCCTCGACCGCATCGTGCAGGACCTGTTCGACATCACCCACCCGCGGCGTCTCCAGTTGCTCGCCCGCCCGATCGAGGAGGCGGTGAGACACGCCGTCCAGTGCCTCGAAGCGCTCTGCGGCACCCATGGCGTCACCGTGATCCTCGAGCTGGCGCCCCACACGCCGCCGGTGCCGCACGACCCCGACCAGATCGAACAGGTGCTCATCAACCTGCTCAAGAACGCGGTCGAGGCCTCGGCGCCGGGCACCACGGTCCGCGTGCGGATCGCGCCCGTGCCGGCGCCCGCAGCTCGGGGCGGGCGGGGGACGGCCCGCGCCGGCCCCGCGCCGGACCCGCCCGGCGTGCAGATCCAGCTCGAGGATGAAGGCTGCGGCATCGCCCCCGAGGCGCGACAGACCCTGTTCGAGCCCTTCTTCACCACCAAGCCGGACGGGAACGGGCTTGGTCTCTATATCAGCCACGACATCGTCAAACGCCACGGCGGTCGCCTGGCGGTCACCAGCGAGCCGGGACGGGGCACCACCTTCACGGTGGAGCTGCCCCTGGAGAACCACGGAGGGACCCCATGAGCAAGGCCAACATCCTCGTGGTGGACGACCAGGAGTCGATCCGCCATTTCGTCAGCAAGGCGCTCGGTGACGAGGGCTACACGGTGCAGACCACGGGCTCCCTGCGGGAGGCCCGGCAGGTGATCGAGCACGACGTGCCCGACCTGGGCATCTTCGACCTCAAGCTCCCCGACGGGACCGGCCTCGATCTGCTGCGCGAGGTCAAGCGGGCGCACCCGGAGATCCCGATCATCCTGATGACCGCCTTCGGCGAGATCGAGACCGCGGTCGAGGCCATGAGCGCCGGGGCGTACTGGTTCGTGAAGAAGCCCTTCCAGAACGAGGAACTGCTGGCGCTGGTGGGCCGCGCGCTGGAGTCGCAGAAGATGTGGCTCGAGCTGCGGCGGCTGCGCAACACCGCGTTCACGGACGAGGACTACCTGCACTCCTCGAGCCCGCGCATGCAGGAGTGCTACGCCATCGCCGAACAGGTGGCCCGGGGAGACACCACCAGCGTGCTGATCGAGGGCGAGAGCGGCACCGGCAAGGAGTACTTCGCCAATCTCATCCACCGCATGAGCGGCCGCCACGACAAGCCATTCGTCGAGATCAACTGCGCGGCCATTCCCAGCGAGCTGCTCGAGAGCGAGCTGTTCGGGCACGAGAAGGGCGCCTTCACCGACGCCCGCTCCCAGAAGCAGGGCCTGCTCGAGCTGGCGAACAACGGCACGCTCTTCCTGGACGAGATCGGGGAGATGAGCGCCATGCTCCAGGTGAAGCTGCTGCGCGTCCTCGAGCGGCGCACCTTCAAGCGGGTCGGCGGGATGAAGGACATCTCGGTCAACGTGCGCATCATCTCCGCCACGAACGCGGACCTCGACCGCTCGGTGCAGGAGGGCAGGTTCCGCGAGGACCTCTACTACCGGCTCAAGGTCGTGCCCCTCTTCGTGCCGCCGCTGCGCGAACGCCGGGAGGACATCCTGCCGCTCTCGCGGCTGTTCATGGATCGCTTCGCGCGCCAGTTCAAGAAGGCCTTCCGCGACATCGGGCCGCCCGCCGAGCGCATCCTGCTCGACTACCCGTGGCCGGGGAACATCCGCGAGCTGAAGAACCTGTTCGAGCGCACCGTGCTGCTGGAGAGCGGCGAGCGGCTCGAGCCCCACCACCTCAAACTCAGTGCCCGCAGCCATGCGGATGCCGAACTCACCGTGGGGCAGAAACTCGACGAGTTCCTCAACGGCTCGATGCTGCCGGAGAGCATCCCCTTCGAAGCGCTCATCGAGCAGGCGGAGCGCGCCTTGATTCTGCGCGCCTCGTGTGCTACGAACTGGAACCAGTCGAAGACGGCAGAGCTTCTCCAGCTCAAGCGTGACAAGCTGCGCTACCGCATGAAGCTCTACCAGATCAACGGGCAGAAGGAAGGAGCCCTGGCTCCAGCGGAGTAGACCTCCACGTCGGTTTCCCTGCGTTCGCGGGCGCGCATCCTCGCCCTGGTGGCCTCGCTGCTCGGCGTCGGCTCGTGTGGGTACACCACGAGCCCGGCCCTGCTGCCCTCGCACCTGAAGACCGTGGCCATCCCGGTCTTCGAGAACGCCACGACCGAGTACACGCTCGAGCAGGACGTCACGAACGCGGTCATCGACCGCTTCGTGAAGGACAACCACCTGCGGGTGGTGGACGAACGCTCGGCGAACGCCGTCATCCACGGCAAGCTCACGGGCTACAAGAACGCGGTCTTCGGCTTCTCCGCCGCCAATCGGGCGCAGGAGTACCGCGTCACGCTGACCTGCTCCGTGGTGTTCAAGGACCTCGTGAAGAACCGCGAGATCTGGAACGAGCCCGCGCTGGTCAAGACGGCCAACTATTTCGTCGTGGACGTGCCGGGGGACTCGGCGCGCACGGAGCTCGATGGACGCAAGGAAGCCATCACCAAGATCGCCGACGAGATCCTCACCCGCTCGGTCGAAGGCTGGTAGCCCGCCCGCAGCGGGAGAGGAGCGTCCCGCCGCCACCCGGTCCGCCGGGGCCGCGGCGAAGCGTCCGGCCGCGGCCCGCGGGAGCGCTGCGCCATCCGCGCGTCGCGCGCCCGCGGATGGGCTCGAGCTCATCGAGCGCTTCCGCCGGGGCGACTTCCCGGCCACGCTCTACCTCGAGGGACCCAGCGAGTCGCTGAAGGCCGCGCTGCTCGCCGAGTTGCGCCGCGCCTGGGCCCTGGCCTGTCCCGAGGCCCCCCTGGCGCGGGTCTTCCGCGCGGCCGAGACCGGCATCGAGGAGATCCTCGCCGCCTTCCAGGGCGCCTCGCTCTTCAGCCCCCGCGACCTCATCCTGGTGCTCGAGGTCGAGGACCTGGGCCGCAGCGAGAAGCGCGTGGCGGCCCTCGCCGCGGGGCTCGCCACCCCGAACGGCGGCTCGTGCCTGGTGCTTCACGAATCCGAGGCCGACACGCCCCGCAAGTCGCTCGAGCCGCTGCGCGCCGCCTCGTCGCTGCGCTGGAACGCGGAGCCGCCGGCGCGGCCGGAACTGCTGCGCTGGGGCCGGTGCCGGCTCGCCGCGCCCGACCTCGACATCGAGGCCGGCGTGGTCGAGGCCGTCGCCGACGCCTGCGAGGGCGACCCGCTCACGTTCTTCAACGAGCTCGAGAAGCTCGACGTGATCGCCCCGCTCGTGGACGGCCGCCGTCGCATCACGCGCCAGGCCGCCGACGCGATGCTCAAGCCCGTGCTCGGCGCGGACCTGCCCGAGTACCTCTCCGCGGTGGCCCTGGGGCGTTCGCAGTCCGCGAGCCGGGCGCTCTCGCGACTGCTCACGGCCGGCGTCGGCGAGGGCACGGTGCTCTTCGCCCTGTCCAACCTGGTGGGTGGCGCGCTGGGGGGATGGGCCCGGCACAAGGAGCTGAGCGCCGCCCTCGCCCGTCGCAGCACGCCGCGCGAGTTGGCGCGCTCGCTCGACGCCATCTACCGCGCCGAGGCGGCCTGGAAGAGCGGCCGCGCCGACGTGGTCGCGGTGCTGGAGCTGGCCACCCGGGCGGTCTGCAGGTAGGAACGGGCGGGGCGAGGAGACGTCGGCGGGGAACCCGTGGGGCCTATGCCGAGGCACAGCGTCCGGGGCATTGGTCCGCTCGGGGCACCGTGATAGTCTCGGCCATGGCCGCGCCTCAAAGTCCGGTCGGCACTGACAGCCGCCCGGGCCGGAGAGAGATGCCGATGGCCGATCTGGTCGATCGCCTTCAGATAGCGTTGGCCTCCCGCTACCGGATCGAGCGCACGCTCGGCCGGGGCGGGACGGCCACGGTCTTCCTGGCCGAGGACCTCAAGCACGGCCGCCGCGTGGCGGTCAAGGTGCTCGACCCCGAAGTCGCGGCCGCCATCGGGCCCGAGCGCTTCCTCGGCGAGATCGCGACCGTCGCCCGGCTCACTCATCCGCACATCCTTCCCCTGCACGATTCCGGGGTTGCGGACGGCCTGCTCTACTATGTCATGCCGTACGTCGAGGGCGAGTCGCTGCGCGACCGGCTGGCCCGCGAGAAGCAGCTGCCGCTGGACGACGCGCTGCGGATCGTCCGCGAGGTGGCCGACGCGCTGAGCTACGCCCACGGTCGCGGATTGATCCACCGGGACATCAAGCCCGAGAACATCCTGCTGCAGGAAGGACACGCGGTCGTGGCCGACTTCGGGATCGCCCGCGCCGTCGCCGCGGCGGGAGCGGAGCAGCTCACGGCGACCGGGATCGCGGTGGGCACACCGCTCTACATGAGCCCGGAGCAGGCGGCGGGAGGGCGGGACCTGGATGGCCGCTCGGACCTCTACAGCCTGGGCTGTGTCCTGTACGAGATGCTGGCAGGAGTGCCGCCGTTCGCGGGAACCACCGCGGAGAGCCTCGCGCACCAGCACCTGAACGTCGCGGCCCGTCCGGTGACGGAGATCCGTCCGGCGGTCCCGGCGGCGGTGGCGGCGGCGTTGCAGCGGGCGTTGGCGAAGGCGCCGGCGGACCGGTTCAACCCGGTGGCGCAGTTCGGCGAAGCGCTGGGGGCGGGCGCGGCCGGGGCGTCGCCCGCGGTGACGCGCCCCCGCGGGCGCTGGCTGGCACCGGTGGCGGGCGCGCTCGTGCTGGTGGCGGTGGCGACATCGCTGTGGGTCACGCGGAGCCGCCGCGAGACGCCGACGGTCGCACCCGCGGCCCCGCATGCGCGCACGGAGATCGCCGTGCTGCCGTTCCAGAACCTCAGCGCCGGGGGCCCGAACGCCTACTTCGCCGGCGGGCTGCACGACGAGTTGCTCACGCAACTGGCCAAGGTGGCGGCGCTCAAGACCATCAGCCGCACCTCGGTCATGGGCTATGCCGGCACGACGAAGCCGCTCAGACAGATCGCGGCCGAGCTGGGCGTGGGCAGCATCGTCGAGGGGACGGTGCAGGTGGTGGGCGGGCGGCTGCGCGTGAACGTGCAGTTGATCGACGCGGCGACGGACGAGCACCTGTGGGCGGAGCGCTACGACCGCACGCTGGACGACGCGTTCGCGATCCAGAGCGACGTGGCGCAGCGCATCGTGGCCGCGGTCGGCGCGGTGCTGGACCACACCGACCAGGGACGGCTCGCCGCGGCGCCCACGGCGAACGCCGAGGCGTACCGGTTCTACCTGCAGGGGCAGACGTACTACGTCCGCCCGGGCTATCTGCGTCAGAATGCGGAGATCGCCCAGCAACTCTACCAGCAGGCGCTGAAGCTGGATCCGCAGTTCGCGCTCGCGCACGCGGCACTCTCGATGACCCATGGCCGGATGTGGTGGTGGCGCTACGATCCCTCTGCGGCGCGGGCGGCGCTCCAGCGCAAGGAAGCGGAGGCTACGCTGCGGCTCGCGCCGGGCCTGCCTCAGGCCCACCTCGCGATGGGCCTGGCGTACTACTGGGGCCGACGCGACTACCGCCGGGCGTTGGACGAGTTCGCGATCGCGCTGAAGGGACTGCCCAACGACGCCGAGCTCTGGGCGCAGATTGGCTATGTCCACCGTCGGCTGGGACATTGGGACGACGTCTTCGCGTCGTTCGCGAAGGCCGTGCGCCTCAATCCACGCGACGCGAGCCTCTACTTTGATCTGGGCGGTCAGACCTACCAGGCGGTGCATCGCTACGACCTGGCGGTGGGCGCGTACAACCGGGCGCTGAGCCTCGCGCCGCGGAACCTGTCAACGACTTTGAGACACTCGCTTCGTGAATTTACTGAGCAACCGCCGTGCACGAGTCCTCGATCGTGGCGTTCGGGGGTTTGAGGGGTTCGACCTTCGAATCGGCTTCGCAGGATGCCTCAGGATCGACG
>JANXPZ010000208.1 GCA_025357055.1 Candidatus Eiseniibacteriota bacterium | reverse complement strand
TCGCGTTCGCCCGCTACTGGGGCTGGCAGATCGGCGTGCGCTACGGGCAGGCGTTCCTCTCGACCGCGCCGCTGCGCGTCGGCGATCCGCTCACGCTCGTGAAGGACGTGGTCCCACGCCCGTGACGCTGGCAGCGGTGAGCCCCACCCGGCCTGCGCGCCCCCGGCTCCCCGCCCGGGCCGGGCATCCTGCCCGATGCGACCCGCGGAACGTCCGCGCAGGCCACGTGAGCGCGACGCGGCCGGTCGAGCCCGGCTCTCCCGTTGACGCTCCGGCTGCATCGCGGCTAAAGTGCCGCGGTCACACGACCCGATACCATGGATGGTCAGGGCCCTGCGCCCTCGGGGCATCAGGAGGTTCCATGCAGTTGCGCGCCTTGCGCGCGTGGGGAGCGTTGCTCCTCGTCGCGCTGGTGGCGTTGCCGGCCATGACGGCCGCCGCGGCGACCCACACCCACCGCACCACGAAGAGCCGCGCCAACACCACGGCTGCCACGCGTGTGACGAAGAAGGCCCCCGCCCGGAGCGCCCTCGCCGCACACCGGACGACGCGCGTCGGCGCGAAGCACGCGGTCGCCACGCGCCATCCGAGGAGCCGGCGCCACCGTGCCCTGGCCCCGCCGCGGGGCGGCGTCTACGCCCGCAACGCCGTGGTCATCGACCCGGCGACCGACGAAGTGCTGTTCGAGAAGCAGTCGCTGCAGACCGTGCCCATCGCCAGCCTGACCAAGCTGATGAGCGCGATGGTCTTCCTCGAGCAGAAGCCCGACCTGCGCCGGATGGCCGAGGTGACGCGCGAGGAGATCCGCGGCGGCGGTCACACGCGGCTGTGGAACAAGGAGCGCGTGGCGCTCTACGACCTGCTCCACATGAGCCTGATGAACTCCGACAACGTGGCGACCCGCGTCCTGGCGCGCGAATCGGGCCTGCCACCGGAGGAGTTCGTGGCGCGCATGAACGAGAAGGCGCGCGCGATGGGCCTGGCGAACACGCGCTTCGCCGAGCCGACCGGGCTCGACGAGCGCAACGTCTCGACCGCGGTGGACGTGGCGCGGCTGCTGCGGGCCGCGGGGGACCACTACCTGATCCGCGAGATCACCACCACGCCGGATTACGTGCTCGTGGGCGAGTACCCCGGGCGCAAACACACCATCGCGCGCACCCACAAGATCGTGAACACCAACCGCCTGCTGCGCAGCAACCGCTACGAGTTCTCGTGCAGCAAGACCGGCTTCATCAGCGAATCGGGCTACTGCGTCGCCACCTGGGTGCGCGACCGGGGCCGCGACCTGATCGCGGTGGTGCTGGGCGCGCCGACCAACGCCACGCGCTTCGCCGACGTGGTGCGCCTGGTCCAGCGGACGCAGTCTCCGAGCCTCGAGCCGGTCCAGCCCTGATCGCAGCCCACGCCCCGATGGCCACCCGCGAACATGCCACCGCCCTGCTGATCGGGGTCGCGGCGGGGCTCGCGGGTGGCCTCTTCGGTGTGGGCGGCGGGATCGTGCTCGTGCCGCTGCTCACCGGCGTGCTCTGCCTGAGCCAGCACCAGGCGCACGGCACCTCGCTCGCCGCCATCGGCGCCACCGCGCTCGCCTCGCTCTTCGTCTACAGCGCGCACGGCAACGTGGCCTGGGGCACGGCGGCGCTGGTGGGCGGGGCCAGCATGCTCACGGCGCGCTACGGCGCGCGCCTGGCCGCGCGCACCTCGACGCGCGATCTGAAGCGGGCGTTCGCGCTCTTCCTCGTGCTGGTGGCGCTGCGCCTGTTGTGGAAGGCGCCCATGGCCACGGGCTCGCCGTTCCACGGTGCGGTGCTGACGGTGGGCTTCGACCTGCTGCTGGGCGCCACGGTCGGCATGCTGGCCGGGTTCATGGGCGTGGGCGGCGGCCTCCTCGCGGTGCCCGCCTTCGCGCTGGTGCTCGGGATGTCGCAGCAGGCGGCCCAGGGCACCTCGCTCGCCGTGATCCTGCTCACCGCCCCGGCGGGCGCGTTCGAGCACCACCGCCACGGCAACGTGGTCCTGCGGCTGGTGCCCTGGCTCGCGCTGGGGGCCGCGGCGGGCGGCCCGGCCGCCTCGTGGCTGGCGCAGTGGCTGCCGCAGACGGTCCTGGCCCGCGCATTCGCGGTGTTCCTGCTGGCGAACGTCATCCACCTGTGGGTGAGATCGGGTTCGGCGGGGGCGGCTGGAAAGACCTGACCGGCTCGCGGGCGAGCCGGTGGAGGAGATGATCCATCCAGTCGGGCGCGCAGGCGCGCCCGCCCGCCGTCCCGCTTTCGGCCAGGTCCGCACGCCCCGGTGGCGCAAATATGGGCGCCGTACGGGCCCACGCCGGATCCGGGCCCGAGGTCCCGCCCCTCGAGCGACCTGAGCCGCGCGCCGCGCGTCCGCCCGAAGTCGTTCTGCGATTTGAATCTGACCAGGACCGCGCGCTGCGTGTCATCCCGGCCCGGCAGGCGGGGAGGAACGGAGGAAAGACGCTTCCCGGCGGAGGTCCGACTCTTGCAGTCGACGATGGCCGCGCACCACGACCTCACCGTTCACCCGTCATAACAGAGGAGGAGCCCCAACATGCGTAAGGCTGTCATCACTCTACTCGCGCTCAGCGTCTTGGCGGCTTCCCCCGCGTTCGCGGCGGACGCGGTCCGCATCAGCCAGGTCTACGGCGGCAGCGGCAACGGCCCGACCAACACGTTCAACCAGGACTACGTCGAGTTGTTCAACTCCGGCGCCTCGGAAGTGGACCTCAGCGGCTGGGCGGTCGAGTACTCGTCCAGCGCGTCCACCGCGGTCTGGGGCGGCAGCGGATCCACCTGGCAGACCTACTTCGTGTTCCCGTCGGGCGCGACGATCAAGCCCTGCTCGTACCTGCTCCTGGGCTGCACCTCGGCCGTCGGTGGCACATCGCTCTCGCCAGTGCCCGACTACGCCGTCGCCAGCGTCGGCGACATGAGCTTGTCGGGCACCAACGGCCGCGTGGGCCTGTTCAACGCGTTCTACGCGGGCGCGGGCTGCGGCGCGGAGGGCGCGGTGCTGATCGACAAGGTGGCGTATGGCACTGCCGCCTGCCCCGAGGGCGCTGCAGCGGCCCCAGCGCCTTCGATCACCACGGCGATCTTCCGCGGCAACGGAGGCATGGACGACACCGACGACAACTCGGTCGACTTCACCACCGCCACACCAGCGCCGCGCAACTCGGCGTCGGAACGGGACCCGCAGTGCCTCCTGACGCCGGCGGTGCCCACGACCTGGGGCCAGTTGAAGGCCCGCTACCGCTAGTCCGCCCGGGCACGGGATCCTCGCGAGGCCTCGCCCATCGGGTGGGGCCTCGTCGCTTGACGGGAGGGCACGAGATCCTCGCGAGGCCTCGCCCACCGGGCGGGGCCTCGTCGCGTGGCGGGCAGGCGCTGGCGGCCCTCAGCGCGCGAAATGGAAAGGCCGGCCGGCCCTGTAACACGCGAGCTGCCCGGCGAAGCGGTTGGCAGCATCGGTGTCGCGCCCGGCGCGCGCCAGCTCGACTGCGCGACCGCCGGCCCGCACGGCGTCCGGGAAACGCGCCGCCTCCGCGTAGGCGGCCGCCAGCGTGCTGTAGAGCACCGCGACCGGTGCTGCGCTGCGGTCCCGGGCCTGCTCGGCCAGGCGGACGGCCTCGGCGCCATCGCGGACCCGCGGGTCGGCATGGGTCGCCCGGATCCAGGCGATGTTGTTGAGCGCGTCCAGGTCGCTCGAATCCCTGCGCACCAGGACGCGGTATTCCGCGATGGCCTCCTCGACCCGGCCCGTGCGCGTGAGCGTGACCGCGAGCAGACGGCGGTTCCCGTCGTCCGCGGGGCGCAGCTCGAGCAGGCGCCGCAGCACGGCCGCCGCCTCGTCCAGCCGGCCCCGCTGCCCGAGCGCGGCGGCCAGCTCCACCAGCGACCTGCGGTAATCGGGCTCGAGGCGCAGCGCGGTCTCGTACTCGGCGATGGCCTCGTCCACGCGGCCCAGCTTCATCAGGGTGCGGGCGATGTCGTGATGGATGAGGGCGCTGTTCTCGGTCTTGAGGGCCAGCTGGAAGTGCATGAGCGCCTCCTCGTACCGCCCGCGCGCGGCCAGCGTGCTGCCCAGGTTCACGCGGACCTTGGCGACGTCCCGCGTCCTGAGCACCTCGCGCAGTTGCGCGATCGCCTCGTCCAGCCGGCCCTGCTTCGCCAGGATGCCTGCGAGATTCAGGCGGGCATCGGTGTAGCCCGGGGCCACGCGCAGCACCTCCTCGAAGTGCCGCATGGCCGGACCGGTGCGCCCGGCGGCGAGCAACTCGCTGCCCACGCACTGGTGCGCCGTGGGGTTGGCGGGATCGATCCCGAGCGTGTAGGTGAAGAGCGTGTGATTGTCCTTCCAGCGGGCCACATGCCGCGCCGTGCCCAGGGCGCCGGCCAGGACCAGCGCGCAGGCGGCGACGGCGGCGGCGACGCGGGCGTTGCGGCCGCGCGGCCAGAACTCGTCCGCCGTCCAGACCGCGGCGATCAGGAAGCCGATGACCGGCAGGTAGGTGTAGCGGTCGGCACAGGCCTGCATGCCGACCTGCACGAGTCCGATGACCGGCAGCAGCATGCCCACGTACCACAGCCAGCCCACCGCCAGGTGGGGCCGCGCGCGGCCCGCCCGCAGGACGAGCGCGGTGACGACCACGAGAGCCGCGACCGCCAGCGCGCCGCTCCCGCCGATGTCGAAGCGCATCGAGTAGAACGGCGCGAGGTCGTGTGGCCAGAAGGTCGATCCCAGGTAGCGCCAGTACGAGAGCGCGGCGTTGAGCACGCGGTAGTCCCACGCCAGGCTCGCGCCGCCGACCACGGCCCCGGTGAACCGCTGGACGAGGAACGTGACCACCGATTGGGCGAGCACGAGGACGAACATCGGCCACTTCTCGGCGATCAGCCCGGGCAGTCCGCGGGCCGGTGCGCCGCGCGCGGCGCCGGCAGGCTGCCCGCGCAGGGGCAGGCTCCGCAGCCGGCCCAGTGGCCAGACATCCAGCAGCACGAGGACGAAGGGCAGCGTCACCAGCATGGGCTTGGACATGAGGCCCAGCGCGAGGCACGCGATCACCCACGCGTAGCGCCCGCGCCCCGGGCGCTCCGCCCAGCGCGCGTAGGTCCACAGGACGAGCATGAAGAAGAACCCGCTCAGGACGTCCTTGAGCTCCGAGACCCAGGCCACCGATTCGACCCGCAGCGGATGCACGGCGAACAGCGCGGCCACGAGCAGGCTCTTCCACCAGGATCGCGTCAGCCGGTTCAGGGCCAGCGCCAGCAGCACCGCGTTCATGACGTGCAGCGCAAGGCTCAACGCATGGTGCGCGGCGGCGTGCAGGCCGAAGGCCTGTGCGGCCAGCATGTGGACCACGGACGTGAGGGGATGGAAGTTCCCACCGTGGGGCGAGTGCAGGAGCCAGCGCAACCCCGCCAGCGTGAGGCCGCCGCTGATGTGCGGATTCGCGGTCAGGTAGTCGGGGTCGTCGTACAGGATCCAGCCGTTCTGCAGCACCCCCGCGAACGCGGCCGCGGTCACGGCGGCCAGCAACGCGAGCGACGCGGGACGGCGGGCGTGCGCCCAGCGCTCGGCGGACGTCACGGGCGGCAGGCCGTGGTGGCGGACGGGGGCAGCGGGGCGCCGGCGTCGGCGGGCGGGCGCAGACCGGCGGAATATGCGCGGGGTCTCCTCACCCGCGGCATCCTAGCCGGGGCTCCTCGCGAACGGTAGCGAACGCAAGGGCCGCAGACGGTTCTGGCCCGCGCATTTGCGGTGTTCCTGCCGCCGAACGTCATTCAGCTGTGGTGGAATCGGGTTCGGGTGGAAAGACCCGACCTGCCCGCGAGGGGAAGCGGGCTGAACCGTGACGTCGTGCGAAACGCAACGCACTTCATGAGTTCCGAGCCGTTGCCGACGATGCTTCCGCAGTATGGCGCTTGAAAACCGCGCGTGGATTCCATACACTTATCGTGGTTCGAGTGAGCAATGGTTGCTGAGAGAACAAGAGCAAAGGGGCCGCTCGTCCTCCGAACACGAGCACGAGTCCACCGTGAGAACCGCAGCCAGCGTCCACCTCCAGGCGGATACGGACAAAGGCCAGGGTCCACACGACACCACAGTTCACGCACCACAGGGAGACCCCCAACATGCGTAAGATGGTTATCACTCTGCTCGCGCTCGGCGTCTTCGCGGCTTCCACGGCGTTCGCGGCGAACGCGATCCGTTTCAGCCAGGTGTATGGCGGCGGCGGCAGCGGCACCGGCACCTACGCGCCTGACTACGTCGAACTCTTCAACAACGGCTGCGTCCCCGTCGACATGTCCGGCTGGCAGATCCAGTACGGTTCGGCCGCGGGCACCTTCGCCAGCAACACCTTCACCATCGCGACGCTCCCGGCTGGCGCCATCATCCAGCCCTGCGGTTACTACCTCGTGCAGGTCGGCTCGTCCGCTGTTGGCCCGCCGCCCCTGCCGGTGACCCCGGACTTCATCAACACGCTCGGGCCGAGCATGAGCGGCACCGCTGGCAAGGTCGCCCTCCTGCCCGCCGGCACCGCCACGAACCAGCTCTGCGCCGCCATCCAGCCCATCGCGATCGACCTGTTCGGCTGGGGCACCGCCAACTGCTACGAAGGAACCGCCGCGCCGACGCCCAGCAACGTCATCATCGCCGTCCGTAATGGCGGCGGCATCATCGACACCGACAACAACTTCGCCGATTTCACGAACGTGTCGGCTCCGCTGGTCACGATGCACAGCGCCGCTGGTGGCGCCACGAACATCGCCTGCGTCGATGCTTGCATCGTCCCGACCTCCAAGAAGTCCTGGGGCCAGATCAAGACGATCTACCGTTAGTCCCTTCCGGCGCGGGTGACCGCGCAGGGAATGTCTCGAGCGAAGGCCCGGCTGCGAAGCCGGGCCTTCGTGCTGGGGGCCGGGCGGGCTTGGGCCGCAGGCACGGCCGGGTGGTAGAATCATGGCTGGATCCACGCACCCAGATCGTCTGCGCGATTCCCGACAGGGGCCTGCCGTCCTGGCCCCGCCCTGCTGAGTCTCTCCGAACCTCACCCCCGAAAGGCGGGCAGGAAGCATGAAGAAGTGGGCCGGTCTGTTCCTCTCTGCTGCTCTCATCCTCCCGGCGCTCCTGCCCTCGCGGGCCCAGTCGGCAGTCATCATCTCCGAGCTGTGCGATCCGCTGAACAACTACCTCACCGACCGCTTCATCGAGGTCGCCAATGCCGGCACGGACACGGTGGACCTCACGGGTTGGACGCTGATCGCGATCATGAATACCACCAACACCTATTCCTGGCCGCTCTCGGGACTGATCGCACCCGGGCAGGCCAAGGTCTGCGGGGGCACGACCCCCGTCACCATCTTTCCGATCGATTTCCCCAGCGCCGGCTGGGCGACCCTCAACGCTCAGTGGAACGGCCAGGTCGGCGACGGCGCCAGGCTGGTGAACCCGAGCGCGGTGGTCGTGGACCAGCTCGTCGTCCCCGGGAACGACTTCAAGGACATCGACCTGGTCCGCAAGCCCAGCATCTACCTGCCGTCCACCACCTACATCGCTGCCGAGTGGACTGCGACCCCCGTTTCGCTGGCAACCAGTGCCAGCCCCGGCACGCACGTCCTGAACCCGCTGCCGCCGGGACCATCCGTCAAGCAGGTCGTCACCGATCCGGCGATCCCGCTGGCCGGCGCGAGCGTGAACGTGCAGGCCACGGTGACCGATACGGCCGCGACCATCACCTCGGTCACCCTGCTCTGGGGCACGAGCGCGGGCTCGCTCTCCAACTCGATCCCCATGCCGTTGCTCGCCGACAGCACCTGGCGCACCAGCAGCCCGATCCCCGGACAGGCCGAGGGCGTGACCATCTTCTACAAGGTCCAGGCCATCGACACCGCACCCATGACCAAGCTCTCCGAGCTGAAGAGCTACGCGCTCGACTACGACCGGACCATCGCCCAGATCCAGGGCGGGGTCTCGAGCTCGCCCTTCAACGGACTCGGTGTCATCACCCGCGGCATCGTCACCGCGGTCTACCCCTCCTACTTCGTGGTGCAGGACGGGTCCGGACCGTGGAACGGCCTGTGGGTGCGCAGCAGTGCGACGCCTGCGCGTGGCGACTCGGTCACCGTGCGCGGACTGGTGCTGGAGAACGACGTGCAGGGCCTGGCCGGCCTCACGCTGCTGGCGAGCGGCGTGGTGCTCGCCTCCTCCCCCGCGGTCAGCTTCCCCGCGGCCGCCGTGGTCACCAGCGCCGTCGCCTCGTCGGAGGCGTACGAGGGCGTGCTGGTCAGGCTCGAGAGTGCCGCCTGCACGGACGTGGCCCTCGGCTCCGGACAGTGGCTCGTGAACGACGGCAGCGGCGCGTGCCGCGTGGGCCCGCTGGGCTACGCCTTCACCCCGATCCTCGGCACGGACTATGACGTGACCGGGCCCGTCCTCTACAACGGCGGCGCCTTCATGATCGAGCCGCGCGAGGCGGGCGACGTCGTCTGGGCGGCGGACCACGCGGCGCCCGCCGTGGTCGCGCTCTTCGAGGAGAGCGACTCGACCCTGCTCGTGACCTTCTCCGAGCCGCTCGAGCAGGCCAGCGCCGAGACCCCCGGCCACTACTCGGTCGGCGCGCTGCCCGCGACGGCCGCGGTGCTCGACCTCGCGCACCCCGCGCAGGTCCTGGTCACCGTGCCCGGCATCTCCGCGGGCTCGGTCACCTTCTCCGCCACCGGCGTGGCCGACCTCTACGCCAACGCCACCAGCGGCGCGACCTGGGCCTTCAACTTCGTGGACACGCGCATCCCCGCGGGCTACTACGACAGCGCGCTCGGGCTGCGGGGCACGGCGCTTCGGGCCGCCCTGCACGAGATCATCAAGAACCACACCGTGCAGAGTTACGACTACGCGCTGACCGCCTTCCAGACCACCGACGTCAAGCCCAACCGCAAGGTCTGGGACATGTACTCGGACGTCCCGGGCGGCACGCCGCCCTACGAGTACACCTTCGGACAGTCGGGCGGCGGGGCCACGGAGGGCGGCGGCTGGAACCGCGAGCACATGTGGCCGCAGTCCCTGTTCGGCAGCGCGTCGCCGATGGTCTCCGACCTGTGGATCGTCTACCCGACCGACGCCAAGGTGAACGAGTACCGCGGCAACTGGCCGCTGGGCGACGTCTCCACCCCGGCCATCACCTCGCTCAACGGGAGCATGCTCGGCCCGTGCTCCGACGCCGGCTACGCCGGGACCGCGTTCGAGCCGATCGACGCCTTCAAGGGCGACATGGCGCGCAGCACCTTCTACGTGTCCACGCGCTACTACACCGAGGCCGTCGGCTGGTCGAGCGGCTACTCCTCCAGCGGCGCGGACCTGCTGCCCTGGGCGAACACGACCTATCTCGCCTGGCACGCCGACGATCCCGTGAGCCGCAAGGAGCAGTTGCGCAACGGCGCCATCTACGTGATCCAGAACAACCGCAACCCGTTCGTGGACCACCCCGAGTTCGCGAGACTGCTCTTCGACTCGACCTCCACCGTCGCCGTGGGCGACGCGCCGGCGCTGGCGTTCCGCCTGCACCAGAACGCGCCGAACCCGTTCCACCCCACGACCACCATCCGCTTCGACCTGCCGCAGCGCGCGGCGGTCAGCCTGCGCATCTACGACGTGGCGGGCCGCCTGGTGCGCGACCTGGTGGCGGGAAGCACGCTGGAAGCGGGCCGTCACGAGTCCGCCTGGAACGGCCAGGGCGAATCCGGACAGCGCGCCGGCGCCGGGCTCTACTTCTACCGTCTGCAGGCCGGAGCGTTCAGCCAGACACGGCGGATGGTGCTGGCAAACTAGCCGGGACACTCGGGCAACCCAGACGGCGGGGGCGGTTGGAGGAGATGTCTCCAGCCGCCCCCGCCGTTGCGCCCCGGTCCTGCCTGTGACAGCGGCGGGGCCCTGGCACCGCATCGTCCCTGAGGAGTGAAGCAGGACGATGCAGAGGCCGCTACGGGAATGTCTTGCGTTGGAGCAGGACCGTCGTGGACACTCGCGCGCCTTGAAGGATGCGCTTCGGCCGTCGCACCGCCGATCGGGGTCGAGGCCCGACGGGACCTTTCGATCCGAACCTGGAGCATCCGAATGACCCGCGGGCTTCTCCTCATCCTCGCATTCCTGACCGCGGCCACCATCCCGGCTGCCGCGACGAACGAATCCGCCGGACCACCACCCAATCTCCTCTTCCAGCTTCAGAAGCAGAATCGTGCCCACCCGTGGCTCCGAGTGACGACGGACTCGAGCCGACTGACTCTCCGCGTCCGGCGCATCGACGAGCTGGGCCTGAGTGGATTCGGTTCTAGCGGTTCAGTTCCTCCGCCGCCGGACCCGATCGGCTGGCGCGCGATCCGGCGGATCGACGAGACCCGGGCACGACAGGGAAGGAACATAGGCTTCATCGTGCTCGGCGCCCTGGGCGCCGGATTGGGGAACACGATCGGATCTGTCGACGACCGTGGCGGGCCCGGCAGCCTGCTCGGCCTGGCACTGTTCGGGGGCCTGGGCGCGTGGCAGGGTGGCCGTCTTGGGAAGCGCATGGTTCATGAACGTCCGTGGTATCGGGGAACTCCCGCCGCGGCACCCGGCGAAGGGCCCCTGCCGGACGGCCGCGAGACCCGTTCCACGGACACGACTCCGGGCCCGGTCGTCGCGCAACGGCCCGGCCTGGAGGTGCCCGGCGATTCGTCTTCGTCCTCGCTCTCCCGGTCAACCGGCGTCCTGCGGGCGTGCGCGCGGATCGGCCGCGACGACTTGATCCGCGTGCGCGGCGACTTCGGCTGGTTCCAGGGATTCGCCTCCGTGGTCGGACCGGAAGGCATGGAGGGACTGCGTGTGAGTCCGAATCGCCATCTCTCGACCGCGCCAGTCCCGACCGGACTGATCTCCTGGGACCGCATCGACAAGGTGGACAAGCGTGGACACGGCTGGCGCAGAGGCGCCATCGGCGGCGGGCTCGTGCTGGGCGCCGTGGGCGGCGGCCTCGGCTACATGGAGGCGACCAGCGGGCTCTTCGAATCCCACAGCCCCGACCCCCCGTTGCTGGTGGTCGGCAAGACGGTCGGCGGCTTCGGCCTCGGCGGGGCCTACGGTGCTGGGTTCGGCGCCGTGGTGGGCTGGCTCTTCCCCGCGTGGCTACACGTCTATGTCAGGCCGGAGGCCGCCGGCACCGGCCGCTGATGGGCCACTTTGATAGACTGCGCGTGTCGCTCTGCTGCGTCCCGATCGAAGGGTGGATGAAGGCGTGATGGAAATGAGCCGGTGAACGGAAAGATCCGGATTCCCGATGCCCCGGTGGCGCGGAGCCGCGCCACGGCCATCGCGGCATTGGTGGCCATCGCGGCGCTCACGCTGGCGCTGACCTGGATGGGTTGGAGGGCGCTCCAGGATCCGAAGGTCCCCTTCCTGAGCGCGCGCCCGGGGGCCGACTGGATCGTCTATCCATCCCCGGGCAATCCGGCCATCCACCCGGCCGTCGAGCTGGATGCGCTGTTCCGGCGCTCATTCACGCTCGCGAGCCGGCCACGCTCGGCGGAACTCCAACTGCGCGCCTTCCGCCGGTTCCAGTTGACCGTCAATGGCCAGCCCGTGCTCCGGAGCGCCGACGACGCCTCGTGGAAGAGCGTTCGTCGGGTGGACGTCGCCAGCCTGCTGCGCGTCGGCGACAACCGCATCGAGGTCCTCGTCTCCAATCGCACGGGACCACCCGCGCTCTGGTTGCGGTTGGCGCTACCCGGTCAGGCGATCGGCAGCGACGAGCGCTGGGCGGTCTCCTGGGCCGGAGCGACCTGGGCCAGCGCGGCGCGCGCGGATGTTCCCGCGAGCCAGCGGCGATTCGACCCGGACGGGCGCGCCCGGTCGCCGGTGGACGCGCTGCTGGCCCGCCGTTGGACGGTGGCGCTGCTGGCCCTGCTCTCGGGTGCGATGGTCGCGCTCGGCTCCTGGTGGATCCGGAGCCGGGGGAAGCAGGCCGGCCAGGCACTGGCCTCCGGGTGGGCTCTCCGGATCGCCCTGATGGTCGCGGCCGCGGCCTGGGCCGCGTTGTTCATCAACAACGATCGGTGGCTGAGCGCCGCGTCCGGATTCGATGCGAACGATCACCTGAGCTACATCCGCTACCTCCTCGAACACCACTCGCTGCCATCGGCCGACCAGGGCTGGCAGACACACCAGCCGCCGCTGTACTACGTGATCGCGGCGCTGGTCATGGCGGCCGCGGGCCTCACGGTTCCCGGGCCCGACGCAGCCAGCATGCTCCGCTGGCTGGGGCTCGCGTTCGGCGTGGCCAATCTCGTCCTGGTCGGAGCTTTCCTCCGCCTCGCGTTCCCGGACCACCCGCGGCGGCAGTTCCTCGGACTCATCGTCGCGACGTTCCTGCCCGTGCAGCTCTACCTGTATCAGCTCCCGACCAACGAGATCCTGGCGGCCACGCTTTCGAGCGCGGTGCTCCTGGTCGCCCTGCACGTCATCCGCACGGACCCGCCGTCCCTTCGGCTCCACGGATGGCTCGGGCTCTGCATGGGTCTCGCACTCATGGCCAAGTTCTCCGCCCTCCTCGTGGTCTCCGTCACGCTGGTCATGCTCGCCGTCCGGGTGGTCGGTCGCCCACGCCAGGTCCTGCTTCGCGGGCTGGCGGGGCTCGGTCTCGCCGCGGGCATCACGCTCCTGATCTGCGGCTGGCACTATGGACAGGCCTGGCTGCGGGTCGTCGCACCGCTGTTCGGAAACCTGGACCCGGACACGGGGGCGCGCTGGTGGCAGGACCCGGGCTATCGAACCGCTCACGACTACCTGCGATTCGGGCGGACGTTCTCGGCGCCACTGTTCTCGGGATTCGCCGGGGTCTGGGACGGGCTCTACTCGACGCTCTGGGGCGACGGCCTGTGCTCGGGCCAGACCACGATCTGGACGGCACCGCCCTGGTGCTCCGACCTCATGTCCGCGGGCTACCTGCTGGCGCTGATCCCCGGCTTGGCCATCCTGGCCGGGGGCGTCGTGTTCCTGCTGCGGTGGATCCGTCAGCCGAGCCTGCGGGACACCGCCATCCTGGGCCTGGCGTTCGCGACCTTCATGGCCGTCGTCTTCATCACGCTCCAGGTGCCCTACTACGGGATGGTGAAGTCGTTCTACGGCCCCGGCGCGCTGCTGCCGCTGTGCTCGTTCGCCGCCGTGGGCCTGGACTTCGCGATGACCCGCGCCCGCTGGTCGGCGACACTCCTGCTGGTCCTGCTCGGCACCTGGGCGCTCGCCTCGTACGGAGCCATGTGGCTCGGCGCCGGTTCCCCGCGGGCCCTGGCGTTCCGCGGCGAGACCGCGTTCTCGCGAGGCGCAGGCCGGGAAGGCGTCGCCCTCCTGAACGAGGCGATCGCGCGGGACCCGGCCGACTGGAGCGCCAGCATCAACCTGGCGCAATTCATGAACCGGCAGGGCGCCACCCTGCCGCAGTTGAAGGCGTTCTTCGATGCGAGAGGCCGGGCCGGGCCCGATCTCGTGGAGCGACGCGTGGCTCTCGGCCAGATCGCCGCAGCCAGTGGCGACCTCGACGGGACGATCGTCGAAGCCGGAAGAGCCATCGCGCTGAATCCGGACATGCCCGAAGCGCACGTGATCGAGGCGATGGCGCGGGAGCGTCGCGGTGAAGCGCAGGGCGCGATCGTGGCCTGGCGCGAGGCGCTGCGCATCGACCCGTTCGCCCCCGCGGCGCACGAGGCGCTCGACCGGCTCCTGGCCCGGGCCGGCGCCCCCGACTCCGCAGCGGTCCATCGGGCGTTCGCCGCGCGCCTGAACGGACCTCCCCGCTAGCGCGTCTCCGCAGGCGGACGGAGGACCGCTCCGACCACGCCTGCTGTCCCGGCCGACTCCCGCAGGAGTTGGGGTTCCTTCAGGAAGGCCGCGCCTCTACTCCCCTCGTTGCGCCTGTTCCTTCCGTCCGTTCACTGCCCGGTCGATCATCTGGCGGAGCTGCTCGTTGTCGTTGACCGGCAGCAGGCGCACCCGCGGGTGGCCGGACGCGAACACCCGGAAGATCTCGTCGGCGAACGCCGGGGTCACGCTCTCCACGCCCTCGAAGTCCAGGACCACTTCCCGGAATCGCTCAAGCCTCGCCACAACGCGCTTGGCCTGAGAGCGCGACACCAGCGCATTCCCTTCGAGGTCGACGAGCCTCACCAGCAGGTGGGTCCGGTCGAAACTGAAGTCATCCTTCGCGCTCGCGAACCGTTCGAACACCTCTCGTGTCGTTCTCGGTGATCCCGGATCGATCCGCATGGTCACGAACGTCCCTTCTGCAGGCGCCCGCTTTTCGACCGACCAGGGCTCTCCGTCGGCGCGGCACAGCAAGACGATCTCCCCCGAGGTAATGCGGAATGTGTCGAACATCCGCGAGCTGAAGAAGATGCCCTCACCCGTATGGCGCGCGGGGTCGGTCGTCAGTTTCCCCTTGGTCAGCTCCAGGATCGCCTCGTGCTCGCTGGCCAGCCCACACGCCCTCTGGATCTTGCGGAAGATGCCGATCCCATGATCTCGCACCTGCAACTCGATGCTCTGTGGCTTTCGCGTGATGAAGACGGCCACCCGCGACGATTGAGAGTGGTCGACCACGTTGTTGAGCATCTCGGTGAACCCATACTGGCAGATGCTCATGATGTTCTGTGGCAACCCCGCCAGGTGGGGCTTCGCCAGGTCGGTCCAGACCCTGTCCTCGTCCAGGTCCGCGGACACTTTCAGCACCGCGAAGCGCTCCCGGACCGGCCCAAGCGCGTATCGCCGACTGCGCGTCTGGCCGCTCGCCTGGATCAACTGCTGGTCGATGAGGCGTCGCACCACGCGATGCACCGCCTGCCGCGAGATGCCGAACTCCTCCGTCGTGACCCGCACGAGGTCACGAGGGTGCGCCTCGACCGCCCCAAGGATGAACTCGGCCATGGGGTCGAGCGGTGCGTCCGCGATCCAGGGCGGATCCTCGCTGTGTTCGCGCCCGCTGTGTTCGCGCCCGCTGTGTTCCTTGCCTCCATCTTTGTCAACCATCATGGCGTTTATTGTCAACCGCGACGGTCGTCATTGTCAACATGGATTGTCCGTTTGTACCCCGCCGGCTGCTAACTGTGCGGCTACCGACCAGGGCGGTCCCATCCTTCCCGGTGCGGGGCCTGCTGGAAGTCTCGTAATCCTCTGGGCAGTCACACGATTGACCTATCCCCCAACGACTTAGACCGGATGAGCGGACTGAGCATCCCAAGGCTTGGTCCCGGCAGACGGTTTGCATATCGCAGGAGAATGGAGCGGTCCCGTCCGACCGGTCCCGGGGTTTCTCATCGGTCCGAAAGCCATGCGCACGTCGCCCAGCGACGGAGGAGACATGCCGAGGAACCTGCGCTCGCGAGCCAATCCGAAGAGCCCCGCCCGTGGCATGCGCGCGTCCGCCTCGCTCGAGCGCGTGAGCCCGGAGGGGCCGCAGTCGGCCCGGCTGACCGAGGTCGCAGGCCTGCCCGCGGAGGTCTCACGCCAGGCGCAGCGCGAGATGGACCGGCTGCGCCGCCTCGCACCGGGTTCGCCCGAAGCGGGGCAGGTGCGCGCCTACCTGCAGTGGCTCTGGGCGCTGCCCTGGGAACGGGCGGCCCCCGAGGACGTGAACCTGAAGCAGGTCGAAGCGACCCTCGACCGCGAGCACCTCGGCCTGGCCAAGGCCAAAGAACGCATCGTCGAGTACCTCGCGGTGCGCCGGCTCAAGCACGATCTGCCCGGTCCCGCGCTGTGCCTGGTCGGCCCCCCGGGGACCGGCAAGTCCTCGCTCGCCGCCGCCGTGGCGCACGCGCTGCACCGGCCGTTCGTGCGGCTGGGCGTCTCCGGCGCGGGCGAGGTCGGCGGACTGCGTGGCGTTCCGCGCGCGCTGCCGGGCGCGCAGCCTGGCAAGATCGTCCGGGCGCTGCGCGAGGCCGGCGTGCGCAATCCCGTGATCATGATCGATGGTGTGGACCGGCTCATCGGGGAGACCGGGCTCGGCGCGTTCGAGACCCTGCTCGAGCTGCTCGACCCGGCCAGCAGCGCCCACTTCACCGACCAGTACCTGGGCCTGCCGCTCGACCTGTCGCACGCCGTGCTGCTGCTCTGCGCCAACAACGCCGACCTGGTGCCCGAGCCCCTGCAGGACCGCCTCGAGTTGATCGAGGTGCCCGGCTACAGCGAGGCCGAGAAGCTCAGGATCGCACGTCGCTTCCTGGTGCCGCGCCTGCTGCGCGAGCACGGGCTCGCCCCGGGCGACCTGCGGCTGACCGACGGGGCCCTGCGGACCATCGTGCGTCAGTACACGCTCGAGGCCGGCGTGCGCGGGCTCGCGCGCCAGATCGCGACCGCGTGCCGCAAGGTGGCGCGCGTCCGCGCGACCGGCGACGCGAAGCGGCACGTCATCACGCCCCGCAGGCTCGAGCGCTACCTCGGCCACCGGCTCTTCACGCTCGAGACCGCGGGCAAGAACGACGAGGTCGGCGTGGCCACCGGGCTCGCCTGGACCTCGACCGGCGGCGAGATCCTCACCGTCGAGGCGCTCAAGATGCCCGGCCAGGGCCACCTCGTCACCACCGGACAGCTCGGCGAGGTGATGAAGGAGTCCGTGCAGGCCGCGCACTCCTACGTGCGCTCGCGCGCCGACATGCTGCAGATCGACGCGCAGGCGTTCGCCGAGTACGACATCCACATCCACTTCCCCGCCGCCGGCGTGCCCAAGGAAGGTCCCTCGGCGGGGATCACCGTGGGGCTCGTGATCGCCTCGGTGCTGAGCGACCGGCCCATCCGCCGCAACGTGGCGATGACCGGCGAGGTGAGCCTGCGCGGCAAGGTGCTCGCCGTGGGTGGACTGCGCGACAAGGCGCTGGCCGCGCACCGCGCCGGCTTCCGCACCATGCTCTACCCGGCGGTCAACGAGAACGACCTCGAGGACATCCCGCGCGAGGTGCGCGACCGGCTCGAACTGGTGCCGGTCGCGACCATGGACGACGTCTTCGCCGTGGCCCTGCACCGCGTCATCGTGCCGCGCAAGGTCGGCGACGAGTACGTCATCGAGGTGAGCGAGGGCGACGCGCTGCCGGACGCGGAGGACGAGGAGGGCGCCGGGGGCGCGGAGACCGCCGGTCCAGAGCAGGCGGCGAAGGCGCCACGCAAGGGCAGACTGCTGGGACCGGACGGCAACGAGCTGTAGCAGGACCTCCGCAGCAGACGGACCGAGGCCCGCAGGTCGCGAGACCGGCGGGCCTTCGTCGTGCGTGGGGCGGATCCAGACAGCATCGTCGAGCGCGGCCGGACCGAGCGTGGCCATCGAGGAGTCGGACGAGCTCGAGGCGGCGGGCGATCTGGAGGAGATTGACGACTTCGCCGACGTGGCGTCATCATTTGAATCGGATCCGCGCCCACCACCGGGGGCGGGTCCCGGACATCCAGTGCGCCCCATGAGCGCACACGAAGGAGGGCTCGAAATGGACGCGCTGGCATGCCGGACTCACAGCGGGACTGCGACGATCTTCTCGATCGGGTCATGACGACCCAACGTCTGCAGAACCGTGATCGCTCCGATTCCCGCAAGTCCGGCGCTCCGCCGTCCCGGGGCAGTGACGCGGCCCGCCCGTCGCCCGCGCCCGGGCTGCCCTGGGCCCTGGCGGGCGTCCTGCTCGCGACCTTCCTCGTCTACCTGCCCTCGCTCCGGAACGCGCTCACCAACTGGGACGACAATCAGTACCTGCTCAACAATCCCCTGGTGAACCACCTCTCGTTCCAGACGCTCGTGAAGCTCTTCACGCCGACGACGTACGTGCTGGGCAACTACCACCCGCTCACGCTGCTGACCTACGCGATCGAGTGGCACTTCGTCGGGGCGAACCCGCTCGCCTATCACGTCACCAGCCTCCTCCTTCACCTCGTGAGCACGGTCCTCGTGTACCGGGTGGTCCTGGCGCTCACGGCGGGCAACGCTCCCGGCGCGCTGGTGACTTCCGCCCTGTTCGCGCTGCACCCGATGCACGTGGAGTCCGTCGCGTGGATCTCCGAGCGGAAGGACGTCCTCTACACCGCGTTCTTCCTGGGCTCGCTGCTCCTGTACCTGCGGCACAGCGCCAGCGGCCGGGCCCGGTACCTCGCGGGCTCGCTCCTGCTCTTCCTCCTGTCGCTGCTCTCGAAGGGGCAGGCCGTCGTGCTCCCCGTGGTGATGCTGCTGGCGGACGCATACCAGCGCCGTCCGGTCACGCGCACGAGCCTGCTCGGAAAGGCGCCGTTCTTCCTCCTCGCGCTGGTCTTCGGCGTGATCGCGGTGCAGGCGCAGTGGACCGGCGGGAACGTCAACAACCAGAACCTGCCCCTCTGGCAGAGTCTCCTCTTCGCCTCCTGGGGGCTCGTGCTGTATCTCGTCCGCTTCGTCGTGCCGGCGCCGCTCTCGGCCTTCCATCCCTATCCGCTGGGCCCCGACGGGACGCTGCCGCTCTGGGTGTGGAGCGGCCCGCTCTTCGCGCTGGCCGTCGCGATCGCGATCCTCCAGGTCCGCTCCCGGCAGCGCGACCTGGCCTTCGGCTTCCTCTTCTTCGCCCTGACCATCGCGCCCGTGCTGCAGCTCCTGTCGGTCGGCCGGGCGTTCGTCGCGGAGCGCTACACGTACGTCCCCTACCTCGGCCTGTGCTGGATCGTCGGACAGGCGTGGCCCGGGGCGGCGGTTGCGGGCGGCAGCGGCCGGGCCCGGGCCATCCGCACGCTGGTGGTGTCCGCGATCGCGTGCTTCGCGCTCATGAGTGGCCTTCGGGCGCGAGTGTGGAAGGACAGCGTGACGCTGTGGACCGACGTGATCGCGAAGTACCCGGCCTCCACCATCGCGCTGACCAACCGCTCCATGGCCTTCGTGGCCATCGGGCAGTTCGGTCTCGCCGCCAGGGACTGCGAGCGGGTGGTCGCGCTCCGTCCCCGCGACGCGAGCGCGTACGCCCAGTACGGCGGGGCCCTGGACTACTGCGGACGCTACCGGGAGGCGGTCGTCGTGCTGGACCGCGGCGTGGCGCTGGACAGCACGATCCACAGCCTGTACACGAATCGAGGCGCCGCGTACATCGGACTGGGCCTGGACGGTCCGGCATTGCGCGACTTCACGCGCGCGCTCAGCCTGGATTCGACGAGCGCGAATGCCCGGATCCAGCGGGGATATCTCTACCTCGAGCGGCTGCGGGAATACGACCTGGCGGCCGCCGACTACGCCGCGATCCTCGGCCGCGATCCGGGGAACGTGGTGGCGAGGTGCAATCTGGGCCTGGCGCTGTACCGGGGCGGGAGACTCACGGACGCACTGCGTCAGATGAACCTCGCCGCGGAGACCTCGCCGCGGATGGCGAAGGTGTACGAGATCAGGGCCATGGTCCAGGCGGCGCTGGGCGATTCGGTCCAGGCCCGGAGCGATCAGGCGACCGCGCAGGCGCTGGCCGGGACGGGAAGTCAGTAGACGTCGCCTGGTCCGCCGACGCGCGGGTCTGTCCGTTGCGTGCGGCCCGCGACCCGAGCGAAGCGGCCACGCGGGCGGCGATGCGCCGTGTTCCATCCGCCCGCGACACGAGTCACTTCGCGAAGTGGAAGGCTCTCCCGGCCCGGTAGCTGCGGAGCTGCTCCTCGTAGCGCCGGACCTCCTCCGTCCGCGGCTCGCGGCCCGCCAGTCCAATAGCGCGTTCGCAGGCATTCACGGCCTCGGGGAAACGTCCGGCCTCGGCGTACGCCGCGGCCAGCGTGCTGAAGAACACGGCCACGGGCTGCGGACTGCGGTCGCGCGCGCGCTCCGCCAGGCGCACCGCCTCGGCGCCGTCGCGGCGGGCCGGATCGGCGTGGGTCGCGAGGATCCAGGCCAGATTGTTGAGCGCATCCAGGTCATCCGGGCTGCGGCGCAGGATCTCCCGGTAGGCGGTGACCGCGTCTCCGACCCGCCCCTGCCGCAGGGCGGTGACGGCGAGCAGGCGGCGGGTCTCGAGGTCGGCGGGATTCATGTCCAGGGCCCGTTGCAGACAGGTCGCGGCCTCGGCGAACCGTCCTCGCGCGGCGAGCGCCGTCCCCAGCTGCACGAGGGTGCCGTAGCGTCCTGGGTCGAGCCGGAGCGCCGCTTCGTATTCGGGGATCGCGTCGTCCACGCGCCCCGACCGGGCGAGCGTGAACGCCAGATTGTGGAACGCGTCGGCCGACGGTTTCACGGCCAGCCCGGCACGGAAATGGACGATGGCTTCGTCGGAGCGACCCAGCATGCCGAGCGCGCTGCCGAGATTGGTGTGCGCCTCGGCGTAGCCCGGCCGCAGGCGAAGCGCATCTTCGAATTGGGCGACGGCCGGCTGGAACCGGCCCTCCTGGATCAGGACCTCGCCCAGCTTCTCGTGCGCGGTCGGGTTGTCGCGGGTGACGGCGAGGGCGTGCTCGAAGAGCGTGCGGGTGTCCTTCCACAGCGGGACCTGCCGCACGGTGACCACCGAGAAGCCGACCAGGGCGAGCGAGAACACACCCACGGCCACCGCGCGCGCCGCGCGCGAGTGCGCGGCCAGTTCGCCCGCGAACCAGACCAGCGCGATGAGCAGCCCGATGGCGGGCAGGTAGGTGTAGCGGTCCGCGTAGGCCTGGCTGCCCACCTGGACCAGGCCGATCACGGGAACCAGCATGCCCAGGTACCAGAGCCAGCCGACCAGCAGGTGGGGCCGCCGGCGCGCCTGCCGCAGGAACAGGACCGTCACGACCAGGAGCGCGACGGCGCCCACCGCGGCCGCGAGCGTCTCCGGGTCGCTGCGGTACGGGTACAGCACCGAGAGGTCGTGCGGCCAGAAGGTCTTCCCGATGTACCGCCAGTACGACACCAGCGCGTTGAGGACACGGCGGGCGGGCGGGATCATCTCGACCGAGGCCACGGCGCCGCCCCCGCGCTGCACCAGGAAGGTGACGACGGCCGAGAGGACGGAGAGAGCGAACAGCGGCCACTTCTCGGCGATCAGTCCCATCAGCGGAAGCGCGGGCGCGCGCGTCGAAGGACGGTGCGGCATCCCGCGCAGCCGCCCCAACGGCCAGACGTCCAGCAGCACGAGGACGAAGGGCAGGGTGACGAGCATCGGTTTCGACATCAGCCCGAGCGCGAGCGCCGCGACCAGCGCGGCGTAGCGCGCGCGACCCGGACGCGCGCTCCAGCTGCGATAGGCCTCGATCGTCAGCAGGAAGAAGAGGCCGCTCAGCACGTCCTTGCGCTCGGAGATCCAGACCACCGATTCGACCCGCAGCGGATGGAGCGCGAACAGGGTGCCGACCATCACGCTGCGCCACCACGCCCCCGTCAGCCGGTGCAGGACGACCACCAGCAGCACCGCGTTCAGCGCATGGAGCAGAACGCTCACGGCGTGGTGTCCGGCCGGCGCGAGCCCGAACAGCTGGACGTCGAGCAGGTGCGACCAGGACGTCAGCGGGTGCCAGTTCTCGCTGTGGGGGTGCGAGAGGAACCAGAGCAGGCCGTCGAGCCGCAGGCCGCGGCTGACGTGCGGATTGTTGAAGACGTACTGGGGGTCGTCGAACGTCAGCCAGCCGTTGCGCAGCGCGCCCGCGAAGACGGCGAACGTCGCCGCGGCGAGCATCGTCAGGATCAGCCAGTGGGATACGGAAAGGGGCGCCACACCGGCCGCGGCAGGGGCCGGCAGGGCCGGCGGTCTGGGACTCTTCGTCGCCACGACCCGACTCTATCATACGGTCGGCCGGTCACCGGGAGACGGCGGGCGACCGACGCCGCGTTCAACCGGGACGACGCGCGACCGGGACCGCTGGCGACGAAGACGGCGGGCCTCGGACGAGCAGGTGCTCGTCGTCAGGTCAGCGGCGGGCGCCACGACTCGCAGCGGACCGACTTGCCGCCACGCTCACTCCCCGAACGCTCAGTCCCCGAAGTGGAACGGCCGGCCGGACCGATAGCGTTCGAGTTGTCGCTGGAAGGACTGCGCCGCCTGCGGGTCGCCGTCGCTGCGCGCCAGCTCCAGCGCGCGGCCGCACGCCCCGATGGCCTCGGGGAAACGTCCGGCCTCGGCATACGCCGCGGCCAGCGTGCTGAAGAACACGGCCACGGGCTGCGGACTGCGGTCGCGCGCGCGCTCGGCCAGGCGCACGGCCTCCGCGCCGTCGCGCAGCCGGGCGTCGGCGCAGGTGGCACGGATCCAGGCCGCGTTGTTGAGCGCGTCCAGGTCGTCGGGGTTGTCGCGCAGGATCCCGCCGTAGGCGCGCAGCGCGTTCTCCACCTGCCCGGCGCGCACCAGGGTTCCGGCCAGCAGGCGGCGCGTGTCGTCGCTGGCCTGACCCAGGTCCACGGCGCGCTGCAGGCAGGCCGCCGCCTCGGCGAAACGCCCCCTGGCGCCCAGGGCCGTTCCCAGTTGCAGCAGCGTCACGGCGCGGTCGGGCTCGATCCGCAGCGCGGTCCGATATTCCACGATCGCCTCGTCCACGCGTCCCGATCTCGCGAGCGCGAGTCCGAACTGGGTATGGCCGCTCGCCGTGCCCCTCGCGCGCAGCCCGGTGCGGAAATGCTCGATGGCGTCGTCGTAGCGACCCATCGCGGTCAGGGCGATCGCCAGATTGACGTGCGCTTCGGCCAGATCCGGCCGGGCGCGCAGCACCTCCTCGAAGTGTTCGACGGCGAACTGCGGCTGTCCCTCGAGGAGCAGCAATTCGCCCACCCTTTCGTTGACGGCCGGATCGTCGCGAATGATCGTGAGCGCACGTTCGAAGGGTGCCTGCGGGTCCCTCCAGCGGGCGACCTGCTGTACGGGCGCGGTCGCGAGTGCCGCCACGACGGCCCCACCCAGCTTGTTGCGCGCCTCCCCCCAGCCCGGCACGAGGCGCACCGCGGCCTGGTAGTGCTGGAGAGCGGCCCGGGCATCGCCCTCCTGGCGCGACACATCCCCCAGGCACACGTGTGCGATGGGATTGTCGCGCGTGACGGCCAGCGTGTGCTCGAAGAGCGTGCGGCTGTTCTTCCAGTGGCCGACCTGCCGCACCGTCGCCGCCGACAGGCCGGCCAGCGCGAGCGAGGACGCGGCCACCGCCACGGCGCGGCCGGGTCGTGACCTCGCGGCCAGATCTGCGGCGAGCCAGACCAGCGCGACGACCAGTCCGATGGTGGGCAGGTAGGTGTAGCGGTCCGCGTACGCCTGCCCGCCCACCTGGAGCAGACCGATCACGGGGACCAGCATCCCGAGGTACCAGAACCAGCCCACCAGGAGATACGGCCGCCGGCGCGCCTGCCACAGGAACAGCGCGGTCACCCCCACGAGCCCGGCGGCGACCGCCGCGGCCACGGCGTACTCGATGACACGGCTGTACGGGTAGAAGATCGCGAGGTCGTGAGGCCAGAAGGTCTTCTCGACATAGCGCCAGTACGCGATCAACGCGTTGGAGATGCGCCGCGCGGGCGAGGTCAGCCCGACGGAGGCCACGGCACCACCCCCGCGCTGCACGAGGAACGTGACGACGGCCGATGCGCCCGAGAGCGCGAACAGCGGCCACTTCTCCGCGATCAGTCCCATGAGCGGCCGCACCGGGGCGCGGAACGCCGGGTTGCGCGGCATCCCCCGCAGCCGCCCCAGCGGCCAGACATCGAGCAGCACCAGCACGAACGGCAGCGTGACGAGCATCGGCTTCGACATCAGTCCCAGCGCGAACGTCACCATCAGCAGCGCCTGGCGCGCGCGGCCCGGGCGCACGGCCCAGCGGCGGTAGGCCTCCACGGCCAGCAGGAAGAAGAGCCCGCTCAGCACGTCCTTGCGCTCGGAGATCCAGGCCACCGACTCGACCCGCAGCGGGTGGAGCGCGAACAGGGCCGCGACCAGCACGCTGCGCCACCAGCCACCCGTCAGCCGGAACAGCACCCAGGCGAGCAGCACCGCGTTGAGGACGTGGAGCAGCAGGTTGACCGCGTGGGGACCGGCCGGCGCGAGCCCGAAGAGCTGCACGTCCAGCAGGTGCGACCACGACGTCAGTGGGTGCCAGTTCCCACCGTGGGAGTGGGACAGGAACCAGAGCGCGTCGTCGAACCGCCAGCCGCGGTTAATGTGCGGGTTGTCGAGGACGTATTGCGGATCGTCCAGCAGGACCCAACCGCAACGCAGCGCCCCGGCGAAGACGGCGAAGGTCGCCGCGGCGAGCAGCGCGAGGACCAGCCAGCGGCCGGGCGAGAGGCGGAGCGCCGCGTCCAGCGCGGGATTCGGTGGGCCGGCGGGCCCGGAACGTTTCGTTGCCACGCTCCGACTTTACCATAGGGGCAGGCAGGCACCGGAAGGCGGCGGGCATCGGACGAGCGGACGCTCGTCGTCGGGTCAGCGGCGACCGCCGCGATTCGCGGCGGACCGACCCGTCCCCGTGCTCACTCCCCGAAGTGGAACGGCCGGCCGGCCCGATAGCGTTCAAGTTGTCGCTGGAAGGACTGCACCGCCTGCAGGTCGCCGCCGCTGCGCGCCAGTTCGATGGCGCGTTCGCAGGCGCGCACCGCCTCGGGAAAGCGCCCGGCCTCGGCGTACGCCGCGGCCAGCGTGCTGTAGAACACCGCCACGGGCTGCGCGCTCCGGTCACGGGCGCGCTCGGCCAGGCGCACGGCCTCGGCGCCATCGCGCAGCCGGGCATCGGCACAGGTGGCGCGGATCCGGGCGACGTTGTTGAGCGCGTCCAGGTCGTCGGGGTTCCTGCGCAGGATCTCCTCATACGCACGGAGCGCGTCCTCCACCTGCCCGGCACGCACGAGGGAGACGGCCAGCATGCGGCGCGTGTCGTCGCGGACCGGGTCCAGATCCACTGCGCGCTGCAGGCAGGACGCCGCCTCGGCGAAGCGCCCCCTGGCGCCCAGGGTCGCCCCCAGCTGCACCAGCGTCACGGTGCGATCGGGCTCGATCCGCAGCGCGGCCTGGTATTCCGCGATCGCCTCGTCCATGCGCCCCAGCCTCGCGAGCGCGAACCCGAACTGGGTGTGACCGTTCGCCGTCCCCCCCGAGCGCAGGCCGGTGCGGAAGCGCCCGACGGCGTCGTCGTAACGGCCCATCGCGTTCAGGACGATCGCCAGGTTGACGTTCGCCTCGGCGAGATCCGGCTGGATGCGCAGCGCCTCCTCGAAGTGCCCGATGGCGAGCTGCGTCTTGCCTTCCAGCATCAGCAACTCGCCCAGTTTCTCGTGCGCGACGAGGTTGTCGCGCGTGACGGCCAGCGTGTGCTCGAAGAGCGTTCTCGTGTCCTTCCAGAGGGCGACCTGCCGCACCGTGGTCAGCGAAAGGCCGGCCAGGGCGAGCAAGGACACGACGGCGACCACGGCCCGGGCGGGACGCGAGCCGGCGACGAGGTCACCCACGCACCACACCAGCGCGACCATCAATCCGATGGTGGGCAGGTAGGTGTAGCGGTCCGCGTACGCCTGCCCGCCCACCTGGAGCAGACCGATCACGGGGACCAACATGCCCACGTACCAAAGCCAGCCGACCGCAAGCCAGGGCCGCCGGCGCGCCTGCCACAGGAACAGCGCAGTTACCCCCACGAGCCCGGCGGCGACCGCAGCGGCCACGGCGTACTCGATGACACGGCTGTACGGATAGAAGATCGCGAGGTCGTGCGGCCAGAAGGTCTTCTCGACGTACCGCCAGTACGAGATCAACGCGTTGGAGATGCGCTGCGCGGGCGAGGCCAGCCCGCCCGAGATCACGGCGCCGACCTGGCGCTGCACGAGGAACGTGACGACGGCCGATGCGCCCGAGAGCGCGAACAGCGGCCACTTCTCCGCGATCAGTCCCATGAGCGGCCGCACCGGGGCGCGGAACGCCGGGTTGCGCGGCATCCCCCGCAGCCGCCCCAGTGGCCAGACGTCGAGCAGCACCAGCACGAACGGCAGGGTGACGAGCATCGGCTTCGACATCAGTCCCAACGCGAACGTCACCATCAGCAGCGCCTGGCGCGCGCGGCCCGGGCGCACGGCCCAGCGGCGGTAGGCCTCCACCGCCAGCAGGAAGAAGAGCCCGCTCAGCACGTCCTTGCGTTCGGAGATCCAGGCCACCGACTCGACCCGCAACGGGTGGAGCGCGAACAGGGCCGCCACCAGCACGCTGCGCCACCAGCCACCCGTCAGCCGGAACAGCACCCAGGCGAGCAGCACCGCGTTGAGCACGTGGAGCAGCAGGTTGATCGCGTGGGGACCGGCCGGCGCGAGCCCGAAGAGCTGCACGTCCAGCAGGTGCGACCAGGACGTCAGCGGGTGCCAGTTCCCGCCGTGGGAGTGGGACAGGAACCAGAGCGCATCGTCGAACCGCCAGCCGCGGTTGATGTGCGGGTTGTCGAGGACATAGAGCGGATCGTCGAACAGGGTCCAGCCATTGCGCAGCACCCCGGCAAAGACGGCGAGGGTCGCCGCGGCGAGGAGCGCGAGGAGGAGCCAGCGGCCGTGGGAGAGGCGGAGTGCCGCATCCGGCGCGGGATTCGGTGGGCCGGCGGGCCCGGCGCTTTTCTTCGCCACGTCTTGACTTTACCATAGGGGCAGACAGGCACCGGGAGGGACCGTGGATCACGACAGGAAGATGGCCGACGTCATGCCCGGCGACGTTTCCGCGCCGGCACCCCTCGGCCCGGTGCGCCGGCGATGAGCCGGAACCCGAGAGGCGGCGCCGCGCCGCGACTGCCGGACCGCGGCAGAGACGCGCCGGACCGCGCCCGATCGGCGCCGCGCCACAGCGAGGGCGGCGAGCCCGCCGACTCCGTGCCGCGCCTCTGGTCGCTCGCGATCGCGCTGGTCGCCCTCGCCGTCTACCTCATCCAATGCGCTCCGGTCGTGGGCGACAAGGACTCGGCCGAGTTCACGCTGGTGCTGGCCCTGAACGGCGTCGCGCATCCCACCGGCTATCCGCTCTTCGTTCTCCTGGGCCACTTCTTCGTCCGGCTCGTCCACGCGCTGGGCGGCACCTGGGCGTACGCCGGCAACGCCTGGGCCGCGCTGGGCGGCGGGGTCGCGATCTATTTCCTCCATCGTCTCGCCGCCGCGCTCCCGCCCGCCTCGTCCCGGCTCGACCGGCGCGCGCGTTTCCTGCTGGCGCTGCTGCCGGTCGCGCTCTTCGCCTTCAATCCGGTCTGGACCTACGAGACCACGCTGGCCGAGGTCTATTCCTGGCACATCGCCTGGGTGCTGGGCACTTCGCTGACCTTCGTGCGGCTGGTGCGCGCGCTGAGCGCCGGACAGACGCCGACCACGCGCCAGCTCTACGGGCGCGCGGCGCTCTGGGGCCTGCTCTGCGGCGTGGGCGGGGCCCACCATGCGACCAGCATCTTCGTCGCGGCGCCGCTCTCGATCGCCATCCTCGTGGCGCTCGCCAGGCGGGGACGGTTGCGCGCGGGACTCGTCGCCACCGTGCTGGCCGCGACCTGCGTGCCGCTCCTCTCCTACGGCGTCATCCTGTGGCGCGCGACCCACCCCGCCGTCTACCAGTGGCCGATGCTGGCGCCGGGGCTCGGGGGGCTCCTCGCTCACGTGACCGGCAGGATGTACCAGGGCCTGCTCGGGCGCTTCGCCCCGTCGCACGAGCAGGCCGGGTTCCTGCTCTGGTACGTGTATCCGTTCCTCTTCCCCGGCCTGCTCCTGGTGCTCGTCAACGCCGTGCGCACGCGCGTCCCGGGCGAGCGCGTTCTGCAGTGGGGGCTCGCGGGCACCGCCCTGCTGGGAACCGTCTACGCGTTCAACTACGGGGCGCCGGATCCTTCGTCCTACTTCCTCCAGCCCATGACGCTGGGCCTGGTCGCGATCACTCCGCTGCTCGCATCGCTCGTGACCGGCGGCGCCGCCGCGCGCCGCGCGGCGCTGGCCTGCGCCACGCTTCTCGCCCTGGCGGGTCTCGTCCTCGCGGCGCCCTGGCTGCGCATCGGCCGGCAACGCGCGACACTCTGGGTCTCCTTCGACCGGCTCGTCCACCAGATGTGGATGGCCATCCCGGTCGACTCGGGAATCGTGTTCTGGTCGGACGACATGCACACGAAGCTGCTGGAGTACCAGTTCCTGCAGGGAGAGAAGCCGGGGTTGTCCGTGGTGCACGGCCTGACCCTCTACACCGAGCCGGTGCGGAAGTCCTTCATCCGGCGCCACGGCTTCGACCCGGTGGCCGGCATCCAGCTCTCGTCCGATCCGCAGAACACTCCCGCCGCGCAGGGGGCCGGCTATCGCGAGGCGATCGACGCGGCCGAGTCGAACGTGAACCGGCTGACCCGCCTGCCCGTCATCCACTTCGATCCGAATCCCGCGCGCCCCTCGCTGCGGCTGCTCGTGAAGCCGGGAGCGGACTCCGGCACCGCGTCGATCGCCCGGCGAAGGTAGCGGCCCCGGCGCGTCCGGCGGGCGCGTCGCATCGTGTCCACCGGGAGAGCGAGTCGCTTGGACGGCGGACGGCGTGCAGGTAGTCTCGCACGCTCGCAAGCGACGGCCTTCCTCCGTCCGGCGCCAGGGCAACAGCTCGATCCAGCCTCGAGGAGCGTTCGCGATGCGTTCCACACACCGTCCGAATCCCGGGGGCAGGCCCGCCGGCGTCACGCCGAAGCCCCACCGCGAGGAAGCGGCAGCCCGCGCCGGGCTCGGCGCACCCGACGGGGCGCCGTGGCTGTGGTCGGTCCTGCTCGCGGCCGCGTTGCTCGGCTGCTACCTCCTGCTGGCCCCGCACGTCTCGGGCGACAAGGACGCCAGCGAGTTCGCATTGGTCCTGGCCACGGGAGGCGTGCTCCACCCGACGGGCTACCCGCTCTACACGCTCCTCGGACACGCGTTCGTCGTGCTCCTCCACGGTTGCGGCGCCGGGTTCGTCTTCGCGGCCAACGCCTGGGCTGCCTGTGGCGGTGGTGTGGCCATGCTCCTTTTCCACCGGCTCGCGCTGCGCCTGCTGCCCGCGCGCGGCGATCTCTCGCGGCGGGAGCGCTTCCTGCTGGCCGCGCTGCCGGTCGTGGTCCTCGGCTTCAACCCGGTGTGGCTGGCGGAGTGCACGGTGGTCGAGGTCCACAGCTGGCAGATGGCGTGGACCTGTGGCACGGCGCTGTTCTTCGTCGGACTGGTCCAGGCGCTCGAGACCCGCGGCGCGCGGCTGACGCGGCTGCCCTTGCGCATGGCGGCGTGGGGTCTGTTGTGCGGTCTGGGCGGTGCGCTCCACACGACGGCGGTCTTCTTCGCCGGCGGCACGACGCTCGCGGTGTGCTGGGCGCTCGCCGACGCGAAGCGGTTCCGCGCCTGGGTGCCGCTGGTCTGGCTCGCGGCCGGGATCGTGCCGCTCCTCAGCTACGGCTATGTCGCGTTCAAGGCGTTCCATCCGGGCACCAGCGAGGTGTGGCCCATGCTTGAGCCGGGCCTGCGCGGCGTCCTCGCGCACGTCACGGCGAGCGCCTACCGCATGAACCTCGGCCACTGGGCGCCGGACGCCGGCCAGGCGGCGTGGCTCCGGTGGTACGTCTACCCGTTCCTGCTGCCGGGCCTGGCCTTGCTCGCCTTCCAGTCGTGGGAAGCCCGTGGCGCGCGGCGACGGGTCATGACCGGGCTGCTCGTTGCGGCGGTGGCGCAGACCATCTTCGTGCACCGCTACGGCGTGCCCGATCCGAACGCGTATTTTCTGCCCTGCCTCGCCGTGGTCGCCCTGACGCTCGTCCTGCCCGCCGCCGGCCTGCTGATGCGACTGCGGCGGACGCGGTCCGCAGTGGCGTTCGCCACCGCCGGCGCCGGGGTGACACTGGCCCTGTTCGCCGTGCTGAGCGTCAACCTGATCGCGGGGAAATGGCGGATGCTCGTCGAGCTGGACGAGTACCTCCACGGGATGTGGCAGTCGATCCCCTACGGGCGCGCGATCGTGCTCTGGCCGGTGGATGGGGCCGCCAGGCTCAGGGAATACCAGGTGTTCCGTGGGGAGAAGCCGGGGCTCGACGTGATCAACACCACCAACCTGACCTACGATGCCCCGCGATCGAGGTTCAGGCGCAAGTACGGATTCGATCCGCTCGCCAGGGTGGACCGGGCGCACTTCCGCGAGCCCCTCAAGCCGGAGTTCGTCATCGGGCGGCAGCCCTCGCCGGACGACGTGCGCGGCCTTGCGTTGATCCACGAGTGCATCGCGGAGCGGGCGGGCATCCCGGTCGTCGCGTTCGATCCGCCCAGGCCCCTGCGCACCTTGCCGTCGAAGGCGGCGCCCCTGCCATCGCCGTCCGCGCCACGCTGAGCGCAAGCAGCCACGGTGGTCCCGGTCCTGGCGGAGGGCCTTCGCGCCGGACTCGTCCGCGCTTCACCGCTGGGGGCCGAGTTGCTGCTCCAGCCAGGCGATCCCGGCGTACCCGGGCGCGATCGACCGCAGGCTGTCGAGTTGGGCCCGAGCTTCGGCCGTGCGGCCCAGGCTCGCCAGTGCCGCCCCGAGCCCAAAGCGCGCCTTGGTGGACCCCGGGTACAACTCGAGGGCGCGGCGGAAGGCGGGCTCGGCCTCCGCGGAACGGCCCGAGCGGTCGAGGACGGCGCCGTAGAGGGACCACACCGTGGACGCGCGGTCGTCCGTCGCCAGCAGGGCGCGGATGTGCGTCATCGCCTCCTGGTTGCGCCCAAGCTCGAGCGCGGCGAGCACGCGCGACTCGCCGCTGTACACGGAGGCCGACACGAGATGCGTGGTGCCTGGCCGCCAGTCGTAGATGTCCAGCACTTCGGGGTTCGGATCCGCCTCGAAGAGCGGCGTCTGGTTGTCCACCATCTGCCAGTCCTGCAGCACGGCGAGATGGGTGACACGACGCGCGGCGAAGAGCCGCTCGAGGAAGGGGATGTAGTCAGGCTTCAGGATGTGCGGCACCACCTCGGGCGTGACCAGTCCCATCATGTCGACGATCCGCCGCTGCGAATAGAACGCGATCGCCCCGACATCGTGGGTAGCGACCACCGCGTCTCTTGGCGTGTGCGCGGCAAGCCAGCGGCCCGCCCGCACGTGGCGCTCGAGGTGGTAGCGCGCGAAGTAGCGGTACTCGTGGAAGGTGCGCGCGAAGACGAAGGCGTGGACGGCGAGCAACAGGCCGCACGCAGTCACCGTCCACACGCTCGCGCCGCCACGGCCACGCGTCCAGCGCTCCAGCACCGCCCGCAGGCCGATCACGGCGACGAGCGCATAGGCGGGCAGCGCGGGCACGAGGTAGCGGTTGAACCGGTGCGAGAAAGGCAGCACGAGCGCGTAGGCGAGCGGCAGCGCGATCGCCCAGCCCAGCTCCGCGCGCGCCTGGCCCCGCTCCCTCACCAACAACCGGCGCACCTCGCCCCAGGCGCCCACCAGCGCGAGCGGCACCAGCAGCAGCCAGCCGCCCCCGAAGGTCGGGCCGAGGTCCTGAGCCAGGAACTGAGCGAGGGGCCGACTCCCGTAGTACGCCACTTTCGAGGCCATCGTGGTGGGCAGAAGCGCCAGCCCGATGAGCCGGTTGAAGGCCAGGTACCCGAGCATGATCGCCACGAACACGGCGAGCCCCGGTAGCAGGCGGCGCGGCCTGCGCTGGCCCACCAGCGAGTCGAGCGCGAAGATCCCGGCCACGATCAGCGCCTCGGGCCGTGTCCACGTGGCCAGGCCGAGCGCGAGCCCCGCGAAGAGCGCGTCGTCCTCGGCCCAGGCGGCGAAGGCGAGTGCCAGGAACGCGAGGAACAAGCTGGTCTCCATCCCCGAGACCGCCAGGAGGCCGAAGCGACCGTCGGCCGCGACGAGAGCCACGACCAGCGCAGCCCAGCCCGGGTGCGCGAGCCGCCGCAGCGCCCAGCGCGCGAGCGCAACGAGGAACACTGCGTGCGCCGCGAGCCCGAGCCCAATGCCGATGAGGAACTCGTTCGCGGTGAGGAGGAACGCGGCCGCCTCGAGCAGCGTGAACAGCGGTGAGGTCGAGCCTGCGGTGACGGGGCCGCCGGGGAAGTACGACCAATCGCCAAAGCGCGCGAGATTGCGGGCGATGGTCAGGTGGATCCAGGCGTCGTCCAGGGGGAACGAGATCCGCCAGCCGGGGGCGCTCGCCAGCGCCAGCATCACCAGCGGCACCAGTAGACCCACCGCCGCGACCACGAGCGGCAGCCAGCGCAGCGCCTGCCACGCGGGCGCGGTGTGCGGCGGGGGCTCGGCAGCCTGCCGGCTCTTCGTGGGCGTGGGGCGCTTGCGTCTCATGAGCAGGGAAGTCTATTTCATCGACTTCGTGCCTGTCACTTCTTCGCCCCGGGCCCCGCGTAGTGCTCGCGCAGGCGGCGCGCGGCCTCGACCACGTCCTCCTTGCGCGTCGCGAGCGAGATCCGCACGTACTCGGGGAACGGGCCGAAGGCGGTGCCGGGCAGCACCGCGACCCCCAGCTGGAGCCACTCGCGCACCAGGTCCCAGGTCGTGCGCCGCTCGAGCGCGGCCGAGACGTCGGCGAAGACGTAGAACGCCCCCGCTGGCTTCGGCGCGCGGATGGCGTGCTGGCCCTCGAGCCCGGCGAACAGCGCGTCGCGTCGCGCCTGGTAGGCGCGCCGCATCGTGTCCACCGCGGTGTGCGGGCCGCGCAGCGCCGCGAGCCCGGCGATCTGCACCGCGGGGAACACGCCGTAGGTGGTGAGCGCGCAGAGCGTCGGACCCAGCACCGGGCGCAGCGCCGGCGGCGAGACCACGTAGCCGAGACGCCAGCCGGTCATGGCGTAGGTCTTGGAGAACGAGAAGACGGTCATGGTGCGCGCGGACATGCCCGGCAGCGTGGCGATGCTCACGTGCGAGGCCTTGTCGAACAGCAGGTTCTCGTAGGACTCGTCGCTCACCACCCACAGGTCGTGCTCGCGCGCCACCTCGGCGACGGCCTCGAGCTGCTCGAGCGTGAGCACCGCGCCGGTCGGGTTGTTGGGCGTGTTGAGGTAGATGCCTCGGGTCTCGGACCGCAGGCTCGCGCGCAGCCGGGCGGCGAGGCCCGCGGGCGCGAGGCTCTCGTCCATCAGGTCGAGGTACGCCGGCACGGCGCGCCAGCGCGCACCCTCGACCAGGCCGAGCATGCGCGGCAGCATCATCCAGTAGGGCGAGAGCAGCAGGATCTCGTCACCGGGCGAGAGCAGTGCCTGGAAGAGCAGCGAGAGCGCGTGCGTCGCGCCCGCGGTGATGACCACGTCCTCCGGATGGCAGGAGATGCCGTTCTCGAGCGAGAGCTTCTCGGCCAGCGCCACGCGCAGCGGCAGCACGCCGCCGGGATTCGCGTAGTGGGTCTCGCCCGCGCGCACCGCGACCGCGAGCGCCTCGACGATGTGGGGCGGCGTGTCGAAATCGGGCTCGCCGCGCTCCAGGTGGAGGATGTGCTGCCCATCGGCCTCGCGCACGGCCGCGGCAGCCATCACCTGGGCCAGGTCGGAAGCCCTGCGGAAGACCTCGCGGTCGGCGACGAGCCGGGGCATGGGCCGTTCCTCCGGGGAGAGCGCAAGTGGGGACCAGGGGGAATCTTAGCACGCCGGCGGCGCGGCGCGGCCTGGATCCCGCCGCCCCCCCCGGGGCGGCACACGCTTTGCCTTTCCCCAGCGTCCGCTACCGACCGGCACTTCTCGGAGGGCACCTCCCTTGTCCAAGTTCGACCTGCGCGACATCTCGGAGCGCCTGACGGGGTCTCGGGACACCGAGGCCCTGGTTTACGAGTTTCTGGGCTATCTGCAAGCGGTACACTCGGATTGGCGCGCCTCACTGGCCTTCTACGAGGTCAGCCGGGACGCCCTGGTCAGCGTCTACCACCGCGCCGGCCAGCGACTCGTCCGCCGGGACATCGACCTGCCGGTGGACGAACTGCCGGCCCGACTCGTGCGGAAGTTCTTCCACCCCAGTGCATTTTTCAATCATGCGGAGCGCCGGAACCTCCTGACCCACGTCTTCGGCACCTCGCCCGCCTACGAGCCCGACCCCCTCGAGGCCCCCGGACTGACCGCCCTGACCGCCACCGATTTCTGGCAGGCGTGCGTCTGCCTGCCCATGGCGGACGCCGAGGACGTGCTCGCCCTGCTGGTGATCGTGAGCGAGAAGCGCGGCGCCTTCGGCGGCAAGACCGTCTCGGACCTGATCCCGGTCAAGAGCATGGCCGCGCTCGCGCTGGCCCAGCACCTCCACCGCGCGGGGCGCGCGCGCTCCTCCGACCCGGCCATGCCCGCGGCCGCCGCCGAATTCCAGGACCGCATCCAGCAGCTGCACGAACGCAGCGAGAAGCTCGAGGCGGAGAACCAGACCAAGGCCCAGCAACTCGAGGCGCTGACGCAGGAGATCGAGCAGCTCGACAAGAGCTCGACGGAGTATCAGCACGAGCTGGACCGCGTGAAGACGGCGCTGTTCGCGCTCGAGGAACAGGACTGGGCCGCGACCGGGCACCTACCAACGCCTACTCCGAACTGAACTCGACGCACGTCAAGGCTGCCGAGCTGCAGCGCACCGTGGGCTTCATGAAGAGCGTCTTCGAGCTGCTCTCGCAGGAGCACGAGCCGGCCCGGCTGCCCGACACGCTGGTCCAGTGGTTCTGCGAGCAGTTCCAGATCGAGCGCTGCAGCATGATGCTGCTCGACGCGCAGAAGGAGACGCTCTCGATCGCCGCCCAGCGCGGGATCGACCCGGGCGTGGCGGGCAGGGCGAAGGTGCGCCTGGGGCAGGGCATCGCCGGCTGGGTGGCGCACAACCGCAAGCCGCTGTTCGTGCGGGTGCGCGACGAGGCCGACCCGCCGCCGCACACCGACCAGGACGCCTACAACTCGGATTCGTTCATCTGCGTGCCGCTCACCCACAACAACCAGCTGTGCGGCGTGCTCAACCTGAGCAACAAGCGCGACGGCGAGGCCTTCGACGACTTCGACCTGGACCGCGCGATGCTGGCGGGCTCGATCATCGCGATGACGCTGGGCGGCCAGGAGCAGGTGCGCCGCGCGGCGACCACGGCCTGGGCGTAAGCGATCCGGCCCCCTCGCACCCAAGACCGCGGCCCGGCACCTTCCTGGCGCCGGGCCGCGTCGTTCGGGACGGCCTGAGTGGGTGCGAATCCCTTCTCTAGAAGGCCTTCCGCCCCGCGAGTACGACGACTTCGAGCTTGCTGAGCGTCACCGTCATGTTGGTGACGGTGGACACGATCGTGACGCTGTCGATGGCCATCGCCAGGTGAAGGTTCTTCTGCGTGAAGAGCTCGGCCACCGCCAGGCTGCCGGCGGTCTCGGCGTCCACGATCGCGGGCGCGCCCGCGGAGAACGTCACAGGCACGTTCATGACCGGCGTGGTCGTGAGCGGATCCGTGCCTTCGCCGCTCAGGTACAGCTTGAACCGGCCGGAGCCCGAGCCGCTCTCGACGGTCACCAGACCGCCCAGCGCGATCGATGCCGACTTGACCTGGGCGGCATCGTCCAGCCCGTCGATCAGGTTGATCGACATGTCGCTCACGATGGGGATATTGCCGGTCTCGCCGACGGCCGGCACGACCGGCACGTTGATGATCTTCTGCGAGGCGTCGAGGTAGCTGAGCACATCCACTTTGAGCACGAGGTTGCGGTTGCCGCAGCCGGCCAGGGCCAGCGCGGCCACCGCGATGACGATGAATGCACGCGTGCGCATGGCGCCTCCTAGTGGTAGAACGCCAGCCCGGCCCCGAGTTCGAGGCCGCGCTCGCGCGAAAGGTTGCGGCTGTTGCTGGCGACGGCGAGGTCCACACCGATGTTGCCGACGCGCAACCCGGCGCCCCCGGAATACTGGATCAATTCATTCACGTCCAGGCTCGCGCCGGCCCGCACGACCAGGGCCTTGCCCAGCCAGGTCTCGGCGCCCAGGTGCCCGGTCGTCACGTTGACACCGCGCACCACGTCGCCCGCGACCAGGAAGCGCCCGAGACGGATCGCGGCGTTCGCCACGGCGGTCGTGGGCACGGTGCTCGTCAGCGGCTCATCGGTCGCGATCACCTCGGTGCTGTCGTCATGGACCCGGGTCTCCTTCACGCGCCAGTCGAAGGACGTGCCGATGTCGTTGACGCCCAGGCCGAACTCGACGCCCCCGGCCATCCAGACCGCGCCCAGGTCGAGCCCGCGGCCGAAACCGCCGCCGTCGGGACCGGCCTCGTAGGTATGAGCCTGGTAGTTGGCGTCCAGCGACCCGGCGCTGAAGAGCGTGTCGCCCGTGACGAAGGCCACCGAGTTGTCCACGCTCCCGTAGGCGAGGCCGCGCATCAGCTTCACGCGCGCGCCGGCGTAGAGCCCCATGCCCTTGCCGCGCGGGTCACCCGTCTGCACCAGCGGCGCGGCCCAGCCCAGGTGCACGCCCGCCGCCGCCTGGCCGAGGCCCTGGTCGAACAACTCGTAGCGCGTGTCCGGGCGGAACTCCTCGCCATCGATGGCGCCCCGCAGCGCGTCGTTGAAGGAGAGGTCGTTGTCGTAGTGGACGAGCGGCGCGGCAGCGAGGAAGAAGCGCTTGACGCCGAAGCCCAGCGTCGGGCCGTTGACGACCGCGCCGACCCGGCTCGGCTCCCTGGGGAAGACGTTCTTCACCTCACCCAGGTCCATCGACAGGTGGTCCCGGCCGATCTCGATCGTGATGTCGTTGCCGGGCGTTTCCGGCGGTGAGAGCTGCAGGTTCCAGGGCGGGTTGTAGAGCAGGTTCGCCAGTTCGTAGACGTTGAAGTCGGGACTGTCGGGATCGATCTCAGGCGGGTCGGCCAGGAGCGGGATGAGACCGATCGGCAGCGGAATGGTCCAGGCGGACTTGGGGGCCTTCGGAACGGCCCGGTAGGCCACGTTGGCGCCCGAACTGCCGGCTCCGCCGCCGGCCAGAATCACACCGCCCATGGCCATGCGCCTTGCGCTGAAGGTCTGGGCGCCGGCCACCCCTCCACCCACCACGAGGGCAAGCAGAGACAGCGTCAATATGCGGCGAAGCATGGGTTTGGACTCCTTGGAGAGGGTGATCTTGGGGCTCGCTTCGGAACCATACCGCGGCCTTCAACAGCAAAGACCGGGCCACCCGGGAGGAGCGGGACCGCCGGCGGGGCGCCCGCCGCGTCGGACCGACTCCGGTTCGAAGCTCAGTGCCGGCCGAAGTAGTCCTTCAGCGCCTGGCGGTGCGCCGCGAACGCGATCGCGCGCGGCAGCGCGGCGCGCGGGAACCATTCCGCCTCCAGCGCGTCGTCGCCCGGATGCAGCCGTCCACCCTCGCGCTCCGCGGTGTAGAGGATGAGCACGGCGCGGGCGCGCGGGTCGTCCATGCCGGCGTAGACGCCGAAGAGACCGGTGAGCCGGACCACGAGCCCGGTCTCCTCCTCGACCTCGCGCACCGCGCAGTGCTCCGGGGTCTCGCCGTACTCCATGAAGCCCGCCGGCAGGCACCACGCGCCCACGCGCGGCGCGTACCTGCGCTTCACCATGAGCACCTCGCCCTTGCGCTCGAGGATCACGCCCGCCGCGGGCACCGGGTTGCGATAATGGACCCAGCCGCAGAGCGGGCAGGTCGGACGGGCGTGGCCGTGGTCGTCGAGTTTCTCGAGCGGCGTGGAACAGCACGGGCAGTAGCGGAACGGCAGCCGTTTCGGCATGGGACGGCGACAGTACGCGGGGCTCCGCGCGGCGTGCAAACGAAGCAGAAGACCCGGCCGATCTTCTGGCCGGGTCTCCCTTGCGCAACCGGGGCAGGACGTCGCGCTGCACCTTCCCGCTCGATCAGACACCCCGTCGGACACCTTCTCGATGATGCGGGTCGGATCGATCGCCCTTCCGTGTCGCGCTTGCTCTTCGACGCCGGCTATTCCCCGCCGCCGTCGCCCTGCGGTCCGTCGAGCCGCTGCCGCAGCTCTTCCAGCTGCTGCTTCAACTGGTCCAGCTCGTGTCGCAGATCGTCGCGGTCCGTTCTCCGCAGGATGATCCGCTTCTGGACCCCGGGGCGGTCTCCGAGCTCATCTCCGAAGACCCGGATGCGCTTTGGCTCGGTCCTCTCGAGTTCCGCCCCGATGGTGCGCGGCGTGCCGTGGCGCACGACCCGCAGCGCAACCCTGCCATCCTTACCCCGCAGGGCGCCCACAAGGTCCATCCCGTTCGCCACGGCCTCCCCGTCCACCCCGGTGATGACATCTCCCGCCTCGAGGCCGGCCCGCTGGGCCGGCGTGTCCTTCAGGACCTCCAGCACCAGCACGCCCTTGCCGTCCTTGAGGCCGAAGTAGTCGCCCAGCCCGGGGTTCAGCGATTCGATGCGCACGCCCAGCCGCCCGTGGGGGGCCGTGCCCATCATGCCCGTGACGTCCCCGGAGAGGCCGAGTTCCTTGAGGCCATCGAGACCTTCGAGGCCTTCGAGCTCCTTGAGGTCCCCGAGGCCTTCCAGCACCTTGCCGTCCCGGATGACGATCCGCTTCACGTGCGGCGGACCATCCGGCGACGGGAGAGCGTGTCCGGACGGTGGTACCGGCGCTTCGGGGGCCTCGGGCGCTTCGGGCGTTTCGGGCGTCTCGGGTGTCTCCATCCGGAACTTCGCGTCGTCCGGGCGCGCTTCCAGCCACACCGACTCGATGCGGCGCCCGCCGTCGCGGAACACCTCGACCGAGATGCTCTGGCCCACGCGCGCCGCGCGGACGGCCTCCTGCAGCGCGGCGGGCGAGTCCACCGTGCGCGAGTTGACGCGCACGATCACGTCGCCCTTGCGCAGGCCCGCGCGCGCCGCCGGACCGTCCGGGACGACGCGGTTCAGGATCACGCCGCCGTCACCCCGATAGCCCATCCCCTCGCGCAGCTCGGGCGTGAGCTCCTGCATGTACACTCCCAGCCAGGGCGTCGGCTCGGCGGCGCGGGCCCGATCCACGCCCGCGAGTCCGGTGACGAGCAGAAGCCCCGCGATGAGCACGGCTGTCTTTCTCATGGCTTTCCTCCTGTGCTAGCGTCCTGGGTTGGACGAGTCACGAGCCACAGCCCCGCGACGCGGCTCATGAATCGTCCAGGCTGGTGGGATCAGCCGGGCGACGGCTGCCATCGGGTCTGACACGGCGAACGGTCGCACCGTTCCCGAAACCTTCCCACCGCGGATATTCCCGCTTCCCGACGCCATGAAAGTCAACGATCTGTTAGAACTCGACGTCACCGATGTCGCGCTGGGCGGCAAGGCCCTGGCGCGGCACGAGGGCCGCGCCGTGTTCGTGGACCGCGGCCTGCCCGGTGACCACGTGCGGGCGCGCGTGACGCGGGTCAAGCGCGCGTGGGCCGAGGCGCGGCTCGATCGTGTCGAGTCGTCGACGGCGCTGCGCGTGGACGCCGGATGCCCGCATTTCGTCTCGGGCGTCTGCGGCGGCTGCCGCTTCCAGGACCTGCGTTACGAGGAGCAACTCGCGCTCAAGGAGCGCCAGGTGCGCGAGACCCTCGTGCACCTGGGCGGCATCCAGGAGCCGCTCGTGCGGGCCATCCACCCCGCGCCGCAGACCAGCGGCTATCGCAACAAGATGGAATTCAGCTTCTCCCCCGCCGCCGACGGCGACGTCGTGCTCGGGCTGCACGAGCGCGGCACCTTCGAAGGGGTCTTCGCGCTCGAGACCTGCATCCTGCCCAGCGCGCTGACGCTCGAGGTCGTGCGCCTGACGCAGCGCTTCTCGCGCGAGCGGCACTGGCGCGCCTATCACCCGCGGCGTCACGACGGCGTCGTGCGCTACCTCACCGTGCGGCACCTCCCGCACACCGGGCAGTGCGGCGTGCACCTGGTCGCCGCCTCGGAGGACGTGCCCGGGCTCGCCGAATGGGCGGCGGGCGTGGCCGCGCTCTCGAACGACGTGCGCACCGTGACGCTGCTGCTCAACCGCTCACGCTCGAACGTCGCGTTCGGCGAGGAGGAGCGCGCACTGAGTGGCGAGGGCGTGATCGTCGAGCGGCTGCTCGGGCTCGAGTTCGAGGCCACCGCCAGCACCTTCCTGCAGACCAACAGCCGCCAGGCCGAGGCGCTCTACGCCGCCGCCATCGAGACCGCCACGCTCGAGCCGCACGAGGCCGTGCTCGACCTCTATTGCGGCACCGGCACGCTCACGCTGCTGATGGCGCGGAAGGCCGGATTCGCCGTGGGCGTCGAGTCGGTGGGCGACGCGATCGAGCGGGCGCGCCGCAACGCCACACGGAACGGCATCGGCAACGCGCACTTCTTCACCGGCGAGGCGCGCCCCGTGATGCGCGAGTGGGCCCGCGGCGACCGGCCCGCGCCGTGGCCCGCGGCGAGCGCGGCGACGCGGACGGCCGGCACCCCCGGGCCGCACGTCGTGGTCGTGGACCCGCCGCGCGCCGGGCTCCACCCGCGCGTCGTCTTCCGCATCGCCGAGCTGGCGCCCGAACGCATCGTCTACGTCTCCTGCAACCCCGCCACGCTCGCGCGCGACCTCAAGGACTTCGCCCAGTACGGCTGGCGCCTGGCCGAGGCCACCCCGTTCGACATGTTCCCGCACACGCCACACATCGAGTGCGTGGCGCGGCTGGTGCGGGGGTAGGCGGGCGATCTGCTCGCGGGCCGCGTCGGCCCCGGCGGAGATCGCCCGGCGCCGGACTTCACATCGTCGTGTAGGTGCCCACGCGGATCGTCCACAGTCCATGCGATCCCGCGACACCCCCGAGCGATGTCAGGGATCCCACACCGTGCGGCGGCCGGCGGAAGGCCCGCCGTTCGAGCGGCTCCCGCACACGCTTCGTTTCGAGTGCGTGGCGTCCCTGGCATGGAGTTAGACCGGCCGTCTCCACGATGGACCGGGCTGAACGGGCGCCCCTGCGAGCTCGCCGCACCGTCCCTCCGCGAGCCACTCGCGCTCGAGGCATGGCGGTTGCAGTGTGAGCCGCGCGGCAACGCCTCTCCGCGGCCTGTGGTCCCTCGCCCGCCGGAGATTCGCGACCGGGACCGCTGCGCTTCGAGCTGAGAACGCGCGCGGCCGGCCCGGTGCAGATCGTGCTCAGCTCGCAGGGCATCGCCTGGTTCGGCCGCATCCGGTGCCCCCCAGCAGCAGGACACGACCCTCTCGCCGGAATCGTTCGGCACGGAGCGAATCATGTCTCTGCGACTTCAGTTCCTCCACCTGGTGGCGCTCGCGTCCTTCGTCGTCCTCAGCGTCACGGTATCCCTGGCGGGTTCCGTGACCCTGCGGTGGTCGGCGCCTGGCGACGACAGCCTCATGGGGCGCGCCTCGCGCTACGACCTGCGTTACTCGATGCAGACGATCACGTCCGCGAACTTCGGCCTGGCGACCGCGGCCGTGAACCTGCCAAGCCCCGGCCTTCCGGGGTCGATCCAGTCCGCGAGGATCGATGCGCTCCAGTCCGGGAGCACCTACTACTTCGCCCTCAAGACCGCCGACGAGGCGAGCAACTGGTCCCGGATGTCCAACGTGATCCCCCGCGTGCCCCAGGAGGTCGTGGGAGTCGAGATCGATCCGGCACTTCGATTCTCGGCGCCCTGGCCCAACCCGGCGCGTGAGGGGGCCCAGTTCCGCCTGGAGCTGCCGGGGCCGATGCGGGTCCAGGTGGTGGTGTTCGATGTCGGCGGCCGGCAGGTCCGCACGCTGCTGGACGAAGCGCGCGGAGCCGGCATCAACAATCTGGCCTTCGACCTGCGCGACCAGCACGGGGCACGCCTGGCGCCTGGGTTCTACCTGGTGCGCGCGCGACTGGGGGAAGCGGTGATCACGCGACGGCTGACAGTCACCCGATGACATCACCCGCGTCACCGACCCTCTGGTTTCCGCGCATCAACCGGGCGGCCGGCCCCGACATCGAACACCACCACCTGGACCCGCATCGGCCCCGGCAGC
>JANXPZ010000165.1 GCA_025357055.1 Candidatus Eiseniibacteriota bacterium | reverse complement strand
GCCATTCGTGATCCGTCCCTGCAGTGCGGCTTGAATCAAGCCCAGCCGCCGGCCGTCCCGGTTGCCCATGAGATAGAGGTCCATGGGGGGACATAATCACGGACGCGTTAGGGGGGGACATTTTGACTGACGCACCACAACCGGAGCGCCACCCGGAGCGCCACCCGGGTGCCCCGCCCCGATCGGCCCCGACGACGGCCTGATCCCGGTGAGGCGCAGCCACCCGCCGCCCGCCCTCGCGGGCTGAATCGTTCGGCACCGGCCCTCATCATAGTAGACAGCAATCAGCGAAGGCACCGGCCCGCGGCCATACGACCTGCCGACCCAACAGGACCGGTGCCCCACTGATCCGCGCCGCCACCGCCCATCTCCTGGCGCCGGCCGCACTCCCGACGCAGGGATGAAAGGAGCCCCATCCATGAAACGCATTCCCGTCGCCCTGGCGCTCGCCCTGGTGAGCCTTGCCTCCGCGGCCTCCGCGGCCTCCGCCGCACCCCTCACTTTCGACATCGACAAGGTGCACTCGCAGGTGGGCTTCTCCATCCGTCACTTCTTCTCGAAGGTCCCGGGGCAGTTCAAGGACTTCAGCGGCACCATCGTGATGGACCCGGACGCCCCTGCGGCCTCCTCGGTCGACGTCACGATCCAGACCGCCAGCATCTCCACCGACAACGACGGCCGGGACAAGCATCTCCGGAGCCCGGACTTCTTCGCCGCGGACTCCTTCCCGGCGCTGACCTTCAAGAGCACGAAGGTCACGCCCACGGGCAAGGACAGGGTCCAGGTCACGGGCGACCTCACGATGCACGGCGTCACGAAGAGCGTGGTGCTGGACGTCGAGTTCCTCGGCATGGGCGAAGTCGGCGTGGGCGGGCAGAGCTGGGGGACCAAGGCCGGCTTCGATGCCACGGCGACCCTCAACCGCAAGGACTTCGGCATCAACTGGAACAAGACGCTGGACAAGGGCGGCCTGATGATCGGCGAGGATGTGGCCATCAGCCTGCACATCGAGGCAACTCTGAAGCCGCCGACCCAGAAGTAGATCGTTCTTCCAGGCGACGCGGCTCCACAGCTCCCGGTTCCCCCCGGCCGGGGGCTTCGTGTTGCCCGGAACGCAACTTCTCGACTGCCTGCGGGCGCCGAGTGGACGTCGCACGGAGACCGGCTGCACGTTCGTTGAGTCACGCGAGAACGGCGCGTCATTTGCATGGCGAAGATTCCCGACGTTCTCCCTTGCGCGAGCGCGACGCTTCGTCCAACATGGCGGACAGGATGAGCCCCCCCACCGCATTGCTGACGGATCAGCTCCGCTTCACCACGATCGCTCACCGGGATCACGTCTTCCTCAGCCCGCTGAGCGGTCCCAAGGTGGACCAGGTGCTCTCCATGCTCGAACTGCCGCACGGCTCCCGCGTGCTCGACGTGGGCTGCGGCAAGGGCGAGATGCTCGTGCGACTCGCGGGCCGCTGGGGCGCACGCGGCGTGGGCGTGGACGTGAACCCCGTGTTCCTCGCCGACGCGCGCCAGCGGGCCGGGTCGCGTGCACCGCAGGCCGCTCTCGCCTTCCACGAGCAGCCCGCCACCGACTTCCCGGCCGAGCCGGGCTCCTTCGACGCTGTGCTGTGCGTGGACTCGACCGAAGCCTACGGCGGCTACCGCGACGCGCTGCGCTCGCTGGCCGGCCTCGTCCGGTCGCACGGCCGCGTCCTGATCGGCGAGCGTTTCTGGCGCCGCCGCCCCCACCCCGATTACCTCGCCGCCCTGGACCTGGAACTCGACGACCTGCTCGACCACCCGCGCAACGTGCGCGCGGGCGAGGAGGCCGGCCTGGTCCCGATCTGCACCGCCGTCAGCACCGAGGACGAGTGGGACCGTTACGAAGGGCTCTACTCGCGCGCGGTCGAGGAGCACGCGGCCGGGCATCCGGAGGACCCGGAGGCCGAGAGCATGTGGAAGCGCATCCGCCGCCACCACGAGGCCTGGGAGCACTGGGGCCGCGACACGCTCGGCTTCGGGCTCTACGTCTTCCAGAAGAAGTAGAACGCGCCGGCTGGAGGGGCCACCCCGAAGCCAGTCTCCCCGAAAGCCGTAGCCGTTAGACTGCAAGGCTTTCGGGAGTTGAGCTCAGGTGGAGCATGACGGCCCGGGCCGGCCGCCCGACCCGACGCTCAGACGCGGACGGTGAACAGCTTCCAGGCGGCGATGGCGAGCACCGCGGCGAGCAGGCGGCGCAGCGTGGGGCTCGGCAGCCGGCGGCTTCCCAGGGTGGAGCCGATCAGGCCACCGGCCACCGCCGCGAGCGCCAGCACCGGCAGCCCCGGCGGGAGAGCGCGCACACTCGAGACGCGCCCGAGCAGTCCGGCGATCGAGTTCACCAGGATGAAGGCGGCCGACACGCCCGCCGTGGTGCGCACGTCGGCCCAGCGCGCGAGCACCAGCACGGGACTCAGGAAGATGCCGCCGCCCACGCCGGTGAGCCCCGACAGGAACCCCATGCCCGCGCCGATGGGCAACGCCGCCGCCTTCGGCGCCGCGCGCAGCGTGCCGCCGGCCGCCACGCCCGCGCGCTGCCAGAGCCGCAGCGCGGCGTAGACCAGCACCACCCCCACGACGCGCCGGTAGATCAGCGCGGGCAGCGTGATGGCACCGCCCACGAAGGCCAGCGGCACGGCGGCCAGCGCGAACGGCCAGAACGTCCGCCAGGAGAACCGCCCGGCGCGCGCGAACTGCACGGTGGCGATGGCCGAGACCAGGATGTTGAGCACGAGCGCGGTGGGCTTCATCACCTCCGGCGCCAGGCCGAAGAGCGCCATCGCCGCGAGGTACGCCGAGGCGCCACCGTGCCCGACCATCGAGTAGAGCGCGGCGGCGGCGAAGACCAGCAGGGCGAGAAGGGCGAGGTGGGCGGGGTCGAGCATCGGTCTCCCGGAGCGGACGGCGGAAGGTGGAGAACGGCGCGGGCGGGGCCTGTGACCCCGCCCGCCTGCCGCGTCACCCCCGCGGCGCTACTTCGCGCCCGCCATCCTCATGCCCTTGAAGAGCGTCATGACGTGGTCCTTCATGGCGGGATCCTGCATCGCGATGTTGAGCGCGCCGTCGATGAGGGTCTGGTTGCTCCCGACCACCTGCATCACGGCCTGGGCGCCACCCGCGCTGCCCACCAGCTTCTCGATGACCACCGCGCGCGAGCTGTCGCTCTGGAGCAACCGGTCCGCCATGCTGCCGGCCGTCACCGGGTCGGCGCCGATCATGTCCATGACCTTCGCCTGCAGCTCGGGGCTGGCCATCACCTGCTTGCCGGCGTCCCCCGCACAGCCCAGCGCCAGCACCGCGCACACCGCCGCGACGAGCACGATCGTCCACTTCGTCTTCCGCATGGTCCGTTTCTCCTTCTGCGATGGCGGTCGCGGCCCGATGCCGCGCCGCCGGGTACTGCGTACGACTCTCCCCGGGCGTCCGCGCCGCTCATGCGGCAGGCGGGCGCCTCGTGTGCCAGTCCGTCCGCTGCTGGTATGCGTCCCCGATGCGCACCAGCAGCGCCTCCGAGAACGCCGGTCCCATGAGCTGGAACGACGTGGGCAGCCCATTCTCGCCGAAGCCGTCCGGCAACGCGAGCGCGGGCAGGCCGCACAGGTTGCCGGCCGGGATCAGTGCCGGACCGCCGCTCACGCCGGGGTAGGCGTCCTCGAAGTTGCGGTCCGCCGGATAGGCCACGCTCGCGCGGGTCGGCGCCACCACCGCGTCGAAGCGCTCGAAGAGCGACGCCACCGCCCGCTTCATGGGCCGCCGCAGGCGCATCGCCTGCAGGTAGTCCACCGCCGGCAGCAGCAGCGAGGAGTATCCGCCCGCGCGGTCGGCCGGGCAGGTGAGCTGCTGTGCGCGGCCCGACTCGAGCAGGTCGAGGAACGCGGCCGCGCCCTCCGCCCCCACGATGGTCCCAACCGCGGGGCCCCAGGGGAAGTCGGGCCACTCGACCTCGCGCGTGACCTCGACTTCGCCGGCGAGCACGCGCAGCGCCGCCTCGAAGTTCTCGCGCACCGCGGGCTGCACCTTCTCGGTCACGCCCTTCGGCACGGCCAGCCGCAGCGGCCTCGCTCCGGCGAGTGGCGCGGGCCGCGCGTGGGCGAAGCCGCGCGCGAGCGCGCTCTCGTCGAGCGGGTCGGGCCCCGCCATGGCCGCGAGCACGAGCGCACAGTCATCGGCGGTGCGCCCCAGCGGCCCGAGCTTGTCGAGCGTCCAGCACAGCGCCATCGCGCCATGCCGGCTGACAAGCCCGTAGGTCGGCCGCAGGCCGGTCACCCCACAGAAGGCCGCGGGCGTGAGGATCGAGCCCGACGTCTCCGAGCCGATGGCGAAGGGCACGAGGCCCGCCGCCACGGCGGCACCGGGACCGCTCGAGGAGCCGCCGCTCCAGAACCTCGTGTTCCACGGCGTGAGGCCCGGGCCGGTGAACGACGCGTTCGCGTGGTTGTAGCCCATGCCGCCCGCCAGCTCGACCATCGCGAGCTTGGCGACCAGCACTGCGCCCGCCTCGCGCAGCCTGCGAACCGCGGTCGCGTCGTAGTCGAAGACCTGGTCGCGGTACGGCTCGGCGCCCCAGGTGGTGGGCACGCCCTTCGTGGCGAGCAGGTCCTTCACGCCGTAGGGGATGCCGTGGAGCGGCCCGCGGTCCTGGCCCCGCGCCAGCTCGAGCTCGGCCGCGCGCGCCTCCTCCATCGCCGGTCCGCGCATCAACGTGGCCACGGCGTTGTACTTCGGGCCCAGCCGCTCGAGCCGGTCCAGGCAACCCGCCACCAGCTGCGTGGGCTTGAGCCGCTTCGCGCGGATGCGCGCTGCGAGCTCGGAGACGGGCAGGAAGAAGATGCTCTCGTCGAGCGTGGCGGACGTCAGCGGGACAGCCTGTGCCTGCGTCTTCATGGCCGTTCCTCCTACGCCCGGAAGGTGAAGTCGGGCTCGTCGCCGTTGCCCAGCTTCACCTCCCGCATGCGCTTCAGGGCCTTCAGGTCGCCGTCGAAGTCCCGCGCGATGGATTCCAGCTGCTCCTTCGAGAGGTGCTGGCCGCAGCGCCGCTCGATGATCCCGGCGAGGGCGCGCGCGTCCTCACCGACCTCGGTCGGCGCGACGGCCTTCGCCGTGTCGGCGGGCGCGGGAGTCGTCGCCGGGGCCGCGGGCGCGACCGGCGCCGGCGGCTGGGCACCGGAGAGCGCCGGCGCCACGAGCACCGACGAGAGCCCCGCCAGACCGACGTTCTTCAGGAACTCCCGGCGGTCGGAACTTGATCGACTGGACATGCGTTCCTCCTGGTTCGGAACCGCAGTGGCATGGCGGGCGCTCAGGGTCTCCCCCGCGCCTCGGCGACCAGCTGCCGGATGGCCTGCCGGAGCGACGTGCGGATCCGCTCGGGCAGCTTCTCCCCCCGCCACGAGCGGCAGGTGACCAGCGCGCCCTTCAGGGTCGCACAGGTCGCGCCACAGTCCGGGCAGCCCTTCACGTGGTGCTCGAGCTTCGCGCACGCCTCGGCATCGAGCTCCCCTTCGAGGTAGCGGCTCACGAGCCGCGCCGTGTCGGGACAGCGCGGGGGCGCCTTCGCGTTCGGCGCGTACGGGGCGAGCCGCTCGCGCAGGGCGATGCGGGCCCGGTGCAGCCTTGACTTGACCGCGCGCTCCGAGAGCCGCAGGGCCTCCCCCACCTGCTTCGCGGGCAATCCCTCGATGTCGCGCAGCACGAGCACCTCGCGTTGCGAGGGCGGCAACGCCGCGATGGCGCGCTGCAGCGCGTCGCGAAGTTCCGTGCGCTCGAGCGCCCGGTGGGGATCCTCGCGCGGGTCGGCGACCTGGAGTGCGCCGGGGCGGGCGGGCGTGCCCGCGTCGAGCGACTCGAGCCGGGCGGGCGCCTGCGCTCTACGGCGCCGCTGCCGCGTGCAGGCGTTGCGCGCCACCCGGTAGGCCCAGGTCGTGAGCGAGGACTCGCCGCGGAAGCCGTGCAGCGAGCGAGCGAGCGCGGCCAGCGTGACCTGCGCCACGTCCTCGGCATCGTGCGGGTCACCGCAGAAGCCGCGGCCGAAGCGATAGACGGGCCCGCTCAGCAGCTGGAGCAGCCGGTCGAGGGCCCTGCGCTCCCCGCCGCGGGCCGCGGACACCAGGCGGCGCTCCTCGGCGCGCGTGAGCCGGAACACCGCAGCGCTGCGCGTGCTGGAGTCGAGGCTGCGCTTCAGCGAGCGGACGGTCGCAGCGCGCGCCGCCGGGGCCCTGCCCGCCGCGGCGCCATCCTCGAGTGTGCGGCCCAAGGTCGTCCTCCTCCTGATGCCGATCGCGTGACCGTCGCCGCGACCGCGCGACCGAAGCGCCGGCGACGGGACGGGCGCCATGATAGCAGAGACCCCGGCACCACCCGCCTCAGTGCGTGAGCAACCAGGCCCCGCCCGCGAGGATCAGGACGGCCGCGACCACGCGCACCCAGCGGGCGGCGGTCTGGAGACGGCCCGGACGCGCGAGCGCCGCGGCCGCGCCCACCGAGGTGCCGGCCACGAGCAGCAGCAGCGAGTGTCCGACCCCGTAGGCGAACAGCAGCGCGCCCGCGCCGGCCGCGCCGATCCGCGGGACCAGGCCCAGCAGCAGCAGCAGCACCGGCCCCGTACAGGGCAGCGAGACGATGCCGAAGACGAAGCCGAGCGTGAAGGCGCCCAGCGCGCCCACGGCATTCGCCGCGGCCGGCGGCATGGGGATCCGGGGCAGGCGCAACCAGCCGAGCAGGTGCAGCGCCGTGACGGCGCACACCGCCACCAGCACGTAGCGCCACCAGGGCGCGCTCAGGACGGCCATCGCGCCGGAGAAGACGGTGAAGAGCAGCGCCAGTTCGAGCGCGAAGCCCCCGACGAAGAGCAGGGAGAAACCCAGCGTGCGCCGCCAGGGGCGCTCGCTCGCGCCGCGCCCGACCAGGCCGGCCGAGAAGCCGACCATGAGCGGGACCATGGCCAGTACGCACGGGTTGAGCGCGGTGAGCGCCCCGCCGAGGAACGCAGCCAGCGGCGCCAGTGCGGGGCTCTGCGCGATGACCGCGGCCAGTTGCTCGCTCAGGCTCTCGATGAAGTCCACGCGGCCCCCGGTCCCGCTACTTCGCCGCGGGGCGCAGGGCCACGCCCAGACTGTCCTCGAAGATCCGCTCGATCTCCTCGCGGGAGAAGAAGCCCTCGTGCCGGAACCGCTCGCGGCCCGTCCGGTCGAAGAAGACCTGCGTGGGGATCAGGCGGATGCCATACGGCTTCCCCGCCTTCGGATCCTTCCAGACATCGATGAACTGCACGTTCACGGCGCCCGCGTAGTCCACCCGGAGCGCCTCGAGGACGGGGGCCATGCGCTTGCACGGGATGCACTTCCCCGCGCCCAGGTCCACGAGGCGCGGGAGCGCCGCCGGCGATGCGGTCTTCGGGACCTTGCGGGCGAGAGCGGGCACGGCGCTGAGGAGGGCCAGGCTCACGAGCAACAGCGCGATGGGTCCGGTGCGAGCGGTCACTTCCATCCTCCTCGGGCTCGACGTTCGGGGCTCGATCGACCTCTCGGTCCCGGGCGCCGCGGCGGCGCGCAGCGTCCGGCGCATCACACCACGCGCGGACCGCCCCGCTCTCCCGCAGACCTGGAACCTCTTGACGACCGCGGCGGAGGATACTACATTTCGTCACATGACGAAATGGCGAGGCGATCATGCTGCTTGAGCTGGAGGCGGCGCTCAAGGCTGCCGGCGACCCGACCCGCACCCGCATCCTCAAGCTGCTCGAGGCCGGTCCGCTGTGCGTCTGCCAGGTGCAGGCCGTGCTCGGGCTCGCGCCCTCCACGGTCTCGAAGCACCTGACGCTGCTCAAGATCGCAGGGCTCGTGGCCGACCGGCGCGACGGCCGCTGGATCCACTACGCGCTCGCCACGGGGAAGCGCAACCCCTACGCCAGCGCGGTGCTGGCCCTGCTGCGCGGGCCGCTCGACCGGGAGCCGCGCATCCTCGAGGACCGCCGCCGGCTGCGCGGCGTGAAAGCGGTCCCGGTCGAGACGCTGTGCGCCCTGCCGCCGGCCGGGCGGGTACCGTCGCGGCTCGTGCAGGTCGGGACGCCCCCCACCGTCCGCCGGGCCCGGCGCGTATCGCCGGCGCGCGCGCCCTCCCGCCGGCGCGGACCTTCGCATGCCTGAACCCGTCCCCCGCCTGCTCTTCGTCTGCGTCGAGAACTCCTGCCGCTCGCAGATGGCCGAGGGCTTCGCTCGCGCGCTGGGCCAGGGGCGCGTCACCGCGTTCAGCGCGGGCTCGAGGCCCTCGGGCCAGGTGGACACGCGCACGATCCGGTTCATGCGCGAGCAGGGCATCGACCTCTCGGCCCAGCGCTCGAAGGGGCTGGACGCCCTTCCGGCGGGCCACTGGGACCACGTCGTCACGATGGGCTGCGGCGACGCCTGCCCGCACCTGCCGGCGCGCCAGCGGCGGGACTGGGACCTGCCCGATCCGAAGCGACTCGACGACGAGGGCTTCCGGGCGGTCCGCGATCGCATCCGTCTGCTGGTCCACGGGCTCATCGACGAGGCGGCGCCCGGCGGCGCAGCGCAGCAACCCCCGAAGTGACGGACGAAGGACACTTCAGCAGGGAGTGAGGACATGGCAGACAGATCGCGGTCCGCTGCGCACGCCGGAGTCGCCGGCCGGCTCTCCTTCCTCGACCGCTACCTGACGCTCTGGATCTTCCTCGCCATGGCCGTCGGGGTCGGCGGCGGCTGGCTGTTCCCCGGCGTGGTGCCCTTCCTGAACCGCTTCAACGTCGGCACGACCTCCGTCCCCATCGCCATCGGGCTCATCCTGATGATGTACCCACCGCTGGCGAAGGTCCGCTACGAGGAGATGGGCCGCGTCTTCCGCGACGGGCGGGTGCTCGCGCTCTCGCTGGTGCAGAACTGGGTGGTCGGCCCGATCCTCATGTTCGGCCTCGCGGTGATCTTCCTGCGCGACCAGCCCGAGTACATGGTGGGGCTCATCCTGATCGGCCTGGCGCGCTGCATCGCCATGGTCATCGTCTGGAACGATCTCGCGAAGGGCGACAGCGAATACTGCGCGGGCCTGGTCGCGCTCAACTCGGTCTTCCAGGTGCTCTTCTTCCCGCTCTACGCCTACGTCTTCATCACGCTCGCGCCCCGCTGGCTCGGCCTCGAGGGCGTCGTGGTGGACATCACCATGGCCGAGATCGCCCGGAGCGTCTTCATCTACCTCGGCATCCCGTTCCTGGCCGGGATCATCACCCGCTTCACGCTGCTGCGGGCCAGGGGGAAGGACTGGTACCAGCGCAGGTTCATCCCGAAGATCAGCCCGATCACGCTCATCGCCCTGCTCTTCACCATCGTCGTGATGTTCTCGCTCAAGGGCGAGAAGATCGTCCAGCTGCCCTTCGACGTGGTGCGCATCGCCATCCCCCTGCTCATCTACTTCGTCGTGATGTTCGTGGTCTCGTTCTTCATGAGCAAGTGGGTGGGTGCAAGCTACCCGCAATCGGCGACGCTCTCGTTCACCGCGGCCTCGAACAACTTCGAACTGGCCATCGCCGTGGCGATCGCGACCTTCGGCATCCACCACGGCGCCGCCTTCGCGGCGGTGATCGGGCCGCTGGTCGAGGTGCCGGCCCTGATCGGCCTGGTGAACGTGTCGCTGTGGCTGAGGCGGCGCTGGTTCCGTGAAGCGGCGGCGTGAGACCACGATGAGCAGGTCCCCGTCGCGGCTCGCGCGCCTGCTCCCTTCCCTCGCGGGCGCCCTGCTGCTGTGGGTCGCGCTCTACGGCGTGCTCCAGCGGGCGGCCGCGTGGTTCACGCGCGACCTGCTGGGGCTCGATGCGGGCACGCACCTCGCCAGCGCGGTCGAGTTCTTCGTCTACGAGACCCCCAAGGTGCTCCTGCTCCTGACGCTGGTCGTGTTCGGCGTCGGCGTGGTGCGCTCGTTCTTCACTCCCGAGCGCACCCGCGCCATCCTCGCGGGGAAGGCCGAGTCGGTGGGCAACGTGCTGGCCGCCGCGCTCGGCATCGTGACGCCCTTCTGCTCGTGCTCGGCGGTGCCGCTGTTCATCGGCTTCCTGACCGCGGGCATCCCGCTGGGCGTGACGTTCTCCTTCCTGATCTCGGCCCCGATGGTGAACGAGGTCGCGCTCGCCCTGCTGTTCGGGCTGTTCGGCTGGAAGGTGGCGGCCCTCTATCTCGGGACCGGTCTCGCCGTGGCCATCGTCGCGGGCTGGGTCATCGGCCGCCTGCGACTCGAGCGCCACGTCGAGCCCTGGGTCTACCAGATGAGCGCGGGCGACGCCGGGCTGCCCGCCCACCGGACGACCTGGGAGGAGCGCCTGGACCAGGGGCTCGAAGCGGTGCGCGACATCGTGGGCAGGGTCTGGCCCTATGTCCTGATCGGCATCGCCGTGGGCGCCGGCATCCACGGGTGGGTGCCCGAGAACTTCATGGCGTCCATCATGGGCCGGGGGGCCTGGTGGTCGGTGCCGCTCGCCGTGCTCATCGGCGTGCCGATGTACTCGAACGCCGCCGGGATCATCCCGGTGGTCCACGCGCTGCTCGAGAAGGGCGCCGCCCTGGGGACGGTGCTCGCGTTCATGATGGCGGTGATCGCGCTGTCGCTGCCGGAGGTCATCATCCTGCGCAAGGTGCTCAGGCCCGTGCTGATCGCGGTCTTCCTCGGGGTGGTCACGACCGGGATCATCCTGGTGGGCTACCTGTTCAACTGGCTGATGTGATTCACTGCCCTCCGCCGTCCGGAAGGCCATCCCGAAGGGAGACGACGATGACCCGGATCGAGGTCCTCGGGCCCGGCTGCGCCAACTGCGAACGGCTCTACCGGAACACCGAACGCGCCGTGAAGGAACTCGGGCTCGACTGCGAACTGGAGAAGATCACCGATCTCAACGTCATCATGGGCTATCGCATCCTGTCCACGCCCGGGCTCGTGATCGACGGCGTGGTGCAGTTCTCCGGGCGCGTGCCCTCGGTGGAACAGCTGAAGGAGTTGCTGTCCTGAGGGATCCCGTGCCCCTCGAACCGGCCATGAGGAGGACATGACGCACGATCACGCAGCTCCCGCCCAGGACGGTGTCCGCACCGCCTTCCTCGTGGCCGCGGGGCTCAACGTCGCCTTCGTC
>JANXPZ010000133.1 GCA_025357055.1 Candidatus Eiseniibacteriota bacterium | reverse complement strand
CTCCCCGCGGCCGCGCCGGTTGGTTCGCGGGCCCCTGGGGCCCGTTGAAGGTCAGCGAATGACGATGAAACGACCCTGCGCGAAGAAGACGCCCGACTCGACCCGGTACATGTAGATCCCGGAGGCGACATCCCTTCCGTTCGCGTTCTTGAGGTCCCAGCGCTCGAAGTCGCGCACCGATTCGTCGTGGCTCAGGTCGCGCACGAGGTCCCCGGCGACCGTGTAGATCCGGATCCTCGCCTTGGGCGGCAGGTTCGTGAAATGCACCTCATTGCCACCGGGCAGATCCCACGACTCCCGGCCCCGGAACGGGTTGGGCACGACCGCCACGGCCTGCAGGTTCACGGTCGGTCCCGCGGTCGGTTCAACGGGCTCCGCGATCATGTTCGCGAGCTTGTTGTTCAGGTTCGGGCAGGTCCCCGCGACCCCGTACTCAAGGCAGCGAGCGTAATCGTCGCCCGTGTCCGGGACGAAGAGATCCTCGTAGGTGTTGTCGATGGTGTTGTCGGCCTCGTAGGTGACCGTGTACCACGTGCGGAAGCCGTCGTGCGGACCGGGGACCTTCATGAAGGCCCAGACCGAGTCGCGGGGCGACGTGCAGCGGCCCTGCGGGTCCACGTCGCGGCAGACCTTGCCGAGAGCCCCGCTGGAATCGGGGTCGACGAAGGTCAGGACGCTGTCGTGCACCACGGCCCCGCCACACATGAACGGGAGGCGGGTGGGATCCGTGGCGTCCACGCGCGAGAAGTGCCACAGCGGTTCGTCACCATCGTTCGCCGAATAGCGCCGCACGAGCATCGCGGTGGTGGTGTCCGGGGTGTTCGTGCACCGGTAGATCCGGTACCCGCCGAAGTCGGACCGCGCCTCGACCCGCCGGTTGCGCAGGAAGCGCACCGTCACCGTGCGGGGCTTGCGAACGAGGCTGTCGGACCTGGGCGTCAGGGCCCCGACGCAGCGCAGAGGGTAGAGCGCCGTATCGTCCTGCCACGCCCCCGGCTGGGCCCAGACCGGGATGTGCCAGAACTGCTGCGGCGTCTCGGTGGATTGCGCGTGGGCGGCCGACAGGCTCCCGGCGCCGGCCACGAGGGCCAGCGCCAGGAGGACGAGGACGGGGACGAAGTGGTCGCGACCAGCCTTTCGAGTCATTCGACGGCTCCCGTTAGCGCCAGCGCTTGAATACGGAGGTGCCGACCGGCTGCCGGACCGGCGCGGGCAGTCGACGTGGGGTCTGCGGCGCGGGCGTGAGCGTGGGCACGGCCACCCGCCGGGCGAAACTGGGCGCCATGGCTCGCGGCGCGGTGGAGAGCGTGCTCTTCGGCAGGCCCCACAGGCGGCCCAGGACGAAGTCCACCAGCGACTGACAGTCCTGCCGCCGGAAGTCCCAGATGCTCATGCCGGAGAAGACCAGCGGCACGTTCTCCCGCCCGTGGTAGTAGGTCATCACCGCGTTCACACCCTCCCCGTTGGCCGACTGGTTCATCTGCCCGGGGTAACCGGGTCCGTAGACCAGGTAGAGACTGTCGAGCGTGGAGAGCTCGATGGTCTGGTTCGGGTTGGCCTCCGTGGGTGCCGGTATCTGCTCGAGCATGCGGTGTTCGAGGGTGATGTACTCGATGCTGACGCCGGAGACGCCACCCGCCGCCTTGTTGCCGACGTAGTATTCGGCGGCCTTGCGGGGTGGCCAGAGCGAGAGCGGGTCCGTCGCCGGAGAGCGGAACTGGAGCGTCGTCGGCAGCGTCGTGTAGTCCACTTCCGGGTTCGTGAACGTCCCGCCCTTCCAGCAGGTCGCCGGCAGCGGGAGGCCGACCGTCGGGTCCGGCTGGTCGTAGCGCGAGAAACGCACGAAGGCCGGTCCGTAGGTTCGGAACTCCGAGCGCCAGTGCGCGAGGTCGAACATGAACATGCCCGGCAGCAGGTCGGGCCGCGCACCGTCGAAACGGTAGGTCACGACCCCGTTGAGGTCGTTGGTGGTGTTGTTCCAGATCTTGCTCGTCGCGGTGGCGAACCCTCCGCCCAGCGCCCACAGTCTGCCGCCCTGGTTCACCCAGGTCGCCAGCGTGTTCTGCCGGTTGCGCCCGGACATGTAGAACATCGTCTGCTGGGGCAACGTCATGGAATTGGGAGGCTGATCGTAGCTCTGGGCCGGACTGCACATCCAGACGATGTGCCGGTAGTGGCCAAGCAGTCCAAGCGAGATCGTGGGATTCGGCCGGCCATAGCGCGTCCCCAGCGTGTCGGAGCCGTAGCCCCTGAAGAGCCCTTGCGGGCTCAGGCTGCCCGCCGGCTTCATCTTCCAGGGCACCCCGCCCACGGCGAAGAGGAACGTGTCCAGCTCGGCGCTGGAGGGCCAGACGCCGTACGGCGCCCGCAGGCTGTCGGTCCTCCCCGGCGGCTGGACCAGGGATATCGCGTCCACCTGGAACCGGCTGTCGTTCACGACCAGCAGCTCCCGGTCGAACGTCGGCCGGTAGATGTGGAACTGGATCCACCCCAGGCTCACGAGCCCGTTGATGTCCTCGGCCTCGAGATAGAAGTTGTGGATCTCGCCGGTGTCACCCTCCGACCCGACGAAGGGGCCGACCGTTGCCGCGGTCGCCTGGGTCCATGGACTCCAGTGGTACCAGTCATTCTGATTGGTGCGCGGCGTCTCGTCGTCCAGGGCCACGAGGTCCAGCACCCAGCGATAGCGCTTCATGATCGAGCCCTGCGGCGGCTCGGCGGTCCAGTTGAACGTGAGGGGCAGCCCCGCGGGGGCCTGGACCTGGATCGCCCGCATGGGATCCAGCGAGTAGCCGCCGCTGTTGTAGGTGTACTGGAAGAACGAGTTGAAGAAAGTGATCTTCGGTCCGAGCTCGCCCGCAAACCCGACGCTCATCTGCAGCATGTTCCTGCGCAGGCCGAAGACCGGCGAGTACGCGCCCGAGCGTCCGAATGCCACGACCACGAACATGTACTCGCTGTTCGTCGTCAGGTTCGTGAACTGCACCTCCGGCGTCTCGGGTGCGACCGAGTCCCAGCCCGCGAACTTCGGCGCGAACTCCCTGCGCAGGGAGTCGGGGTCCTGGCTCCAGGCCTCCCAGTGAACGCCGTTGTTCCCCCGCTTGAAGAGCGTGTACTTGTAGTAGAGCGGCTTCTCGAAGGCGTATCCGTTCGGGTCGATGAAGTCCTGGCCCGTCCAGACGATGCGCACCGCGGGCGTCACCCGGGTCGTGAGCAACACCTGGGGCACGGGCTCCAGGATCTGCGCGACGGGCGCGACGCCGAAGGAGTAGAACGCGCGCTCGACCGGTTCGGAGACCGCGCCCCGGTCGTCCACCGCGCGGATGGCGAACACGTGGAAATCCCTGCTTCGAGGGACCGGCAGCGTCTGGAACGAGGACTCGGGTGTGGTGGACTCGAACCGGATGGTCTCTTCGTTGGACGTCGTGCTCGTCCAGTTGATCACCGCGCCCGGCCCTCGCGGCGGGTCCACGGCGTACTCGAAGCGGACCACGCGCCCATCCGGGTCGTAGCCCAGCCAGTTCAACTTGTAGATGAAGAAGACCTCGCTCTTGGTGTCGATCGGGGCCCAGGTGAGGCGCACGGTCGGAGGCTGGTTCTGAAGGACCGTGTGCTGCAACTGCTTGCTGCAGCCGACGCTCCCGATCCCGACCAGGACCGCCAGTGCCAGCGCCGGGACAATCGCGTGGAGCCTCATGTCAGTCTCTCCTGCCCGACGCGTCAGGCCCCGGCCGGCCCACGGTCGATGAAGTGGTCCCCAGACCCGGCTCGCTTGCGGGTCTCGTGTAGTTGACGGTGATGACGTTCTGACTGGTGAATCCGGGCCGGTCGGGAACCTGCCCGGTCTGCGGGTCAATGCCACCCACACAGCGCCCCTGCCCCGGCGTGGTCTCACAGTCGGTGCAGTCACAGATCTCGATGCTCACCCTGATCGGGCCCGAGGCGAACGGGTTCTTCTCCATGGTCCCGCCGGGGATGAAGGTCAGGGGCTTGTCCCCGCCCAGGGTCTGGATGTAGGGCAGGCCGGTGGGCTCGAGATAGGTCCAGGAGGTGTCGCGCCCCACGAGGCTCTGGCCGTAGAGCGTGACCTTGTAGCGGAGGATCGTCCTCGCACTGGGACCGCCGCCGCCGAGGGACTGATCAGAGGAATCGTACGGGTCGAGGTCCATGCCGCGCAGGAGGAAGTTCCACTGGCTGGTGGTGATGGACTGGCCCTCGTAGGGCAGGAACGCCGGGAGCCCGGTCCTGACCAGCGCGGGCGCCTTGTCCACGTAGAAGACCAGCACCTTGTTGCGCAACGGCCCCCGTTCCGTGGGGGTGCCTCCGCCGCTCTCCAAGAGCTCGACCAGCTTCACTTGATCCTTCACGGCGTTGTCCAGGCCGCCGTCGGAGTCCTCGGCGCGGGCCAGGGCAAAGGCCCTTCCCGCCCCGCGCATGCGCCAGTAGCCGCCCATGCGCGGGGCACGGAAGACCGAGGCGGGCTCGTAGACCGGGTAGACCGAGGTCTGCGCCGGGACGCTCTTGAAGCCCGCGGGTGTCAGACGGGTGCTGATCAGCGAGCGGAACCCGATCGGAGAACCGACCCGGCCCGCGGCCTCGATCACCGCCCCGGTGATCAGGTTGCCGTCCGGCCCACGCAGGTGCTGGTCGGTGCTGTCGACCCGGGGGACGTAGCGCGAGTCCTTGTCGTAGCCACCGTTCCACAGGACGACGAACGAGTTGTGATGGACCGTGTCACCCTCGCTGCGCGCGTAGAGCCGGTTCTTGTAGATCTCGTAGAAGGTCCCCCTCCGCCCGAAGTCCCGGTTCGGCGGGAGCCGCCGGGAGGGCCGGTAGTCGAACGAGTCCGGACCGAAGGTGGAGCCCGCCGGAAGCGGGGGATTCGTGCTGAAGACCGGGTTGGTCTGGCCCGGCCAACTGGTGACGTCCACGCTGCGCGACCCGTACTCGCCGTCCGTGGAGACCGGGAAGTCCGCGGGGTCGGGCCCGGCCCACCAGGTGTCGGGGACGAAGTTCATGACGAAACGCCGCGTCGCCGTGCCCGCGCCACCGGCCTGATCGAGCGCCTGCAGGATGAACACCTTCAGCCCGGGGGAGACCGGCGGGGAGCCCGGCAGGCCCGTGCCATACGAGACCGCATGCGTGGAAGAATCCGCCTCCCGGAAGTTGAGCGAGTCGAGCTTGAAGCGGTAGCCCTTCACGAACGCCCCCGGCTGCGTGATCTCGGCGTGCCACCGGAAATCCAGCTGGCTGTAGGCGGGCACCGTGTCCTTCGAGGCCCCGGCCGACCCAGGCGTCAGCGTGTCGGTGATGTCGAAGCTGCGCAGCTCGGAGATCGGATCGCCGGCGGACGTGAGGCTGACGATCTCCCCGGTGGCCCGGGCCAGATCGAAGACCGGCCGCGGCGGGAACTTGTCGAGGGCGGTGAAGATGAAACGGGCGGGCGTGGGGTCCGGCTTGCCCTGGTTGTCCACCGAGTAGATGTAGAAGGCGTGCTTCCGGTCGGCGAACATCTCCGAGACCGTGAACACGAAGGTGGTGTCCGTCTTCGTCGTGAAGCTGTACTGCCCGGGCTTGGGGCCCGGCAGCGGCGCGAAGAAGCCATCCACCGGGACGGCCGTGGTCTCCACCACCGCGTAGTAGAAGCCCGCGACGGCGCCGTCCTTGTCGGAACCCGCCCAGTACAGGTGGAAGCGGACCGGGATCTCCGTGGGGGAGGGGTTCTCGATGGGTCTGCCGAACTGGTCCTTGATCGTCAGCGTGTCCAGCGGCGCCGCCGTGATCCACGTCTCCGGGGCTTCGTTCCTGTCGATCGCGGGGGTCATGGGCTTGCGGCACCCCGAAACGGCAGCCAAGGACATCACCAGCACACACAGAACGACCCGAGCACTCAAGCGCATCCGCGCCCCCTGGAACGCCCAGTCATTTGAGAGGGAAGTGAAAACAGGTTAGCAACAGGTTCAGTAACCGTCAAGCGAGAAGGCCGCGTACGATACGCTGAAGAGGCCCCGGACGCAACCCCGACACCTCGCAGTCCTTACCCCCCCATCGCCCCACGAGGCCCGCGAACAGTGCGCGGCGCCATCCCAGGCCCTGGACTCCACCGGGCCGTCGCCGAAGTCCGGTGACCACGGCCACAAACGCCGGCGGGGGGGTATTGGAGCCCCCGCCCGCCGGCCTGCTTCTGGGCGGTCGTCCCGCCCGAAGGCGGGACGATCACCGGACTGCTGTTGCCTACTTCAGGACCGTCACCTTCTTGGCGTCCTCGAAGCCGCTGTTGATGAACTTCACCTGGGTGAAGTACACCCCGCGCGAGACCATCTGACCCTGGTCGTTCCGCCCGTCCCAGACCAGCTGGTGGTCCCGTCCGGCCTTGAACGCCTGACGGCTCGCCAGCGTCTTCACCAGACGGCCCGAGACGTCATACACCTTGACGTCCACGAGATCGCTCTTGGCAAGACCGAAATTGACGATCGCGTTGCCACCGACCTTCACCGGGTTGTTCCCGACGTTCCCGAGGAAGTCGATGTTGGTGTTCACCGTGTTGGGCGGCGCGTCGACAGTCGGCGTTCCCATGAACCCGCACGTCGAAGCGAACACGTTCGTGCTGACGTCCATGAAATAGCCCAGACGGCCGAGGGAGCTGCTGGCGCCCTGGTTGAACAGGTTCCTCAGGTCCCAACCGTCCACGAGCGTGAAGTACGGATGCGATTCCGTAACGGAGGTGTAGACGCCCGAGATGCAGGGAGTGGACGGCGTGCAGACCGGACCACGGTTCCCGTAGGTCGAGGCTACCTCTCCGATGACGTCCAGGCTGTTGACTTCGTGCGTGGTCGTGCAGGGATTCAGAAGGGCGTACGGCGTCCCCGTCGCGCTGACGATAGCCGTGGGGAACAGATCCACCTTCGGAGTCGTCAGATTGCTCTGCGACACGCTGTAATAATTGGTGGGTCCGCCATAGACACCCAGCCAGTTATAGACGAAGTCACCGCTCTGCGCATACGACGCCGCATCCTTGTACTCGTTGCCTTCGATGAAGCCGTCGCCCATGAACCAGACACCCCGGTTGATGGTGCCGCTCCGGGTATCCAGCAGGAAGTTCTCCACGAGGGCGATGTCATCCGCTCCCACGCCCACCGTCTTGCCGAAGAACCCACCCACCATGTCGCCGGTCATGAAGAACAGCGTCTCGTAGTAGTCATTCAGCATCCTGGCAGTCGGACCCTGCTTCGTGTCCTTGCCAGTCTGCAGGCCGGTCGCCAGAGGCGCGAGACGGCCGCCGAGCTGCGTCGTGCTGCCGGTCGGGCTCTCCGCCGACGTCACGTTGTAGAGATCCCACGTGGTGCCCGGCTGACCGCCGTTCGGCCACACGCGGATGTTGGGGTCGGTGCCGCAGTTGGTCTCGAGCGTGTAGTTGCTGGAGCCATCGCTCGCAACGTAGCCCCGCTGCGCGTGCCAGCCATTGTGCGCGCCGTACTTGGCGGCCACGGTGGCACCGATGGAGTCAGCGATACCCACCCAGAACCGCTCGTTCCCGCGCCGGTCCTGCATATCGACGACCAGCAGGCAGGCCTTGCCCAATCCGCCGTAGCCGGTGTCCTTCCACTTGTCGGGAAGGATCGAGATGTTCGCCCAGCGCTGGCCGTCGAAGTTCGGGCCGCTCTGGGTCTGCGGGAAGATCATGTTGGTGTCGGGGATCATGACGAACGGACCGGCCACCGCACCACCGACCGCACCCATACGGAAGAAGTACTGGATGCTGGAGCCCGGAGTCAGGAGTCCGTCGGGGAAGATCTTCGTGTACTCCACGGTCTGCTTCACGCCGTCATAACCCTGAGCTGCCCCGTACGTCCCGGGCGGCACCAGATCGTAGTCGCAGGTGATGTTGGTCGAATTGGTCACCTGTCCGGCTGCGGGATTGAGCAGGAAGCAGCGGTTCTTGGGGATACCCAGCAAGGGCACACTCACCGTGCCGAGGCGGGGGTCCGCATCGTGGATCGTGCTCATCCAGTGGTTCGTGGCGATACCGGAGAGGTTCGCGTTGTTCGCAGTCGCCGGGAAGATGTTGGTTTCGACCGTGTCGCAGCGGATGCTGTTCCACGTGTCGACGTTCCAACGGCTGCCGGGGTGCGTTCCCTTGCTGTACTCGCCCGGGGTCGCCATGTACTGGCCCCAGAACGAATTGTCGCCCGAAACCGCAGCCACCGCAGCACTCGGCACCTTGCGCATCGCCGACGTCTTGTCGCCGATGACCATGTAGTTGCCGGGACCGGGGAAGATACGGAAGATGCAGTCCATCCGGGTCGGATCCGAGCTGCTGACCGTGCCCTTGAGCCACATGGAGTCGGCCGAGATGTTGGCCCGGTTCGAGGTCGTGGACGTGGTCGCGATCTGCCGGGCACTGAAGATGAGCGCCCCGCAGGTGTCGAACGCCGCGGTCCCCGTCAGCCCTGCGCCCTCGTTACGCGGGAAGGCATCGCTGTACCAATCCCAGATATCGACGACGATATTGTCGTTGCCGGACGTCGAGCCCGTCGGCGGCGGAACGAAAGCCAGCGAGATGTTGTCCGTGTAGTGACCGTCCGTGGACGAAGCACCCGTGCCGAACTGGATGCTGCGCTGCTGGCGGAAGATCGCGACCTTGACCGAATCCGGGATTCCGCTCGGGTTCGAGGTGTTGATCTGAGCCGACACTTCGTCGGCGAGCTTGAAGCAGTACCGATCTCCCCACCAGGACACGCTGCTGAGCACACCCAGACCGCCCCAGACCTTGGCGCCGTTCTTCTGCAGCGTCGGGTAGCTGACCAGCGTGCTGGTGTACAGGTTGCCCTGCGTGTAGAGGTTCGCGAAGAGGCCGGTATAGAGGTCGTACGTGACCAGCCACTTCTTGGGGGTGGTGACGTGCAGCAGATCAAGGCCAACGCTGTTGAGGCCGCTGATCGGGCTGAAGCCGGTCAGGTTGATGGCCGGCGACATGTAGCCGCCCTGGTTGTCCTTGAACGGCGTGCCATCCGCACCGCCCGCGGCCTCAAAGAGGTCGTGGTCGGTCGACGACATGACCACGCCATTGATGTCGCACTGGCGGGCGGGAGAATTCCACACGCCGCAAAGGTCGGCGTAGTTGAGCGGATCGTAGCCTCTGGCCAGGTCCCCATCCAGCGGGTGCAAGTGCGCCATGAGCTTCGGCGGCTTGCCGGTCCCGTGCCAGGCGAGCAACGCGTAGCCTTCGCCGACGTCCGGGCCGACCGTGGCGCCCGTCGTAGCGGCTTCGATGTGGTTGTTGATCTCGCTCGCGCTTTCGAAACCACTGGTGGTGAATGCAGGCGTGCAGCCCGCGATGGCCACCTGGTCGATGCGGACGGCGCCCTGGTTCGTCGAAACGAACGAACCGCCGGTGTTCGTCTCATCGGAGTAGGCCGAGTTGGTCTTGGTGCGGAAGACGATGCGGATCACGCCACCGCCGTGGGTCAGGCCCTGAGCGTCGATCATCGGCTGGATGACCGTGTTGCTCAGCGCGACCGAGTACGGCGAGGACGCGTACGCGGCGTCACTGCCGAAGGTGCTGAGGATCTGCTTGTACGGCTTGTCGATCGAGATGACTTCCGAGAACCAGCGGCGCTTGAGGTCGAAGATCGGCCGCGTAGGATCGCTCGGGGCCATGTCGGAATACACGCAGGCCGTCGGGTCGGTGGGAACGCCGACGTAGACCATGAACGAGTCGATCGGCGCGTTGGCTCTGTTGACCGAGGCGCTGATGAAGTTGTTCTGGCCGTACCCGGCCCCGCCCTGCTGCATGCTCAGCGGGTCACGATCGAACCAGCCCTTGCAGGTGCCGATTCCCGTGTCCGCCCGCTTGTCCATCTGGGTCTGGTAGAGGAACGAGACGGTCAGTCCCGCGCCGTTGGCGACGCGCACGTCCCGGTACAGCAGCTGGTCCCACTGGTTGGCGTAGCCCGGGAAGTTCGAGATGCAATTGCGGCCACCCTGCAGGCCGGTGGTTCCAGCGTTCGAGCCGAACCGGCCGAACACGGTCTCACCGTTGATGTGGTTGCCGGTGCCGCCGTTCGCCACCTGGTCGACGACGCTGAAGTCGTCGCCCGCGCGCAGGCCGCACCACGCCGACATGCTGCCGGCGAGCGGGGTCCACGAGACGGTCAGGCTGCCGTCGGTAGCAGGAACGACCGGGTAGACCGGGTACACGCCGTTGTCCGCGTGCCACGCGCTGACGATGCCAGGCGTGCGGCCCTGAACCGGGCCCGCGTTCATCCGGTTGCCCCAGTCCAGACACGCTTCCGGACGCAGAGCGTCGTTGATGTTCGAGGCGGCGGGAGGATTGGGCGCGGGCAGGGCGTAAGGAACCCAACCCTGGGCCGAGTCCGTACCGGCGCCGTTCGTGAGCAGATCAAAGTCCCACGCGCCATTGTAATTCATGGTGGGGCGGGGCATGCCGACGCCGATGTGCCACGGAAGGCTGCCACCGCCCCCGCTGACGTGACCGACGAACATGGTGTCCGTGGCCGCCGACGTGCCGAGCCGGGCAGCCTTCGTCACCTTCATCTGATTCATCAGACTCGGGGTCTTCAGAATCGCGCCCAGATCCTGACTATTCGATTCCTGCCCGATAGCCAGGGTCGTCAACATCGTCGCTGCCCCCACGAGAAGGGCGAGCGCGACAAACGACTTTCTCATTTGCTACCTCCGTCGTCGCAATGCTTGTGCTTGGGCAATGCGAAGTCTTCCGGAACGGATTGCGAGCGAGGTGTCGCCAGAAACGAATCGGCCGACGGAAAGCCCACGGACCATGAGTCCGGGCTCCGACGGCTGATTACTGCGCCAGTCGAGTGCCAATCCCCCCTTCCCGCTGCCGCCATCACCCTTAGGCAGTTCAGGTGAATGCACGGCACAAGCTTATGTGTGGTCTCGTCGTGAGCCATAAAGCCGCGCAGAAACCGCTGCCAGCCCCTGCGTTGCCCATGACCGCGGAACTTGAGGTGCTCCTGGGGGTTTCGATTAAGGATGCACCACCTACCCCAGCCGTAAGAAAGGCTAGGCTCACGACAGGGTCTTGTCAATCCGTTTCTTAGCCTTCCTTGCGCGCCCCGCCCGCCAGGGGGGTGGCCGGCCCGCCCAGCTGGTGGCGGCGGGCAGCGGACCCATCCAGCCATGCCCGGTCCTGGCTGGCGAGCAGGACTGCGGCGCGCCTGGAAAGCTCCTCCACGATCCCCGCAAGCGCCAGGCGGCGGTGGGGATCGAGCCCGGCCGTGGGCTCGTCCAGCACGTAGAGCGAGGCCGGGGCGATCAGGGCTGCGGCCAGGGAGAGCAGCCGTTTCTCGCCACCCGAGAGCCCCCAGGTATGGCGTTCGAGCAGCCCGCCGGAGCCGGGCCGGAGGCGCTCGAGCAGCAGGGCCGCCTGCTCCAGCGCCACCGCGCGCGGGACACCCCGGCTGACCGCGGCGTAAACCACTTCGTCGCTGGCCTTTTCCTCGAAGATCTCGAGCTCCGGATACTGCGAGCAGAGGATGGCCGGCGATCCCGGATCGGCCCCGCCGGCCACCTGCACCTGCTCCAGTTGCAGGATCCCCGCCGCCACCGCGAGCAGCACGCTCTTGCCGGATGCGTTCGGGCCCTCGATGGCCGCCACTCCGGTCTTCGCCACCGGGATCTCGAGGGCGACAGGCGTCCTCACGGCGGGACCGTAGCCGCCGGCCCATGGCGAGACGTAAAGCGTGAGAAACGAACCGGATGGCGCGTCAACGGTCCCCGCGGGCCCCGTCGCCCGGGTGGGCGCGGCCAGCTCGTATCCGCCCAGGCTCAGACTGCGGTCCGCGCTCGCCACTTCAGCGTCGTCCTGGGTCACCCAGACCACGGAGAGCCCGCGGTCCACCTCCCCACGCACCCGTTCGAGCACCAGGCGACGGGTCGCGTCATCGAGGTGCGCCGCGGGCTCATCCGCCAGCAACAACGATGGTTGCGAGACGAGGGCTGCGGCCAGCAGGACCAGTTGTTGCCGTCCCGCGGAAAGGTGCTGCGGGTCGCGCTCCAGTTCGCCGGCCAGCCCCAGCCGGTCGCTCCAGCACGCGACCTCTCGGGCCGTTTCGTCCGGCGGATGTCCCAGGTTCAGCGCCGAGAACGCCAACTCCTCGCGCACCGTGGGCTGCAGGAGCTGGCTCGAAGGGTCCTGCAGGATCACGGCCAGCCGGGCACGCCGCTCCCCGGGCACTCCGGGGCCGAGGGGCTGGCCCTCGAAGAGCAGGTCGCCCGAGCGCAGCGGCCAGAGACCCGCGAGCGCGAGGAGCAAAGTCGTCTTTCCGCAGCCGTTTGGCCCGCAGAGAGCCAGCCATTTCCCGGTGCCCAGTTCGAGGGAGAACCCGCGGACGACCGCTTCCGCGGCGCCCGGGCGCTGCGCACCCTCGGCGGGCGGGGCCACCCAAAGGTCCCGGGCCGAGAGCAGGCTCACCGCCCGGCTCCACCCTGCTGGCGCCAGGCGGCCAGCGCCGCCTCGGCCACCTCGCGCAGGGACCGTCCGGCGCGCTCGGCCGCCTCGCGCACCGACTCGAACTCGGGCACGGCCCGCTCGCCCCCTCCGGGCAGGGACGCCACCTTGAGCAGGATGCGCCCGAACGAGGTCTCGACCGGCTCCGCCCTGCGCTCCAACTCCACGCGTTCGTCGTGGCGCACGCGCACCCCGAGGCTGGTGGTCTCGGTCAGGAGCAGGCGCGCCAGCACATCCGCGGATTCCGGCTCGGCGATGACGATGAGCCACATCCCGGGCCGGCCCTTCTTCATCAGGCTCGGCACCACCATCGCATCCAGCGCCCCCGCGGCGAGCAGGCGGGGCAGCAACGCTCCCACGTACTGGGGATTCTCGTCGTCAAGCGCGGTCTCGAGCACGGCGACCCGGTGGTGCCGCAGGGCGCCCGCGGCGGCGGGCTCCTGGGCCTCGCCGATGAACACGCGCAGCACGTTGGGCTGCCCGGCCAGGTCGCGCGATCCCGCCCCCGTGCCCACGCGCTCGAGCCGGAACGCCGGCGGCGGCCCCCAGTCCTCGACCAGCGTGGCGAGCAGGGCTGCGCCCGTGGGGGTGGTGAGTTCGCTCTCCACTTCGCCGATCTCCACGGGCGCGCCCCGCAGGAGCAGCGCGGTCGCGGGGGCCGGGACCGGGATCAGGCCGTGCTCGGAACGCACGCTCCCGCGCCCGAGCCGGGGGGGCGAAGCGTGGACCCGCGTGATCCCCAGCCGTTCGAGTCCGAGCAGCGCGCCGGCCACGTCCACCAGGGCGTCGGCCGCGCCCACCTCGTGGAAATGCACCTGCTCGACGGGGGTGCCGTGCACCTCGGCCTCCGCCGCGGCCAGCCGGCGGAAGACCGCGAGCGAGCGCTCGCGCACCGCGGCCGGCAGGTCCGCGCGGGCGAGCACCTCCTCGACGTGGCGCAGGTGACGGTGCGGCTGCTGCGTCGCTTCGACGACGACCTCGACCTGGAGGGCGGCCAGCGGGCCGCGGCGCACGTCCTTCACGCCGACCCGCACGCCCTGGAGGCCGAGCCGGCCGGGCAGCGATTCGAGTTCCCCGGCTGGCCAGCCCGCCGAGACCAGGGCCCCCAGCGTCATGTCGCCGCTCATGCCCGAGAAGCAGTCGAACCAGGCGATGCGCATGTTCGGGTCTCCTCGCTTCAGCGCTTCAGCGGCGCCGCGCCGCGACGTTCACCAGGTGGGCCGCATAGCCGGCCCCGAAGCCGTTGTCCACGTTCACCACCGTGATCCCCGCCGCGCAGGAGTTGAGCATGGCCAGGAGCGGCGCGAGACCGCGGAAGTGCGCACCGTAGCCGATGCTGGTGGGGACGGCGATGACCGGGCGGTCCACGAGCCCGCCCACCACGCTCGCCAGCGCGCCCTCGAGACCCGCCACCACCACGATCACCCGCGCGCCCCGCAGCCGCTGCCGGTGCGCCAGCAACCGGTGGAGCCCCGCCACACCCACGTCGGCGATGAGCTCCGCGTTGCTTCCCATGACCCGGGCCGTGACCAGCGCCTCCTCCGCCACCGGCAGATCGGCCGTGCCGGCGCAGACCACCAGCACCGAGCCCGTGCCGCGGGCCCGGCGCGTGCCCCGGACGCGGACGCCCGGCAGCACCACGCAGCGCGCCAGCTCGTGCAGCACGGCCTGCGGGAAGGCCCGGGCGAGCGCCGTGCGCCCGGCCTCGTCCACGCGGGTCGCCAGCACCGGGCCGCCCTTCTCGAACAGGCGGCCGGCGATCGCCACCAGCTGCGCCGGCGTCTTGCCCAGGCCGAAGACGACCTCGGGGAAACCGGTGCGCTGGGAGCGCTGGTGGTCGAGCGTGGCGAACGCGAGCTGCTCGAGCGGCGCCTCGTCGATCCGCCGCGCGGCCTCGGCGGGGCTGACGCTCCCGCGCCGCACGCGTTCGAGCAGGCGCTTCAGCTCAGCGGGCCGCATGCGGGGCCTCCGGGAATGCGGGGTCGTCCGCGGGCACGGCGGACGGCGCGGGCTCCGCGAACCCCTCCGGCTCGCCGCTCGCGAGTTCCTCGAGATAGGCGCGCAGCAGCGTGGCCAGTTCGTCCACGGTGCGGGTGTGGTTCACCTGCTCGCGCACGCGCGAGCTGTGCGGCAGCCCCTTGACGTACCAGGCCACGTGCTTGCGCATCTCGCGCGTGGCCGCGGCGGGCCCCGACCACTCGACCAGCAGGCGCAGGTGACGCAGGCCCGCCCCGAGCCGCTCGGCAGCGGTCGGCAACGGCAGGAGCTCCCCGCGCTCCCAGAAGGCGCGCACGCGCCGGAAGATCCAGGGGTCGCCGAACGCCGCGCGCCCGAGCATGACGCCGTCGCAGCCCGTGGTCTCGAGCATCCGCACCGCATCCTCGGGCGTGCGCACGTCGCCGTTGCCGATCACCGGGATGCCGACGGCCCGCTTCGCCTCGCCGATCAGCTCCCAGTGCGCCTCGCCCCCGAACTTCTCCGCGCGGGTGCGGGCGTGGATCGCCACGGCCTGCGCCCCCGCGCCCTCGAGGGCGCGCGCCACCTCGACGACGTTCGACGAGCCTCCGTCCCAGCCCAGACGGGTCTTGGCGGTGACGGGCAGCGTGCTCACCTGCGTCATGCGCCGCACGATCTCCGAGAGCAGCGGCAGGTCGTTGAGCAGGGCCGCGCCGGCCCTGCGGTTCACCACCTTGCGCACCGGGCAGCCCATGTTGACGTCGATCCAGTCCGGGCGCTCGGCGGACGGCAGCGCGCACAACGCGCGCGTCGCGTCCGCCATCACGCCCGGGTCGGCACCGAAGAGCTGCACGCCGATGGGGCGCTCCACCGGCTCGAAGCGCAGGTACTCGAGCGTGGCCGGCTGCCCCCGCACCAGCCCGTCGGACGAGACCATCTCGGTCACGACCCCGGCGGCGCCCTGCTCGCGCGCAAGCCGGCGGAAGGGCGAGTCGCTCACCCCGGCGAGCGGGGCCAGCAGGAACGGGGAGTCGAAGAGGATGTCGCCGATTCGCATGGGGGTCAGTGTAGCGCCTGCATCACGCGCCCGCCCATTCGCGGGCGATGGCGGCCACCCCGGCGAAGTCGCTGAACGGGCGGGCGGCGATGCCTTCCCGGGCGCACCACTCGAGCAGGTCGCCGCGCGCGACGACCCGGTCGGCCTCACGGGCTCCGCAGCGGTCCGAGAACCCGTCCCCGACCAGCACCGTCTCGAAACCCCGCGCGCGCCAGTGACGCACGTGCTGTCCCTTGCAGTTGCCGCACCGGCCGCAGCCACCGGCGCTCCAGGGGAACTCCGGCACCACGCAGCCCGGCTCGAAGCGCAGGCGGTTCGCGGCGAAGGGCACGTCCTGCAACCCGGCGCGCGCCAGCTGGTCGGCGAGGTAGAAGTCGAAGCCCTCGCTCACCACCATCACCTGGTCGCCGCGCGCCAGCGTCTCGCGCACGAAGGGCGCGAAGTGCGGATCCAGCGTGAAGCGTCGCGTGAAGGCCAGCGCCTCCCCGGCCGTCGCCGAGATCAGCCGGCACTGGAGTTCGGTCAGCTCGCGGTGCCCCAGCTCTCCGCTCACCCAGGGGCCGAGCAGTTCGTCGTGCTCGGCCGCGCCTCCCGGCGAGAAGGCGCGCGCGAAGGCCGCGCCGATGTCGGTCGGCGAGATGGTGCCGTCGAAGTCGCAGAGGAAGGCACGCGCCATCTCAGCGCGCCACGGCCCTGCGCACCGCGGGCTTCACCGGTGTCCTGCGCGGCAGCGCCGCCCGCGGCGCCGCCCCGGCCGCCACCGCGGCGAACACGTCGCGCGGCGCGCGCGCACGCGCCAGCACCTCGCAGGCCCGCGCCCAGACCGGGTCGCCCTCGAGCGCCACGCGCGCGGCGGCCCCGTCACCCAGCATCCGGCGCGCCATCTCGCGACGCACCGCGCGTTCGAGCACCGCGCGCCCGGACGCGGCCTCGGCGGCCGTGAACTCCACCTTCTCCTCGCGCAGCCAGTCCAGGAACTCCGTCCAGGGCACCGGCAGCGTCACGTCGGGCTGCGGCTGCGGGTGCGTGTTGAGCCAGCGGTTGGCGAAGCGGAAGGCGAGATTGCGCGACTCGACGCGGCGCAGCAGGCCGGTGAGCGTGTCCGGCACGACGACCACGTCCGGCGCGATGCCGCCCCCGCCGTACACGGTGCGGCCGGCCCGCGTGCGGAAGAGCGGCCGCGGCGCGGAGTCGGGCGCGAACGGCAGCGCGGGAACGTCCACCGCGTCCTCTTCGTCCAGGACCGAATCGCGGGCGGCGCGGTCGATCGAGCGGCCGCTCGGCGTGTAGTAGAGGGCGGTCGTGAGCTTGAGCGCGGCCTTCTGGTCGGGCAGCGGGAAGAGCCGCTGCACCGAGCCCTTGCCGAAGGTCGTGCTGCCCACCAGCAGAGCCCGGTCCAGATCCTGGAGCGCTCCGGCCACGATCTCGGAGGCCGAGGCGCTGCCGCCGTCCACCAGCACGACCAGCGGCCACCGCAGGTTCGGCCGGGGCTCGTCCGCGTAGTAGCGGCTGTCCTCGCTGCGGATGCGGCCGTGCGTGTAGACCACCATCGTGCCGCGCGGCACGAACGCCTCGGTGACCCCCACGGCCTGGTCGAGCAGCCCGCCGGGGTTCATGCGCAGGTCGATCACCAGGCTCTTCGCCCCCTCGGCGCCCAGGCGCTCGAGCATGGTGCGGGTCTCCTCGGCGGTGCGCTCCGAGAAGGCCGAGAGCCTCAGGTAGCCGATGCTGTCCTGCGCCACGAACGCGTAGGGGACGGCCTTGCGCTCGATGATGCGGCGGACGAGCGTGACCTCGTGCTCCTCGTCCTCGCCTTCACGGCTCACCTTGACGCGGACCTCGGTGCCGTCGGGGCCACGCAGCCGGTCGGCGGCGTCCGCGACGGTCAGGCCCCAGGTGGACCGGCCGTCGATCTGGACGATGACGTCACCCGAGCGCAGCCCGGCCTCCCAGGCGGGCGTGCCCTCGATCGGGGCGATCACCGTGGGGTAGCCGTCGCGCACGTTCACCTCGACGCCGATGCCGCCGAAGGTGCCCTCGGTCATGCTCAGGAGGTTGGCGTAGGCCTTCTCGTCGAGGTACTGCGAGTGGGGGTCGAGTTGCCGCAGCATCCCCTTGATGGCGCCGTCCATCAGGGACTTCGGCTCGACCTCGTCCACGTAGTTCGCCTCGATCTTGTGCAGCACCTCGACGAACAGGTCGAGGTCCGCATACAGGTCGCGCGAGGCGACCCGCCCGCTCCACCAGCCGAGGGCGAAGAGGACGACGAGGAGGATGGCGATGACGAGGCGGCGTCGGATCAAGACACGTCCTTCGAGGGCGCCGGCCCGCGGCTCGTGCGAGCCCGGATGGCGCGGGGAAGGTTCAGGAACGTCCTGCGAACGGCCGAATATAGCATCGCGCAGCCCGCCGGACCACGCTCAGCGGCCGGCCCCGGCGAGCCGTTCCTCGAGCGCGGCCCAGCCCAGCCGCTCCAGCTCGTCCGGCGTGGCCGTGGCGTCCAGCACCACCCAGCGCTCCGGCCCGGCGGCCGCCAGGTCGAGGAAGCACCGGCGCACCCGCAGGTGGAAGTCCGCGGGCTCGCGGTCCAGCCGGTTGGTCTCGCCCGCCGCGCTCTCGCGACGCGCGAGGCCCACCTCGGGCGGCACGTCGTAGAGCAGCGTGAGATCGGGCTCCAGCCCGCCCGTGGCCGCCTGGTTCAGGATCGCGAGCAGGCCGGGATCGAGACCACGGCCCGCGCCCTGGTAGGCGAGCGTCGAGTCGTCGTAACGGTCGCACAGGACGACCCGCCCGGCCGCCAGCGCCGGTCGCACGAGGGTCGCGACCAGCTCGGCGCGCGCGGCCTCCATGAGCAGGGCCTCGGACACCGCGCCCGGACGCCGCGCGGGATCGAGCAGCAGGTCGCGGATGCCCTCTGCGAGCGGCGTGCCGCCGGGCTCGCGCGTGACCAGCGGCTCGAGGCCGCGGGCGCGCAACCGCGCGGCGAGACGGGCGAGCTGCGTGGACTTGCCCGAGCCCTCGCCCCCCTCGAACGTCACGAACAGGCCGGCCATCCGGACCCTCGCTACGCGCGCTTCTTCTTCTTCGCCCGGAGCGCGACCCGGGCCCGGCGGGCGCCCGGCTTCGCCGCGGCCTTCCGCGCCACCGGCTTCGCGCGCTTCGCCGCAGGCTTGGCGGCCTCCACCATCTTCGAGCCCTTCGCCGCGTTCCGGCCGGCCCCGGCCACGTACTTCGCGGGAGCCACGCCGGCCTTCCGCAGTCGCTCCTTGAGCAGCGCGTCCGACTTCGGGTCGCGGATGAACTCCTCGGTGTACGCGTGCGCGACCTCGTCGGGGAACTGCCAGGGCGGCGACTTCTTGAAGTAGGACGACGGGCCCACCAGTGCGCCCTTGAGGCCGTGGTCGAGGCCCAGCTTGGCGCAGCGCACCGAGTCGATCACCACGCCAGCGGAGTTGGGCGAGTCCCAGACCTCGAGCTTCATCTCGAGGTTGAGCGGCACGTCACCGAAGGTCGTGCCCTCCATGCGGATGTGGCACCACTTGCGGTCCTTGAGCCACGGGATGTAGTCGCTCGGGCCGACGTGGATGTCGTCCTCGGAGATCGGGTAGGGGATGATGCTGGTCACCGCCGAGGTCTTCGAGATCTTCTTCGACTCCAGCCGCTCGCGCTCGAGCATGTTGAGGAAGTCGGTGTTGCCGCCGAAGTTGAGCTGGTACATGCGGTCGATGCGCACGCCGCGCTCGACGAAGAGCCGCGACAGCACGCGGTGCGTGATGGTGGCGCCGACCTGCGACTTGATGTCGTCGCCGATCACCGGCAGCCCGCGTTTCTCGAAGCGCTCCTGCCAGTAGCGCTCGCGCGCGATGAACACGGGGATGCAGTTGACGAACGCGCAGCCGGCCTCGAGCACCTGCTCGACGTACCACTTGGTGGCCTCCTCGGAGCCCACCGGCAGGTAGTTCACCACCACGTCGGCGCGGGTGTCCTTGAGCAGCTTGACGATGTCCACGGTGGAGCCGGGCGCCTTCTGGATGATCTTCGAGAGGTACTTGCCGAGCCCGTCGTGGGTCATGCCGCGCTGCACGACGACGCCGGTCTTCGGCACCTTGGCGAAGACGAAGGTGTTGTTCGGCCAGGTGACGATGGCCTCGGAGAGGTCCTTGCCCACCTTGTTCTTGTCGATGTCGATGGCCGCGACGACTTCGACGTCCCGGATGTGATAGCCGCCGAGGTTGACGTGCATGATCCCCGGGACCCGCTCGCTCTCCTTCGCGTTCTTGTAGTACTGCAGCCCCTGCACGAAGGACGAAGCGCAGTTGCCCACGCCGATGATCGCCACCCGAACCTTGCCCATGACCTAGCCTCCTAGCCGATCCGTGCCCGCTCGGCGGGTGTTCCTGTGCACATGCGCCACGCGTTGCGCGGCGGTGGCGAACGAGAGGATGGCGAGCAGCAACAGGGCTGCCGACATCGCCCAGAAGACCCTGAGCAGTCCCGCCATCACCAGCAGCACCAGGCGTTCGGGACGCTCGAACCATCCGACCTTGCAGTCGAGCCCGAGCCCTTCGGCCCGTGCCCGCGTGTACGAGACCATGAACGAACCGACCAGCGCCAGTGCGGCCGTGAAGGCCATCACCGCCCAGGTGAGCGGCTCCAGGCCGGTGCTGATCTGCAGCAGCGCCTGCTCCGGATGGAGCACCAGCGCGTACAGGTTGCGCAGGTAGAATCCGAGGATGCCGAGCAGCACGAGGGCTTCGGAGAGCCGGTCGAGGGTCGAGTCAAGGAACGCGCCGAAGCGCGACTCCAGGCCGGCGCGGCGGGCCAGCTCGCCGTCGAGCAGGTCGCACAGGCCCGCGAGCAGCAGCATGAGCGCCCCGGTGCGCGTGTGGCCCAGGTAGAACGCGAACCCCGAGAGCGCGCTCAGCACCAGCCCGGCGATGGTGAGGTGGTCGGGATGCACGCCCAGCCGGGAGAGCAGCGCCACGAGCGGCTCCACCGCCGCGTGCGCGCCGTCCTGCAGCCGGCGCTTGAACCGGGCGACGCGCCCCGGGGGCGCCTCCGGCGCAGCCGTGTCCGGTGTCCCGCTCACGGTCGCGGCCCCTCTTCGCCGCGCACGCGCCCACCCAGCACCAGCACCATCTCGCCCCGTCTCCTCTCCGGCGTGAGCGCCGCGCGCACCTCGCGCGCCGTGCCCCGCAGCACCTCTTCGAACGTCTTGGTCAACTCGCGGGCCAGTGCGACCGGGCGCTCGCCCCAGATCGCCTCGAGCTCCGCGAGGCTGGCGTCGATGCGGTGGGGCGACTCGAAGGCCACCACCGTCTCGCGCCGCTCGTGCAACTCCTCCAGCCGGCGGCGCCGTGCCCCCGACTTGACCGGCAGAAACCCCACGAACGTGAACGCGTCGGTCGGCAGCCCGCTCACCTGCAGCGCCGCGATCGCCGCGCTCGGCCCCGGGATGCTCTCCACTCGCACGCCCTCCGCCACCGCCGCCCGCACCAGCGGGAAGCCCGGATCGGCCACGCCGGGCGAGCCGGCGTCGGTCACCAGGGCGACCGCGAGGCCCTCCCTCAACTTCCGGACGAGCCCCGGGACGCGGGTGCGCTCGTTGTGCTCGAACAGGCTCGTCACCGGGACGGAGATGCCGAAGTGCTGGAGCAACCGCCGCGTGTGGCGCGTGTCCTCCGCCGCCACGAGGTCCACCTCGGAGAGGATGCGCAGGGCGCGGTGCGTGATGTCCTCGAGGTTGCCGATCGGCGTGGCCACGAGATACAGCGTCCCCATCGGGGCGATGGCTTCGGTCACTCGTTCTTTCCCGGGCGCGGGCCCACCTGCTGAAACCGCAGCAAAGTAGCACGCACCCGGGGGAGCGTCCACCGGCCCCGGCGCGCGGTCAACCGCGCCCCGTCAGGCCGTGCACCACCTCGCCGAAGCCCGCCACCGCCCGGGCCACGCCCGCGTCGTCCACGTCGAGGTGCGTGATGGCGCGCAACCGCCGCGCGCCGAAGGACACCATCCGCACCCCGCGCGCCTCGAGCGCTCCCAGCACCGCGGCCGGCTCGAGCGCGGGGTGCTCCAGCGTGACGATGACGATGTTCGTCTCCGGCTCGACCACCCGCACCCCCGCCGCCTGCGCGAAGCCGGCGGCCAGCGTCTTCGCGCGGCGATGGTCCTCGGCCAGCCGCTCGAGGTGGTGATCGAGCGCGTGCAGGCAGGCCGCGGCGAGGATGCCGACCTGCCGCATGCCGCCGCCCCAGCGCTTGCGCACGCGGTGCGCGCGGCGGACGAAGTCGGCGGGGCCGGCGAGGATGGAGCCCACGGGAGCTCCCAGGCCCTTCGAGAAGCACATCATCACGCTGTCGGCCGTGGCGGCCCAGTCGCGCAGCGGGATGCCGCTGGCCACGCTGGCGTTCCAGAGCCGCGCCCCGTCGAGGTGCACGGCGACGCCGTGCGCGCGCGCCACCGCGGCCACGGCCTGCAGCCGCTCGAGCGGCACGATCACCCCGCCCTGGCGATTGTGCGTGTTCTCGACGCACAGGAGGCGCACGCGCGCCACGTGGTCGTCGGCCGGGTCGCGCACCGCGGCCGCGACCTGCGCGGGCGTGATCAGCCCGCGCTCCCCCGGGACCAGATGCGCCAGGCAGCCGGAGTTCGCCCCCAGACCGCCCTGCTCGTAGAGGAAGATGTGCGACTCCAGCTCGAGCAGCACCTCGTCGCCTGGTTCGGTGTGGCACTTGACGGCCAGCTGGTTGCCCATCGTGCCGCTGGGCACGTAGAGCGCCGCCTCCTTCCCCGCCAGCTCCGCGACGCGGCGCTCCAGCGCCAGCACGGTGGGGTCGTCGCCGAACACGTCGTCGCCGACCTCGGCCTCCAGGATGGCCCGGCGCATGGCCGGGGTCGGGCGCGTCACGGTGTCGCTGCGCAGATCGACGGGAGGCTGGGTCGGACTCATTGCGGGCTTTCGTTCGGGTTCGTGAAGAACGGCATCATCCGGTGTCGGCACGGGCAGTGTAGGGGAAGGCCCGCGGCGGGAAAAGCGCCGGCGCCGACGCGCGCCGGCGCCGGCCTGACCGTTCGCTGACATGAACGGAGCGCCCGGTGGCTTCCACCCGCCGGGGCTGCTACCGTTCGGTTCAGGAGCGGCCATCGACCCGCGCCCGCACGGCCTGCGCGGGTATCGCGCCGGAGCGATCCGCATCCAACCCTGTGTTCGACTGGTTGCGCGCGCCGGCGTCCGCCGTCCCCGCGCGGCCATTGAGAGGAGCCAGCAGCGTCATGTACTTCATGGGCTTCGACCCGACCTTCGTCCTGCTCATCCCCGCGATGATCTTCGCCTTCTGGGCCCAGTGGAAGGTGCAGAGCACCTACAAGAAGATGTCCCGCGTGCGCGCGGCGAATGGCATGACCGGCCACGACATGGCACGCTCGATCATGGTCCGCAACGGGCTCTCCGACGTGGGCATCGAGGAGGTGGACGGGGTCCTGACCGACCACTACGACCCGCGCGTGCGGAAGGTGCGGCTCTCCACCAACAACTACCAGGGCGACTCGCTGGCTTCGATCGCGGTCGCCGCGCACGAGGTGGGCCACGCGCTCCAGCACGCGAACGGCTACGCGCCGCTGGCGATCCGCTCGGCGATCGCGCCGGTGGCGGGCTTCGCCAGCACGCTCGCGTTCCCGCTGTTCCTGATCGGCATGTTCTTCCGTTCGGGCATGTCGGGGTTCTTCATGGACCTGGGCATCCTGTTCTTCTCCGGCGCGGTGCTCTTCCAGTTCGTCACGCTGCCCGTGGAGTTCGACGCCTCCAAGCGCGCCCTGGCGCAGCTGACCGAGACCGGGGCCATCGCCCCGCAGGAGGTGGCGGGCGCGAAGAAGGTGCTGGACGCCGCGGCTCTCACCTACGTCGCCGCGGCGGCCATGGCGGCGTTGCAGCTGCTGAGGCTGGTGCTGCTCCGCAACAGCCGGCGCTAGCGACGCACCGCACGGAAGACGGCGGGCGGGAGCCGAAGCTCCTGCCCGCCGTCTTTACGCCAGTGCCGCAGCGACCGTGTCGCAGTGCCACCCGGACGCGGTCTAGCTCTGCGCCACCATGTCCTTGAGTTCCTTCGACACCTTGAACACCGGCACCTTACGCGGGGGGACCGGGACGGCCTCTCCCGTGCGCGGATTGCGGGCGATCCGCTGCTTGCGGTCCTTCACCCGGAACGTGCCGAAGCCACGGATCTCGATGTGGTTGCCGGTGGCGAGCGCACGCGCCACCGCGTTCAGGAAATGGTCCACGGTCTCCGCCACGTCCTTCTTGGTGAGCCCGGTGCGCTCCGCGATCTGATCGACGATATCCGCCTTGGTCATCTCGTCCTCCCCAACGCCGCCCGGACCAACACCTTGTGGGCCGGGAGCAGCATCCGAGCCGCAGGCTAGCAACCCGAGGCAAAGCCTGTCAATCGGTTTTTGCGCAAGGCGTTGCGCGATTCATCCGGCCTCAGGGGCGTTCCTCCCCCGCCTCGAGCGCCCGCCGCCTGGCCTCCTCGAGCGGATGCGCCGCTGCCTGCTCGGCCCGCGCCCGAAGCCAGACCTTTCCCTTCCCCACCTCCCCGGCCCACTCGCGGGCGAACGAGCCGTCGCGGATCTCGTCCAGCAGGGCCCGCAATTCGGCGCGTGTGGCCTCGCTCACCACCCGGGGGCCGCGGGTGAAGTCCCCGAAGAGCGCCGTGGCGCTGATGGAGCCACGGGCGCCCGCCAGGCCCCGCTCGTGCAGCAGGTCGGCCAGGTACTTGAGCTGGTGGATGCACTCGAGGTAGGCCATCTCCGGCGCGTAGCCCTTCTCGACCAGGGTCTCGAAGGCCGCCGTCAGCAGACCGTTGAGTCCCCCGCACAGCACGGCCTGCTCGCCGAAGAGGTCCACCTCGGTCTCCTCGCGCACCGTGGTGCGCCAGACCGGGGCGCACCCCAGCCGCTCGGCGTACTCCGCGGCCAGGTCCCAGGCCGCGCCGCTGCGGTCGAGGTGGACCGCGAGGTAGCCCGGCACGGTCTCGCCCCGTTCATGCGACGCCCGCAGCACGCGCCCCGGGGCGGCCGGCGAGACCAGCACCACGTCGCCACGCTCGGGGAAGCCGAGCGTCGAGTAGACCAGGTTGTAGCCGTGGGCGAAGACCAGTGCCGCCTCCGGCGCGAGCGCGGGCGCCACGGCGGGCCAGACCAGGGGCAGGACCTCGTCGGGCAGCAGCAACGCCACGACCGCCGCGCGGCTCGCCGCCCCGGGCAGATCGAGCGTCGGGAAACCGAGAGCGCGGGAACGAGCCTCGGCTCCACCTCCCACCCGGGCGCCGACCACCACCTCGAGCCCGGCGTCCCGCAGGTTCTGTGCGTGCGCCTCGCCCTGGTTGCCGAAGCCCAGCACGGCGATCGTCCGTTCGGCCAGCCGGGTCGTCATCGCCTCAGCCCTCCGCTCGCCGCCACGGCCGACCCGGGGGGACACCCCCGTCGGGCCGGCCGTGGTCTCGGGTTCCGCGGACACTCCCCGGGGGGGGAGAGTCCCGCCTACTTCTTCTTTCCGACGACCTTGACCGGCGTCACCGGCGCCGGC